>DJZB01000034.1 GCA_002450335.1 Rhodobiaceae bacterium UBA6963
CGTTGTTTTTGTTGTTCAGCGCCTCAGTTAGCTTATCTGCGTTCTCCAGAACCTTTTTGTTTTCCTCTTGGCATATTCTGGCAATCTCGCGGCAGATATCCGGGAAGCCCGGGCGCCCATATTTTGCAATTGGGGGGAAATAGGTCCCGCCCCAGAAGGGCCTGCCATCCGGCAGCAAAAACATGGTTAACGGCCAGCCCCCATGCTCACCCATCATATGCAGGGCTGACATATAAATATCATCAATATCGGGGCGCTCTTCTCTGTCCACCTTAATGTTAATGAACAGTTCGTTCATGACGCCTGCAATCGCTTCATTTTCAAAGCTCTCATGTGCCATCACATGACACCAGTGGCATGCCGAATAGCCAATAGATAGCAAAATAGGCCTTTTCAAGTTTTGCGCAGTCTTGAGTGCATTGGCGTCCCAAGGCTGCCAATGCACCGGGTTGTCTTTGTGTTGCAATAAATAAGGGCTGGTTTCATTGGCCAACCTGTTTTCAAGACCTTTTGCGGATGGGGTCAGATCTTTTGCCATGGCTGCGCTCATTGAAATCTGTTGACGAAGGAAATACCATCATATACGCCCATGATGATTCAGCAAGCGCGCGACGCATCAGATGAAGGGGGTGAAGAATGACTATTTATGCCTTATCTACTCCGCCGGGGCGCGGCGCGATTGCCATCATACGCCTTTCGGGCAGCCATACCCTAAAGACTGTTGAAAAATTGACCGGCAAGCCGGTGCCGGAGCCACGTCAGGCAACGCTAAGGGTTTTGTCGGACCCCAAAGTGGGTGATCCCATTGACTCAGGTCTTGTGTTGTTTTTTCAGGCGCCGCACTCCTACACAAGTGAAGATATGGCAGAACTGCACATTCATGGCGGTGTGGCAATTGTGGACCGCATCCTTGAAGTCTTGTCTGGCCTTGAAGACTTAAGGCCTGCTGAGCCGGGCGAGTTTACACGCCTTGCAGTTCTTAACGGGCGGATGGATCTCACACAAGCTGAGGCTGTTGCGGACATGATTGATGCCGAAACAATGGCACAACAAAAGCAGGCTTTTCGGCAAATGCAGGGCGCTCTTGGCGAGCTTTATGAGGGTTGGCGGAAAAAGCTGGCATCTTCCCTGGCTCACCTGGAGGCAGATATTGAGTTTGCCGACGAAGACCTGCCGGGCGGCATTGGTCAGGCCGTACTGGGTGAGGTCACACTCCTGAACGATGAAATTTCTGCACATATTCGCGACGATAGGGGGCGCACTTTACGCCATGGGGTGGAAGTCGCCATTATTGGCGCGCCGAATGTTGGTAAATCTAGCTTGCTTAATTATCTGGTGGGGCGCGAGGCTGCAATTGTGTCTGCCCGCGCCGGCACAACCAGAGATATTGTTGAGGTGTCTTTAACACTTGGAGGTGTGCCGGTTGTGCTTGCGGATACGGCAGGCATCCGCGAGGCGGGTGATGAGATTGAGAGAGAAGGCGTGCGCCGGGCCTTGAAGAGGGCGTCTGAAGCGGATATTCGTCTACATGTCACAGCTTTTGATACGATGGTTCACGCAGACGAAATCCATTCAGGGGAAGCTCATGCCGAGGAAGCGAATTTTCAAGAAAGTGATATTTATGTTGCCAACAAGCAAGATCTTGGCGCGACCCAATGCCCCCCCAATATTCCTGATGGCGGTTTCTATGAGGTTTCTGCCGAAACGGGAGCCGGCATGTCAGATTTGATTGAGGCACTAAACGCCAGAATTAAGGAAAATTTTGGATTAGCCGAGCGCCCTGCCTTAACGCGCACCCGCCACAGGATTGCACTTCAGGCGGCGTGCGTTGCATTGGAAAGAGGGCTTGAGCGCGCCGGATCGGACATGGAGCTAGAGCTGGTAGCTGAGGATTTGAGGCTTGCCATGCGTGAAATTGGACGGATAACCGGCGCTGTGGATGTTGAAAGCCTTTTGGACATTGTTTTTAGGGACTTTTGCATAGGTAAGTAGTGGGCGGGAGAATTGCATTTGGCAATTTGCTTCCATTGTTTCACGTGAAACATCTTGCCGAGGGGCGGAGGTTTGTATAAAAACGGCGCATGAATATGGTTCAAGATAAATATGATGTCATTGTGATTGGTGGCGGCCATGCCGGATGTGAGGCGGCGGCGGCATCTGCTCGCCTTGGCGCACAAACCTTGCTGGTTACTCATAAGCTTGAAACCATTGGAGAGATGTCTTGCAACCCCGCCATTGGAGGCGTTGGCAAGGGGCACTTGGTGCGCGAAATTGATGCAATGGATGGCTTGATGGCTCGCGTCGCCGACCGCGGCGGCATTCAGTTTCGTGTATTAAACCGCCGTAAAGGGCCCGCCGTTCGAGGCCCTCGAGCACAGGCCGACAGGAGGCTTTACAGGGAGGCCATGCAGGCCGAGCTTAAGTTGATTGAGGGGCTTGATGTCGTGGCCGCAGCTGCGGCTGACATTATTGTTGAGAACGGTGGCGTCGGTGGCGTTTTATGTGAAGATGGGCGCCGCTTTATTGCCCCCGCCGTAGTGCTGACCACAGGAACTTTCTTGGACGGGCTTATTCATATTGGTGAAAAGCGCATTCCTGCCGGTCGTCACGGGGAGGCGCCCGCAAAGAAACTGTCTGAACGCCTTTATGCCCATGGGTTTAAAATGGCGCGATTGAAGACCGGCACACCGGCGCGGCTGGACGGCAGAACAATTAATTATGACAAATGTGAACCTCAGCCGGGGGATATGCCGCCTGAGCCTTTTTCGTTTTTAACGGAACGCATAACAACACCCCAGACAATTTGCCATATTACTGGCACAACCCCCGAAACACATCAGATCGTTGCCGACAACCTTAAAAAGTCGCCCGTTTTCTCGGGGCAGATTGATGGGGTTGGGCCTCGATATTGCCCCTCTATTGAGGATAAAATTCATCGTTTTGCCGACCGTGGCAGGCATCAGATTTTTCTTGAGCCCGAGGGTCTGGATGATCACACAGTTTATCCGAATGGCATCTCAACCGCCTTGCCGGAAAATATTCAGGAGGCGTTTGTGCGCACCATTCCCGGGCTTGAAGATGTCACCATTATCCGCCCGGGTTACGCCATTGAATACGACTATATTGACCCGCGCGAATTGCTGCCCAGCTTGGAGACAAAAACCTTTCCCGGCCTGTATCTTGCCGGGCAAATTAACGGGACAACAGGGTATGAAGAGGCCGCAGGGCAGGGCTTGATTGCAGGCTTGAATGCGGCGCGCAAGGCGGGCGGCGGCGACGCTTTTGTTTTGGATCGCGCGGAGGCCTATATTGGCGTGATGATTGATGATTTGGTTACCAAGGGTGTCAGCGAGCCCTATCGTATGTTCACAGCACGCGCCGAGTACAGACTTTCCTTGCGTGCTGATAATGCAGACCAGAGGCTGACCCCGACAGCCATTGCTCTTGGGTGTGTCGGTGCTGAGAGGCGGGCTTTGTGGGAAGAGAAAAGGGACGCCCTGGTTGTTGCGAGGGACTTTGCGTCAGAAACAAATTTGACCCCCAATGAGGCCCAGAAGCGGGGGTTGCCCGTCAATGCGGACGGCATTCGCCGGAGTATAGCTGACCTGTTGGCGCATCCGGATATTGAGTGGGCTCATTTACAGGCAATATGGCCGGAGATGTCCGGCTGGCCACCTGCTATCCGCCAGCAAATTGAAACTGACGCGCAATATGCCGGTTATCTTGATAGGCAGAAGGCTGACATTGCCGCTTTTAGACGTGACGAACGACTTCGCCTCCCCGAAAACATGGACTTCCTGTCTGTTGAGGGCATGTCCAACGAAGTCAGGCAAAAGCTTGCCGCCGCTCAGCCGACAACATTGGGTCAGGCTGCGCGTGTTGATGGTATAACCCCCGCCGCCCTGACGCTTTTGTTGCACCTTGCAAAGCGAGATGCAGCGCCTTCAAAGCCTAGACATACCCCGGAGGGGGCGGATGCGTGAAGCCGACACCAATCCCGATGTTGAAAATCTCGTTCAGGCCTTCAATGTTTCACGTGAAACAATTGACAGGCTAAAGGTCTATCAATCGCTTTTGGGAAAATGGCAGAACTCCATTAATCTTGTTGGGCCGGCCACGCTTCGCCGGTTTTGGACTCGGCATGTTGCGGACTCTGCTCAGCTTGCATCTTTGGTGTCCCCTTTGGCGCGCAACTGGGTTGACCTTGGAAGTGGCGGCGGATTTCCCGGCCTTGTTATTGCCCTCATGTGGGCGGGGCGACCTGCGCTGGATGGTGGGGTCGTGCATTTGATTGAGAGTGATGGCAGGAAGTGTGCGTTTCTTAAAACTGTTATTAGAGAAACAGGTGCGCCGGCCATGGTGCATGAGGGTCGTATCGAGGAGGTTCGCCAACAAAACCCCGAAACTTTCGCGGGGGTTGATGTTGTAAGCGCCCGTGCGCTGGCGCCGCTTGATAAACTTCTCTTTATGTCTGCCTCATACTTTGATATCCACACAATAGGCCTCTTTATGAAGGGGCGTGGGTGGCAAGATGAATTGACGGCGTGCCGGGATTCGTGGAATATGGGTCTTGAGGTTGTCCCCAGCAAGACAGATCAGGAGGCCAAAATTCTGGTTTGTCGTCAGCCCGAGCCGCGTCAATCAGATTTGGGTTAGTTTGATGGTGGTTTTGTCTCTGAGGCCCAGTTTTGTTGATTTTGGCCAATGTAAAAATAGAGTTAATAATGAGGAATAAATTTTGTCAGCTCAGCCAATAGCTTCACAATCAATCGATACAGACCCGGCCGCGTCACCTGCGCCGCGCATTTTGGCGGTGGCGAACCAAAAGGGCGGGGTCGGCAAGACAACTACAACGATTAATCTCGGCACGGCCTTGGCCGCGATTGGTGAGCGTGTTTTGTTAATAGACCTAGATCCTCAGGGCAATGCAAGCACCGGCTTGGGGGTGAACCCGACCGACCGCGAGGCCTCGGCCTATGAATTATTGCTGGATGAAACAGATTTGGATAATGCTGTTGTGAAAACCGTTGTCCCGAATTGTGACCTTGTGGCATCCAGTATGGATTTGCTGGGGATTGAGGTGGCGTTGGCTGAAAATCCGAGGCGTTTGCACCGTCTGAAGGAGGCGCTCGAAGCCGCAACCGTTCGTTACAATTACGTTCTGATTGACTGCCCTCCATCATTAAATATGTTGACGTTGAACGCAATGACCGCGGCAAATGCTGTGTTGGTTCCGATGCAATGTGAATTTTTTGCACTTGAGGGCCTCAGCCAGTTGTTGAAAACAATTGAACAAGTGCGCACGGCGCTTAACCCCGGCCTAGAAATTCAAGGCGTGGTTTTGACTATGTACGATCCGCGCAATAATCTTTCCGGTCAGGTTGAGGAAGACGTTCGCACACATCTTGGTGAGCGTGTCTATAAGACTGTAATACCCAGAAATGTGCGTATTTCAGAGGCGCCCTCTTTCGGGCAGCCGGCGCTTCTCTATGATCATAAATGTGCAGGAAGTCAGGCTTATATGCGCCTGGCGTCTGAGCTTATTCAGCGCGAGAGACAGCTGAGTGCAGAACTTATGGCTGAAAATACAATTGAAAAGGGAGGGCACCATGGCGGATAAAAAGAGAGGTCTTGGGCGCGGCTTGTCGGCGCTTATTGGTGATGTTGATATCGGACTGTCGGCTGATGCCAAGGCGTCCCCCAAAGGAAAGTCAAAAAAGGGCTCAACCCCGGATACTCAAGATTCTTCTGCTCAGGGGCTTAACACTATTGGCGTAGAGAAACTTGTCCCCGGCAAATTCCAACCACGGCGGACGTTTGACAATGAAGCCTTAAAGGATTTGGCCAACTCAATTCGTGAAAAGGGCATATTACAGCCAATTTTGGTGCGCCCTAATCCGGAGGATGGTGCAAAAGCCCCATTTGAAATCGTTGCCGGTGAGCGTCGTTGGCGTGCAGCGCAAATCGCCCAGCTTCATGATATTCCCGTCATTATTCGGGATATGACCGATAATGAGGCTTTGCAAATTGGCATTATCGAGAATGTTCAACGCTCTGACCTTAATCCGATTGAGGAGGCCGAGGCATTTCAAAGGTTAATTGATGAGTTCAGCTATACGCAGGAAGTGTTGGCAAAAACTCTGGGAAAAAGCAGAAGCCATATCGCCAATACGCTAAGGCTTGTCGGTGCACCCAATAAGGTGCGCGATTATCTGGTAACGGGACAGCTTTCTGCCGGGCATGCCCGTGCGCTTTTGGGGCACTCTCACGCTGACCGGTTGGCTTCAGAAGTTGTCAAACAGGGCCTCAGTGTGCGCGATGTTGAGAAGCTTGTTGCTGATAAAAAGCCCAGCAAAAGTGGGTCTAAGACTAAAAGGCTTGCTGAAAAGGACACGGATACACGTGCACTGGAGAAGTCAATTGCAGACAATCTGGGCCTGACTGTTGCTATTCAACATGAAAAAGATGGTGGGCATGTTCGTGTGGCTTACAAAACACTTGAACAGCTTGATGAAGTGGTTAGGCGGTTGATGGCCTCTTCCTGAGACGGCTTATCTTTTAGCCGCCCTCGCCAGTCGCAGCATCGTGTAGGCAGCCAGCGTTGTGTCGGGGCTTCCTGTTTCACGGCAGTTTGCCTCTGTTTCATGGATAATGCTCAATGCCGTTGAAATTTTGGCTTTCGACCAGAGATTGATTTGTCGCTCAACAATCGACACTCTTTTAAAATGAAGCGGTGGCCGAAAGGCCGCTCTCATTGCTTCTTTGCGTGACATCCCGTTTTCTATGTGGCCTTGCGCCAGATGAAGGCTTTGAAAATGTGTGCGTAGCCGGTTAAGTACCGCAGGCGCAGGGGTTCCCGCTAAAGACAGACGGGTAAGCGCTTGGTCGGCGTCGTCTAGCATGCCGCAGGCAACAGCATCGACCACACTTTCAGCAGATGCAACCGCCCCATCCCCGATCATTTGCTCTACATCATCCAGCGTAATCATAACCATGTCGCGCCCCTCCCTTTTTGCTGAACCGCGCGGCCCCACATAAAGCGCCAGTCTTTCAAGCTCCTGTCTTGTGATGCCTCGATCAGCCCCCAGCCTTTGGCTAAGCCGTTCCATGGCGGCGGCCTCAATGCGGAACCCCTCGGTTTCCAGCCATTCGCGCGCCAGCCGTTGGATGGTTCCCGGGTCATCCTCGAAGCATGGCAAGGCCATAGCCTTCTTGTCATTTTCCACTGTTTTGCGCAACTTGGAGGCCGGTGTTAATTTGCCGGTCTCAATAATTACCAGCGCTTCGGGTACCGGGTCAGCGAGATAATCCTTGATAATTTGCGCATTCTGGTCGCCGGTCGTGCGCACCACAACAACACGGCGGCTTTTATTATTAGGGTCGGCAAACATAGAGAGTGAAGCGGCCTCATCACGTAAAAGTCCCGGGTTACGGGCAAGGGTGGCGGCATCAAGGTCAACACGCTCCATCGGGTCAGCATCTTGCCCCTCTCCGTTCAAAGCCAGATTTGCAAGAACTCTGGCGTGTTCGCGGATCATACCTTGGTCGCTTCCATAAACCAGAACAAGCAAGACGTTTGGGTCTGGCGACTTTATAAATCCGTCGACCTGATGCGCCTTCAGTTTCATTATTGCGCCCGAGGTTTTTGCCAGCTGCTCAGTTTAAGCAAGATTTTTTCAGCCACAGCCTTGGCGGTTCTGGATTGGGCACTTTCAAGGGCAACCAAATTGGCATACTCGCTGAGGTCAACATTGAAAGATGTGGAAGCGGATGCGGTTCCGCTCGTTACATAAGCCCCTTTTGCGATATCATATAGACTGTAGCGCGCCTTGAGCATGAAACGTGTTCGTGCCTCACGGCTGTTATTATCCATAAGCACCCCGACTTTATTCCCTTCAGCTATCACATCAAGTCGGTAGCTCGGCTTACCTTCAGACCTTAAGGTCTTTGCGAGGGCGTTATAAACCGCTCTATTTAGGTCATTATCCGGGGTATTGCCGGGCTGTTGGATTTGAATTTTAGAGAAAAGAGCTGAAAGCCCGGGGACACTGCGTTCAGCATAAAGCGGTTCAAATCCGCATCCGGACAAGCCAAAGCCGCTTAAATTGATGGCGCATAAAATAAGAATGGTGCGCGTATATTTATGCGCGCGCCTAAACAACAAAATTAATAATTTTTCCGGGAACAAAAATGAATTTCCTAATATCTTTATCAGCGATTGCTTTGATGATCCGTTCATCTGCCAATGCCAATGCTTTGATTTCTTCTTCACCGGCCTCAGCAGATGCTTCAATTTCAGCACGCTTTTTCCCATTCACTTGAACCGGCAGTGTAAGCACATCATCCATAAGAACGGTGTCATCTGCAACCGGCCATTTTGTTTTGGCAAGAATTTCTGGCTGCCCTAAGCGCTGCCAACAGGTTTCCGCCAGATGGGGTATCATCGGGCCGGCCATAATCACCAGATAACTAAGCCCTTGAAATAAAACAGGTTTGCTAACAGTCTCATTTGTGGAGGCTGAAGATAAGGCGTTGCTTAATTCATAAATCCGCGCCACAGCTTTATTGAAGGCCAGGCGGTTTAAATCGTCAGTCGTCGCGGCAAGGGCTTGGTGAACAGTTTTATAAAGCAGTTTGTCGGCATCGCTTTGTGGGTGAACGTTCGCTGCCTCTATATTTGCAAGCTCGGCAAGCTGGTCAGCGTTACTGTCCACGAGCCGCCAGAGTCTTTGAATGAATCTGTAGGCCCCTTCGACACCGGCATCAGTCCAATGGACATCGCGTTCGGGCGGACTATCCGACAGCATAAACCAGCGCGCCGTATCCGCGCCGTATTTGGCAATGATGTTTGTCGGGTCGACCACGTTCTTTTTGGATTTTGACATTTTTTCAACCGGCCCAACATTTATTGCAATGGACGGGTCGGATTTTAAAACATGCTGTCCCCCGTCAGTCTGGGAGACTTCATCGGGTGTAACAAACGTCTTGTCCGGCATGCTGAAAGTTTCGTGTATAACCATGCCTTGTGTAAAAAGCCCTGCAAAAGGCTCTTTTATGTGTAAATGCCCTGTTTTTTCCATGGCGCGGGCGTAGAAGCGTGAATACAGCAAATGCAAAATGGCATGCTCAATGCCGCCAATATATTGGTCAACAGGAAGCCAATAGGCGGCAGATTTTGAATCCGTAGGCCGCTCGTCGGGTAGGCCTGTAAAGCGGGCGTAGTACCAGGAGCTATCGATAAAAGTATCAAATGTGTCTGTTTCGCGCTGCGCATCCGCGCCACAAGATGGGCAGGGGGCGGCTTTCCAATCATCATCCCTGTCCAGCGGGTTGCCCGGCTTATCAAAATTGACCTCTGTGGGCAGCGTCACGGGCAGCTCCGATTTTGTGACCGGCACCACGCCGCATGTATTGCAATGCACAACAGGTATTGGGCAGCCCCAATATCTCTGGCGCGAGACGCCCCAGTCGCGGAGGCGGTAATTGGTTTTCCGGTTGCCGGAGCCAAGCGTCTCCAACTTTTCTGCAACGGCTTTAAAAGCCTCTGTCGGGGTCATGTCGTTCAGGAAATCTGAATTAATCATTTTGCCGTCACCTATATAGGCTTCGCTCTTGATTGTATAATTCTCGGCAGTTTCTCCGGACGGCAATACAACGGGGGTGACGGGTAAATCATATTTGCGTGCGAAATCGAGGTCGCGCTGATCATGCGCGGGACACGCAAACACCGCGCCCGTTCCGTAATCCATGAGCACGAAATTTGCGACATAGACGGGCAGCATCCAATTTGAGTCAAGAGGGTGTTCAGCTTGAATGCCCGTTAGAACGCCCTTCTTTTCCGCAGCTTCAATATCGGCTTCGCTTGTGCCGCGCTGTGCGCATTCCGTGAGAAATACCGCCAGCTCTTCATTGGTTTCTGCCAGCCTACGCGCAAGCGGATGATCGGGAGAAATTGCGCAAAAACTTGCCCCGTAGAGCGTGTCCGGGCGTGTGGTGTAAATAGCAAGCTTTTCAAAACCATCCGGCGCATCTCTAAGGTCAAAACTAAGCTCAAGACCCTCGGAGCGTCCAATCCAGTTTTTCTGCATGAGACGAACATTTTCTGGCCAGCGTGTGAGCTCCTCCAGATCATTTAGTAATTCTTCTGAAAAATCCGAAATTTTCAAAAACCACTGGGTCAGGCTTTTTTGCTCGACCGGCGCACCTGAGCGCCACCCTAATCCATCTATGACTTGTTCATTTGCGAGCACAGTTTGGTCAACCGGGTCCCAGTTAACAATGCTTTCGCGGCGCTCGACAAGACCGGCTTCAAGGAAGTCAAGAAACATGGCCTGTTCGTGCTTATAGTAAGTTGGATCACAGGTGGCGAATTCGCGAGACCAATCAATTGCGAGCCCCATGGATTTTAGCTGTTCGCGCATCGTGGCTATATTTTGGTATGTCCACTCACGCGGATGGACATTTTTTTCCATAGCTGCATTTTCAGCGGGCATGCCGAATGCGTCCCAGCCCATTGGGTGCAAAACATTGTAGCCCTGCGCCATGCGAAAACGGGCGATAACATCGCCCATCGTATAATTTCTGACATGCCCCATATGTATCCGTCCGGAGGGGTAGGGAAACATTTCAAGGACATAATATTTTTCACGACTGTCATCAGCCGCGCCTGCCGCAAAACAGTTTTCGGCATCCCAGATTTTTTGCCAATTAGGCTCGTGAGTCTGAGGTTCGTAGGAAGACATAATACCGTTCTGTTGAAAAGAGAGGCTAATTTCGAGTTTCGAGGGTTAAAATATGAAGCTCACGTGCACGGGATAAAATGGCATTTTCAAGTTTGATGGCCACTTCAGGGCTCATCGTAACGTCTTGCCAGCCATTTGATGTCAGCTCTTGTTTGAATGCGGACACTCGAATGCCGTCGGCGCGCAGGCTCTTGTCCAGGATATATACAGTAACTTTAAAGCGTTCTTTTGGTGCGCTTCTGCTTTGATACCAGTCAGTTATCACAATACCGCCGATTGGATCGGCTGACGTCATGGGCATGAAGGACAAGGCATCCAGTGTCGCTTGCCAGATAAATCCGTTTACACCAAGTTCTTGCTCTGAATTCAGTGTTTGTGATGTATTACCGCCACCAAAGATCCCCAAACCAAAAGAAAACTTGCTTTTTTCTTCAACCGGCTTGGCGGGTCTTTCGAGTTTAAAGGCACCACAACCGGCCACAAAACCCGTGATGAGCAGGACGAGGAGCGTTTGCTTTAAAAGCGCAACGGTTGTTGGGATGGGTTTGTTGTCGGGACGGAATGTTTTTCGTGTCATTTAAAAGCCTGTATCGCCTCATCAAATTTTTAAGACAATAACATATCCGCCAATGACTTAAACCTTAAATTTATTTCACTTAAATAAGGGTTACATGCAAAAATTCGAGCTTAAACTGCAAAGGTATCAATCGCTGCGTAACCGGCGAGATTATGTTTATGTGATGAGCTTAGTCGTTTGAGCCGCGTGTCTGACATGCCGCCTAATGCGTAAACCGGACATGGGCTGTCTTTAGCTAATGATGCAAAGCGCACAGGCCCGAGCGTTGCGGCATTCGGGTGGCTGGCGGTCGTGAAGATTGGGGATATTAAAATTGCATCAACGGGTATGGACTGTGCGGAAATCAGCCCTCTCGCGCTATGAACAGAGAGCGTCACAAGCACGGTGGCAGGTATTCTGGAGAGGTGGCGATAAAGAGAAGGCGCTTGTTTTTCAGGCATGTGCAGGCCTGCATTTAGCTCCAAGGCCAGCTGCGGGTCTCCGGCAATGCTTAAAAAAAGGCCGCGTGCAGCGCATATATCCGCCGCTTCCTGTGCCATTTTTTTGCGGTCCGGCGCATCATAATCCCTAAAAATGACCCCTGTGCCCAAAGGCAGGGTTGCAAGCACCTCCTTCCAGTCAGGGAGGCGATGGCGGTCAGTCATGAAAATTCTTAGCGGTAGCATGGGGCTTAATTGTATTAATCCGGTTTAAAAAATCTTGTCAGTCAAAATTATTATGCAGTCTAAGTTGTCTAATTTGGGTTATCTAGTTTGTGCTAAGCACGCTTGCTTATGATACGATAGGCTATTGTAAAACCTGCATAGCTCCTGAAACGTTTATTATGACCGAGACACAACCTCAAGATAATCAAGGAAATGATAGCACGGCCGCTCCGGACAGGCTGTTGAAAATTTGTCATGACATCGCGGCATTGTCAGAGGGCGTCAACATTATTGCTGTTTCAAAAACATTTTCTGTTGACGCTATAGCCCCTGTTCTGGCAGCTGGCCATCGCATCTTTGGTGAAAACCGCGTTCAGGAGGCTGCCGAGAAATGGCCGGATTTAAAGGAAACTTATCCTGATACCGAGCTGCACTTAATCGGCGCGTTGCAAAGCAATAAAGCCGCACAAGCGGTGGCGCTGTTTGATGTCATCCACAGCCTGGATCGCATCAAGCTGGCGCGGGCACTTGCAGATGAAATGAAGCGACAAGATCGGCACCTTAAAATTCTCGTGCAGATTAATACCGGTAAAGAGGGTCAAAAATCTGGCATTTCCCCCGAAGAAACCGTTGAATTTGTCCGCACCTGCCGTGATGAGTTAGGCCTCAATATTGCCGGCCTGATGTGCCTGCCTCCGCAACAGGATGTAGCAGGCCCACACTTTGCTTTGCTTCAGAAGCTATCCCAGCAATGTGATGCGCCCTTGCTGAGCATGGGGATGAGCGGTGATTATGAAGAAGCAATTAAATTTGGTGCGACGCATATTCGGCTTGGCACCGCGATTTTTGGCCCCAGAACGCAGAAGCTTTGAGAGATTTTCTTTTTTAGGCTTGAATTATTATTTTTGTGCCGGGTGTCAGCAAGGGTAAAACCTCCCGCATATGGTCATGCGAGATAGCAATGCAGCCTTCAGTCGGGCCATAATCTGGCTTGGCGAGATGAAAAAATATGGCACTTCCTGCGCCCGGCACGACCGGCATAACATTATGGTCCAATGTTATGATGACATCATATTGGTCATCTTTGCGCCAAAGCTTTTCATGTGAAAATGTGTGTGGCAGCGTGACCGGACGATTATACTCAGGATCATCCGGGTCATCTGACCAGCCGCTTGCTTCTTTAATCTTATGAGTCGGCAGTTTCTGCGGTGGAGTCAGCCATTTATCTGACCGAAACCAGCAAGCTTGTACTTTCCAAACACCGCTAGGTGTGCCACCATCACCTTCCTTCTTGTCTCGCAGGATGCCACTTCTGCCAAGCGCGCAGGGAAATTGCTTTTCTTCAATGCCTAGTTGCCCATTATGAATGTCGGGACCGTGCTGTTTGACAGTGATATCCATGTTGCGAGAGTGGTAAACATCGACTTATTTGTCGAGATAAATATCACGCAAGTTCACATTTTCGTTATGTGTTAATAAAAAGCTGTCAATTTGAACATGAAAACGCATAATGATTTTGTTAAGAGTTGAGTAATGAGTCAAAACAGAAAAATTTTAATTATTGAAGATGATGCGCTGCTGGTTGAAGAACTGAGCGAGCAACTCCTTATGCATGAGGAGTTTGATGTCATATCTGCCGGAACGGCAGGCACCGGCCTAGCCGCCGCCAAGAGTGAGGCGCCAGATCTTATCTTGTTGGACGTCGGCCTGCCTGACCAGGACGGCCGCGAAACCTGCAAGCTTATGCGTAAAGCGGGGATAACCTCACCAATTATTATTCTCACGGGCGCGGACTCTGATGCAGATACGATTCTGGGTCTTGAGGCCGGGGCAAGTGATTACGTTACCAAGCCTTTCAGGTTTGGGGTATTGCTGGCGCGCATCCGCACACGGCTTCGACAGTATGAGATGACAGAGTCTGCACAGTTTAATCTGGGCGGTTATCAGTTTAAACCATCGGTTAAAACTCTTGTGCGTGGTGATGAAAGTAAAATCAGGCTAACTGAAAAAGAAACAAATATTCTTAGGCTGCTATTACGGGCCGGAGGCGAAACAGTGGCACGCGATAAACTGCTGGAAGAGGTATGGGGCTATAATGCACAAGTGACCACCCACACGCTTGAAACCCATGTTTACCGTTTGCGCCAAAAGATTGAAGAAGACCCTTCAAATTCGGAATTACTTATTACCGAGGCTGGCGGTTACAGGTTGAACATATAAAGGCGGCTTAAGCCAAGTCAATAACCACCGGCACATGATCTGAGGGTCTTTCCCAACCACGCGCTTCTCTCAGAATTTTATAGCTTTTCACCTGCGGCCCGAGTTTGGGCGTAACCCAGATATGGTCGAGCCTGCGACCGCGATTGGATACATCCCACTCTTTGGCGCGGTAGCTCCACCATGAATAAAGCTTTTCCTCAAAAGGCACAAAGGTGCGTGCCACATCAATCCAGCTATGTGATTTTCTAACCTGTTCCAGCAGCTCCACCTCTTGGGGTGTATGGCTCACAACATTTAGCAACTGCTTGTGCGACCAGACATCATTCTCATAGGGGGCGATATTTAAATCCCCAACCAATATACGCTGGGCGGTTGTTTTTTGCTTGGCTTTGGTGAAACGGCTCTGCATCTCGCCAAGAAAATCAAGCTTATGACCGAATTTCTCGTTGATTTTGCGGTCAGGCTCATCCCCGCCGGCCGGGACATAAAAATTATGCAATGATAGGGGTGCCCCCGCATAGTCGAGAATGGTTTCAATATGGCGACCGTCCTTTTGCCCGCAATAATCAATAATGTTTGTTTTGGCAAAAGGGATTTTGCTTAAAGTTGCCACGCCATGATAGCCCTTAATGCCGTTAATCGCGATATGCTCAAACCCCATTTTATTGACCGCTTTGGTTGGGAAGCTGTCGTTCGGGCACTTTGTTTCTTGCAGGCAGATAACATCCGGCTTCAGTTTTTTTGCCATTTTGGCCACAAGTTCAATTCTAAGTCTTACAGAATTGATGTTCCACGTCACGATGCGCATGATTAATATCTCGCTTTAAAAAAGATTTATCAAAAAAGATTTAGGCTGTTGCCGATAAGCGAGACAGGCCAGCGACCCATCTCAAAGAGTCTGTATCTAAGCATAAGTGGATGATTGGCAATGTCCTCATCATCTAAATCGAGGGTCTCTATGTGTGGGTCAGACTTCAAAACATTGGCGGCATAGGCGGCCAAGCTCAGGGCTGCGCCATGAACAGCTTGTTGGGCAGCACCTGCGGCAAGGTTGGTCAGAGCCTCCGAAGAAGCTTCGTCAGCCATATAAAGCGCCTCTTCCACGCAATTTCCCACATCTTCAGACAGGCTTGAGGCGAGATGAGTTAGCATGATGCCAAGCCCCTCCTCACTGATCAGGGTAAGCGCGTCTGCCGCTGCGGCGGCGCGAAATTGCTCTTCAATTTCCCAAGCTTCGCTATTAATGTCCATGCTTTGGGCGGCATCGGCGGCGTCACGCCAGTCTAGAAGAGGCGCAGGGGAAGCCTCCGGCAAGCCCAGCCCTTCGAGATAGAGCGTGATAACGTCGAGGCACTCCTCATCCAGCGGTTCACCGAGATTGGTAAACCAGCTAACACGGGCGGCACGACTGGCAAAGTCGCGCAAAACTGTCAGCGCGGGCAACTCAGCTTCTAACGCCTCAAGAGCTATATCGGATATTGCGTCTTCATCCGGGTCTTCTGTGGGGTCTTCTGTGCCAAGCGGGGTTTCTGATACAATCAAGGGGACTCCTGACGGGTGAAGTTAGAATTTTCCATAAGGGCGGCGGCGCGGCTCAACAAGCTCAAAGTCTTCTTTATCAATATTTTCACGCTTTTGTAAGTCGTTCAGAATAATTGTAATTGCCTGTCCTTGCGCATCGACGACATGCCAGCTTCTTAAAAGTGTCGTTTCTGCCGTTCCCTGATAATTGAATGTCAGACGCGCATAGCCCGGGAAATCACCTGCTGGGTCTTGCAACAGCATCTCGGCGGCGGAGTCAAAAACATCCAGTTTTGAGATATACTGAGCCTTGTCAGTCAGCGACTCCTTGCCCCAGAAAATCGGCAGGGGTGTTTGGCTCAGTGGATACCGGTCAGCTTTTTCCCCGGGGACTTCTTGAACTGCCAGCCATTTTCCGTCTGCGACAACTTTTAGTTTTTGCGGCGGGTCATAATCAAATCGCATCAGGCCGGGTCTCTTCATAAGAAACTGCCCCGTAGATGAATTCCCCTGCTGGTCGATTTGAAGAAAAGTCCCTGCCAAATTATCCAGCTCATCCAGATAAGTAGATATGTGGTTAAGGGCTTCTATGTTGGGCTTTGCCTCAGCCTTTCCGGCTGCCTGAGCCGAAGCCTCGTGGTGGGTCAGCAATAAAGCAAAGCAAACCGTCAGGAGCGTTTTACAAGTTTTCATCAGTGCTTCCCTAATGCTTCCCGGCGAGGACTTCGCGTTTACCTGCATGATTGGGTGGGCTGATGACACCTTCTTCTTCCATTTTTTCAATCAGGCTTGCGGCTCTATTATAGCCGATTTGCAAGCGCCTCTGAACATAGCTGGTCGACGCGCGGTTATCACGAGTGACTATTGCAACTGCCTGATCGTAAAGACTGTCACCTGAGGTGTCGCCCTCCATACTGCCCATCTCAATAGGGTCGCTATCCTCCGTAACAGCATCAATATAAACCGGCTGACCTTGTTTTTTAAGAAATGAAACGAGGCCCTCGACCTCATTATCTGAAACAAAGGGGCCATGAACACGCTGGATGCGGCCGCCGCCTTCCATGAAAAGCATATCACCCATGCCGAGCAATTGTTCAGCGCCCATATCGCCAAGCACGGTACGACTATCAATCTTTGAGGTAACCTGAAAAGCAATCCGGCTTGGGAAATTAGCTTTAATCGTACCCGTTATAACATCAACTGAAGGGCGTTGGGTCGCCGTGATAAGGTGCACACCCGCGGCGCGCGCCATCTGTGCCAATCGCTGAACGGCTGCCTCAATTTCTTTACCGGCGACGAGCATTAAGTCTGCCATCTCGTCAATGACAACCACTATGTAAGGAAGTTTCTCAAGGTTAATTTCTTCTGTCTCAAACATGGCCTCGCCAGTCTCCGGGTCAAACCCTGTTTGAATGTCACGGGTCAGTGTCTCGCCTTTTTCCAACGCTTCCGTCATGCGCGCATTATAACCTTCAATGTTGCGCACCTTAATTTTGGACATTTTTCGGTATCTGTTCTCCATTTCCTGAACGGCCCATTTAAGGGCCGCGACAGCCTTTTTCGGTTCTGTAACAACAGGCGCAAGCAAATGGGGAATGCCGTCATAGATAGATAATTCCAGCATTTTAGGGTCTACAAGGATCATGCGGCATTGTTCAGGGGTCAGGCGGTACAAGATTGACAAAATCATGGTATTAATACCTACGGATTTACCCGAGCCCGTGGTCCCTGCGACAAGTAGGTGGGGCATTTTTGTCAAATCACTCAGCACTGGCTCGCCCCCAATATCCTTACCAAGAGTGAGGGGTAGCTTAGCGTTGCTCTTTTCGAATGCTTCGCTGGATAATATTTCACGAAGGAAAACGGTTTCCCGGGTGCTGTTGGGCAACTCAATGCCAATGACATTATGGCCCGGAACTGTCGCAACACGGCATGAAATTGCACTCATGGCGCGCGCGATGTCATCTGCCAATCCGACCACGCGGGAGGACCGGATACCGGCGGCTGGCTCCAATTCATAGAGTGTGACAACGGGTCCGGGACGCACGCGCCCAATCTCACCCTTAATGCCAAAATCTTGTAAAACCGTTTCCAACAGGCGGGCATTGGACTCCAAGGCATCCATGCTTACCTTTTGTGGCGCACGCCCGCGCGGCTCAGACAGCAACCTAAGCGGCGGCAGAGTGAAGCTGCTTTCAGGCTCTAACGGCAGGTTGTTCTGCGCCTCTTTGGATGCCCGACGCCCCTGACGCGGCGTGCTTTTCTTCTCTACTGGTATCGGTTTGCGCGATGCCGGTTTGGCTTTAACTGCCTCGGGCCCGGCTTCAATGCCGGCTGAGGCTTCAGCCTGAGCGTTTTGACCTTTGAGTATTAAGCCAAAACCCCTAAGCCGTTCATTAGCCCCTTGACTTAAATTTTGGAAAAACATGCGGGCATGAGCCAACGCCGAAGTCTCACCTGCGCCGGATGTTTCAGGCTTCTTGTTGGTTAACAAGCTTTTCAGAAAGCTGAAAATGGCAACAAGGGCAAAAACTATTGCTTTGATAAATAGCCCGAACCAGCTTGCGGACATTAACGCAAGTGTGAAGCCCGCTACGCCTACTGATAAGGCAGATGCCCAGAGCCATAGCGTGATGGAGCCTGACAGGCTATTAAGCGTGTCACCTAACAGTAGGACAAGCCAGCCGCCAAGGGGGGCAACAAGCGCCTCCCCCAGAACACCACCCGCATGCGGAGCAAAGGAGTCCGAATGAAGCGGTGCAATTGTTGCTGCCATAGATAATAAAATGATGCCACCTACCCAAAGGAAAAATTTGAATATCGGGCGTGCGACGGATGCGTGACGCATATATCGCCACCCCAAAGCGGCTATTCCGGGGATTATGCCCCAGGCGCCATATCCGGCGAATTGATAAAGTAAATCCGCGACGACTGCACCATAGGCTCCAAACCAGTTTTCAATATCTATATTGCCGACACGGTTTAGGCTGGGATCAGAAGCGTGATAGCTGAATAAAATGAGCGTCAAGGAAAGGCTGGCCGCCATCAAGATGATGCCAATGACCTCTTGCCCACGAAAAATCAGGAAGCTGCCCAATCGCCCACGGAGTTCGCTTAAGGTGCTCATCATTCTTGCCATGCTATTTTATGCCTTCCGCCGACAAAATATCATGCATTCTTGGTAAAGCCAATTTCATCTCTGCCATATCCCCGACAAGTGCCACGCGGATATATTGAGCGCCCGGGTTTTCTCCATTTACCTCAGCACCCAGATAGGCGCCCGGCAATACACGGATGCCCCCTTTTTCCCAGAGCAATTTTGTGATTGCTTCACTATCTCCAACATCCAGCCAGAGAAAAAACCCACCCGCAGGCCTATAGAAATTATAACGTGCGCCAAGAATATCCTCAGCCAAATCGATTTTGTCCTGATAAAGCGTGCGGTTTTCTTGCACATGGGCATCATTTGCCCAGCAGAGTGCCGCCGCTTTTTGAGCGGCAATCGGGCTTTGCGGCGCGGCAAGCATTCTAAGTTTAAGAAATTGCTTCATTAGTTTATCACCCCCCACCCCTAAGCCCGAACGGAGACCGGGCAAGCTTGAGCGCTTTGAAAGGGAGTGAAACACCATCAGGTTTTTCAAGCCTTCAGGCCTTTTCGCGGCGACATTTAGAGCCGATATTGGGGGCGATGTTTCGTGCCGGCGGTCAAAAATATCAATGTAGCATTCGTCCATTATCAACAAAAAATTATGCCGTTCAGCGCGAGCCAGCCATTGGTTGAGATAATCCCAGTCGGCTATAGCCCCTTGTGGATTAGCGGGGGTACACATAAAAACTGCGCGCATTTGGTCGAGTGTTTCATCTGACAAGTCAGACGGGTCTGGAAGAAAGCCATTGTCAGCAACAGCTTTCATATAGAGAGGCGTGGCCCCGGCCGCAAGCGCGGCGGCGGCATAAAGTTGATAAAATGGGTTTGGCATCGCCATAAGTTTTTTGTTGGGCCCGTCGGGGGCGATTTGAGCGGCAAGAAATAAAGCTTCGCGTGTGCCGGTGGCCGGGAGAACCTGATGCGGCGCACCATAAATCTCAGGGGTAAGCCCAAAACGCCTTGAAAGCCAGTCACGCGCAGAGGTTTGCCAAGGTTCAATACCGTTAATGGGCGGGTAGTCGCCATAAGTTGAGAGGTTGTCGGCCAGGCAATCCAGTGCGAATTGCGGGGGGGCGTGTCTTGGCGAGCCAACAGCAAGAGATATGGGTTCGACTTGGGCGGTTGGGGTGTCCAGTAAGGCGCGGAGGCGGGCAAAGGGCGACTCTGACAGCCCGGCGAGAACGGCGTTTTGAGCCGTGTCATCTGGCTTCATGTCATCTCCTTTCAATTTTTCTCCACAAACAGACTCTTATAAAAACCACAAAAAAACCGAGGCAAGCATAACCTGCCTCGGCTGATTTGGTCAAAACCAATTACGAAATGCTGCTTAAGCCGGCATTAAGAATTTGTGTTTTATTTCATGCCGCCTTCCGGCTCGGACTGAATATTATGGATTGAAAGGTCAGCGCCCATAATTTCTTCCTCTTCAGTGAGGCGTATGCCGATGGTTTGCTTAAGCACGCCATAAACAACGAGACCGCAAATAAAAGCGTACCCGCACCCGACAACTGTACCGATAAGTTGGGATATGAAACTGACGCCGCCAAGGCCGCCAAACATTTCTAGGCCGAAAATACCGGCAGCAATGCCACCCCAAGCGCCTGCAAGGCCATGCAATGGCCAAACACCTAGGACATCATCAATTTGCCATTTTTCCTGACAAAGATTGAAAAAATGAACAAATACAAAGCCACCAATGCCGCCTGTAACAAAAGAGCCGATGGGGTGCATGATATTTGATCCTGCACAAACAGCGACCAGCCCTGCGAGCGCACCATTATGGACAAAGCCTGGATCTCCCCGCCCGACTATAAGTGCGGCAAGAATGCCCCCCGTCATGGCAAGCAGTGAGTTCATGGCAACCAGACCGGTGACACCTTCAAGCGACTGAGCGGACATGACGTTAAAGCCGAACCATCCTACGCAAAGCATCCATGATCCAAGTGCCAACCAAGGTATGGATGATGGAGGAAAAGCTCGCCCCCTTTCACCATATCTGCCGTGGCGCGCGCCCAGCATCAAAACGGCACCCAGCGCCAACCAGCCGCCAACACCATGGACAACAACAGAACCGGCGAAGTCATTAAAGGCATAACCAAAAGTTGACTCGAGCCAGGATTGGAAGCCAAATTTTCCGTTCCAGATAATACCTTCAAAAAATGGGTATATCAGCGCGACGATTATCGCCGACGCTGCCAGTTGCGACCCAAATTTGGCGCGTTCTGCAATGCCGCCGGAAATAATTGCCGGAATGGCGGCGGCAAATGTTAACAGGAAGAAAAATTTAACCAATGAAAGGCCCTGCCCATCAAAGCCAGTGCCTTCCCCACCCTGAATAGTTGCCGCGTCCGCGAAAAAATTAATGCCATACGCAACGCCATAACCAATTAAAAAATAAGCCACTGTTGAAACAGCAAAGTCTGATATAATTTTGACCAGAGCGTTAACTTGGTTTTTTTTACGAACAGTTCCAACTTCTAAAAATGCAAAGCCGCCATGCATGGCAAAAACCAAAATAGCACCAATAAGCAAAAAGAAGACGTCACCGCCCAATTGCGATTGAGACATGTTCCCCTCCATTATAATTATCTCTGCTCTAATACAAGCAAGATGCATGCCAGAAATTACATATAACTCATTGATATCATTGATATATTTATGTCCAAATTAGGCCAAATTCTATATCTGCATAAATTTTAATCACTTGCAAGATTTTCGTATGCAGACGCCTAATTAATAGTCACTATGTAGGTGTCACATGTCGCATCTGTTGTGCTGGACTTTGGCCATTATGTCAGCCACTTTATGCATATGGATTCTCCGTCACCTGAAAAATGTGAAATTGTGATTGTCGGCGCCGGCCTTGCAGGTTATGCGGCGGCGTTAGCGTTGGCAGGGACGGGCGCAGAAATTGTTGTGCTGGACCGGGCGACAGATAGCTCTGGTGGGGCTGCTCATCCTGACCCTCGCACCACGGCTTTATCCCCCTCTTCTTTTAAAATGTTAACCTGTCTTGATGTGTTGTCTGCGTGTCAGGAGGTGCCCACCCCCATTGCGGCGATGAGGATTACGGAAGCCTCATCAGTGCCTAAATGGCCGGGCGGGCTGTTAAATTTTGAGAACGCCAATGATGGCGATGCGCTGGCCTATATGGTGCGTAATCGTGATTTGCTTGGCGCTTTTGCTGAAGTCAGCAAGGACATCTCTAACATCTCAATCCGTAAAGGTCAGACTGTTACTGACATGGAGCAGACTCCAAACGGAATGCAATTGACTGTTAATGATCATCAGATGATATGCGACCTTGTCATTGCCTGTGATGGACGCCAATCGCTTGTCAGGGATTTTCTTGGTACGCGCATTATAAAGCGTGATTATCACCGCGCCGCTCTGGTGGCAGATTTTTCCCATAGCTTGCCACACGATAATCTTGCGCGTCAGATTTTTAGAACCAACGGCCCAATGGCCTGCTTGCCGCTTGGTAAGAGTCCAAACGGTCAGCATGTCAGTAGCCTTGTTTGGGTGGAAAAAACAAAAACGGCCAAAAGCCTTTCCTCACTATCTCAGGAGAGATTTTCCTATGCATTGTCAGAACAACTTGATGGGGCTTTGGGCGATATAAAAGTTTCTGATACGCCGCATTTTTTCCCTTTGTCACTGATGCTGGCTGAAAATTATGCTGCACCTCATGCTGTTTTGCTGGGGGATGCCGCGCATGTCATTCACCCGCTTGCCGGACAAGGTTATAATCTGACGCTTCGGGATGCTGCAATGCTTGCAGAGCATGTTTTTGATGCCAAGATGGTTGGGCTCAAAGCTTGCGATTTGAGTGTGACAGAGGGGTATCAACTTAGTCGCCGTGTTGATGTTTTTGCTATGGCAGGCTTAACAGATGGCCTTAACAATCTGTTTGGCACTTCTTTTCCGCCTCTTTCTTGGTTGCGTCATGCAGGTCTTGCCCTTGTCAATAATGCACTTCCCAATCAAGCAAAACATATGGGGCAGCGTTATGCAGACAGAGGCACATCTCCCCTGCCGCGCCTTTTAAGAGGCCGAAGGTTGACTGGATAGGCGCATTTTTTAATTCTTAATCTTTAGGAATTTTGCGGGCTTCGCTCTCAAGCATTACCGGAATACCCTGCCTTACAGGATAAGCCAACCCGGCCTCTTTGCTAATCAGCTCCTGTTTATCACGGTCATAGCTCAGGGGTCGGCGCGAAACCGGGCAGACCAGTATTTCCAACAGGCTTGGGTCAGGGCTGGCGGCATCTATATTTTCATCATTTTCTTTTGTCATTTATTCGGCCTATTGAAGTGGCGTGTCTTCATCATTGCCATGGGCAAGAATGACTTCGGTCATGGCAATAAGCATATCAGCTCGGCTAGCCAATGTATCTGCCTCCAGTAGAGCCTGTTTTTCAGGTGGGCCGTAGGGGCTAACAACACTTAAGGAATTTACAAGCTCTTCGGTTGGCGAGCCTTCAATAGATGGCCAATCCCCCTGCAGCTGATTGGCGTCCAGATAATCTTTCAGCACCTCGAGCAGACCTTTTCGGTCAACATCATCAACACCATAATCTTTGACAAGATCATGTGAAAAGGGTGCGTAATCAGCTTTAACTTGACGGTAGGGGGTGGTGACGTCCAATTCTTCGATCACATGAAATCTGCAAAGACCGGTCAGGGTAATCAGTATCCGCCCGTCCTCAGTTTCATTATAAGTGGTGACTCTCCCGACACATCCCGCACCGTAGAGGCCATAAGGTCCAGATTGACTACTATTACGTGGTTGGATAATCCCAATAATCCGCGAACTGCTCATGGCATCATTGGCCATAGCGAGATAGCGCTGCTCAAAAATATTGAGCGGCAGTAAAACGCGTGGCAACAATAGAGCCCCTGATAAAGGGAATACGGGAATGACAGGCGGCAAATCTGCCGGAAGTTTATAATCAACAAGCATACTAACTGAACAGCAGGGAGGACAATTTGCGCCGCCCTTCAACCGTTACCTCATCTGTGGGTCCATAGGCTTCAAAAAGCTCGAGTAATTGTTTGCGTGCGGCATCATCTTCCCATTGACGATTTCGCTGAATAATCTCAAGCAAAGCGTCAATGGCATTTTCTTTTTGTCCGGCAGCATGATAGGCCAGCGCCAAATCATAGCGCGACTGGTGGTCATCGGCGTTGCCGCCCAAGGTTGCTAACAGCGTGTCAATCGCGCTCTCTTTTTGGTCGTCAGTGTCGCCGAGTGAGGATGATTTTTTTGCCAATTCAAGGCCTGCAATTGCCGCGCTGTAAAGCGGGTCGGGGGTGGTCGGATCCTCAATCATGGCAAGGGTTTGCTCTGCCGCATCGATATTGCCCGATGCAAGATAACACTGCGCCAGCCCCCCCAGCGCGGCTGTGTTGGTGTTGTCTTGCTGGGCGATTGCACCGAAAATTTGCATGGCATTGGTGAAATCATCTTGTTCCAAAGCTGCTTTACCGGCGGCTAACATCTCCTCGATGGGGTCTGGGGCGAGGCCTTCGCCAAGATTTTTTTCAATAAAGGCTTTAAGCTGGCTCTCCGGCAATGCGCCCGCGAAGCCGTCTACGGGTTGACCATTTTTAAAAGCAAAAACAGCCGGAATGGATTGTACTTGTAATTGTTGTGCGACCTGGGGGTGTTCATCAATATTCATTTTTGCCAAGCGTACCGCGCCATTACTTTGCATGGCCAGCTTTTCAAGAAGCGGTGTCAGTTGCTTACAAGGCCCACACCATGGTGCCCAGAAATCAAGAAGAACCAACATGTGCTGTGAGGCCTCAATCACGTCGACCATAAAGCTTTGGGTGGTTGTTTCGACAACACTGTCAGTTGATTGACTGTCAACTGCGCTCATACCTGATGGGTTTTGTTGAGTTTCCGGTGTTTCGTCCATAATTTATCCCGTCTTTGCTTCCTTGCAGGAAGTTCATATCCTTATGTGACTAAAGTGGGGTCTCTGGAAGGTTTTGCCAAGGCCTAATGATGATTTTCCTGTTTGGCCTGTACACTTTATTTTCTTTGTTAGTCGGGTGCGTCACCAAGCAGTGCGGCGACAACGGCGACATCAATAATGTCCTGAACACCACAGCCACGGGATAAATCCATCCATGGTTTGGGAAACCCGCCCAGAATGGGCCCGATAGCGCGCGCGCCGCCTAGCTCTTGTGTAATTTTATAACCAATATTACCTGCATCAAGGTCAGGAAAAATAAATACATTGGCTTTGCCCGCTACCGGAGAGTCCGGGGCCTTTTTGGTGCCTATTGCGGGGTTAATCGCGGCATCATATTGTAATTCACCGTCAATATTGAGGTGAGGGGCTTTCTGTGTCACGAGCCCCATTGCTTCGGTGACTTTATCAATTTCTGCATGGTTGGCTGAACCTTTAGTGGAAAAGGAAAGCATCGCCACATATGGCTTCTGCCCTGTCAGTCGTTCATGTGTTTCAGATGTAAAAATGGTGATATCAGCTAATTGAGCGGCAGTTGGGTTTGGAACAACGGCGCAATCGCCGTAACTGAAAACTCTTCCGTCCGGCATAGCCATTAAAAACATGCTGGAAATGGTTTTGGTTCCGTCTTTAACCCCAAGAGATTTAAAGCCTGCCTTTAAAACGTTGGCTGTGGTAGCAATTGATCCCGCAACGCCGCCATCCACATAGCCTGTAGCCAGCAAATAACAGCTCAATAAAAGTGGGTTTGACAAGGATTGCTCAACTTTAGCGCGCTCAAGCCCTCTTTTACTTTTCACATGCTCATAAATCCGGCTCAGCCAAAGATCTTTATCGGGATGGTTGTTAAAAACCTCTGTCCCGTCCGGCAACCCAGCATCTGCGCTTAGCGCGACTGGCATTACTTCGCCGCCTTGGTGGAGCAGCTTTATAGCTTCTTGAATGCGCGGGTCCGATGTTTCTGGAAGTAAAATGCGCTTCTTATTTTTTTTGGCGCGGTGATAAAGATTATTAATGATGTCAGTCATGTTTTATAGTCAAAAGAAGGCTTTCATCAATTTTTACCACCATATGGAGAAGTGCAAGCCCATGCACCTTGCCTTGGGCGTCGGTTATAAGTGTCTCCGTGCCGCCGCCGCCAAGCGACTCTTCAAGAATAAAATTAAAAGCATTTAAATTCGGCAGGTCATAACGCGTCACGCCGCCCAATGCGATTTCGCTAAAATGGTCAGCGACCCGCGCGGCGGTGAGTTCTTTGTCAAGATAGGCATAAATCTCGGGTGATCTGGCGATAACACCCACATTACTTCCGTTGCCCTTGTCACCAGAGCGCGCAAGAGCGATGTCCATCAGTTTTACCTGTTTGGTTGCCACCTTAGACCTCCTCAACCTTAACGGTTGTTTTGATTTTATCTTTGCCGATAAGCGCCGGCCAGTAACCAACAACCTCGGACGCGCGTGATCTGCCCGCCGCAAATCCTGTAATACCCGGAGGGCCGGAAGTCAAAACCGGCGCGATCTCGCTCGACATCACATTAAGCTTATTGGCATCCATTCCCTTGGCGCCGAGCCGCATCAGAATTTCATGAGGCTGGTCGGGGCTTTCCACAATGCCCTTATATAGAACATTGCTGCCGAATAATTCCAAGAAACGGTCTTCTGCAGGGATGTCCGCGCCGAGCATTTTCATGCGTGAAAACACCATGTCAGAAACAATATGTGCCTTTTCAATTGCGTCAGGGCCACCAATACAAAGTGTGGCTAGAATTTTATAGCCGTTTGCATAGGACATGGAGACCTTGAAGCTGTCAGTTGCCGGAAGCCCTTTGACGCCATGAACTCTCACACGGTTTGGGCCATCCTGCTCCATTTGGATTGTCGTAAAATCTGCAACACAATCCGGGCTGAGGTACCGCGCCGGGTCACCAAGTTCATACAGCAGCTGAGAGGTGACGCTTTCCACATTTATCAACCCGCCCGTGCCGTCATGTTTCGTGACGATAAAAGACCCGTCTTCATAGGCCTCAACAACGGGAAAGCCGATATGAGCAAAATCTTGAACATCCCGCCAATCCGTATAGTTGCCGCCTGTGCATTGGGGGCCACATTCAATGATATGCCCCAGCACTGTAGCGGCAGCAATTTTGTCGTAATCTTCGAATGACCAGCCAAATTCATAGGCCAACGGCGCGACAGCCAGTGAGGGGTCACTTGCCCGCCCGGTGATAACAATATCCGCGCCCTGTTGGAGTGCTTCAACAATCGAAGCTGCACCAATATATACATTGGCGCTGATGACATCATCTTTGACGGATGCCAAAGCTGCGCCGGTATCCATGTTAACCAGCTCTTCACCTTCATTTGCCAGTGAGTCCAGTCTGTCAAGAATATCATCACCCTCAACAATGCCGATGCGGACACCAGAGAGGCCAATCTCTGAAAGTGCTTGTTTGGTGGCGGCAAGGCAGGCCGGTGCATTTACACCTGCCGCATTGGCTATCAATTTAATGCCCTTGTCGCGGCATTGAGGCATAATCATTTTGAGCATTTTGATAAAATCACGCGCGTAACCTGACTCTGGGTCGCGCATTCTTTGTTTTTGCATGATGCTCATTGTTATTTCAGAGAGATAGTCGAAGGTCAGATAATCAACCGGCCCTTCTTCAACAAGTCTTTTAGGCCCAAGCAGGCTATCTCCCCAGAAGCCTTGGGCGTTTGCAACCCTTATCATTTTTTTTGCTGTATTCACTGTCGCCTCCAGCCCTCAATTTAAAAGCCCACCCCTTAATGTCAATTATAAGTTTTCTGGGACGCGAGAAACATATTGAAGTAGTGTGTTTTCCACCTTTAATCGTTAAACGGAAAAAAAATGATAGGAACACCGCCCCGCGTGGGGACGATTTATACTGGCTGGATTGTTTTGTCTGCCTGTTTTGTGTCGGCCATGTTGATTGTTGGTGCGACAATCTACAGCTTCCAGCTTTTTGTTATTCCCGTCACTGAAGAGTTCGGCATATCCCGAGCGACAGCCAATAATGCCTATATTTCCATGCTGGTCGGGCTGGCGCTTTGGTCGCCGTTGGTTGGGCGGCTGTTGGATAAATTTGATGCAAAATATGTGATTATGTTTGGCGCGCTTAGTTTTGGCGGCGCCTTCACGCTGGTTGCTATGGCGCAAAGCCTGATGGTGATGATGGTCGGCATTTTTGTGATGCTCAGTATTGCCGTTTGCTCATGTGGTGGGCTTGCCGGTAACGCCGTTACAGTGCGGTGGTTTCAAAAACGCAGGGGGCGGGCATTGGGAATTATGTCCGTGACGTCATCTGTCGGCGGCGCATTTATGGTGCCGGTTGTGTCTTATCTTATCTCATCTTATGGCTGGCGTACGGCGATGCTTCTCACCGGCTGGTCGGTGGCGATAATTATATTCGTCCTCGTTGGTCTGTTTGTTAGGGGGCGTCCCGCGCAGGCTGATATTAATGATTTTGATGAACTTGATACCCAAGTAGATACACCCTTACAAGACATGCCGACAGGGGATAAAACTCTGAGCCTCAAGCAGATTGTGACAACGCGAAATTATTGGCTTGTCGCAATGGGGTGCGGTCTTTTGCTGGCGAGCGATCAGGCTGTTCTCACCTCGAAATTTCCGTTTCTGGTAGATAGCGGTTTTACAGTTTTGCAGGCCACCACAATTATTTCCACCATGACAATTTCTGCGGTTGCCGGAAAGCTGATAATCGGGTTCATGGCTGATTATTTTGATGTCAGGCATTTATTCGCCTTGGTCGCCTTATTCCATTTTCTTCTTTTGGCTGTGTTTTTAATGCGGCCTGACTATTGGAGTTTGCTAATTTTTGTTTCTATTTTTGGGGCGGCCGTTGGCGGTATTTACCCTGTGTGGTCATCGCTAACGGCAAACGCTTTTGGTCCGGCCAGCATTGGGTCTGTCTTAGGATTTATGGCACCGGTCATGCAGGGCTTGTCGATTATTTTTGTAAGCTTTATCGGCGAGGTGCACAGTCGGACAGGGGCTTATGACGTTGCGTTTCAAGGATTTATGGTGACCGTCGTTATGTCTGTATTCTTTATTTATGCGATGAAGTTTCAGGCAAAGTCACCTGCAGATACCGCCAAAGGATAAGCTAAAGAGCTTGCAATCGCTTTTGCTTTGGGGCATAACCCGCTATGCTATTAAACAGCAATGCGGGCGTAGCTCAGGGGTAGAGCGCAACCTTGCCAAGGTTGAAGTCGAGGGTTCGAATCCCTTCGCCCGCTCCAAAAAGAAAAAAAATCAATCCTCTCGTCGTTTCTATTTTTATATTTTAAATCAACCTTTTTTGAAGTTCCAACATAACGTCTTCCCAATTATTTTTACTTTTTTGCCTGATAATCGTAATGTTCTCATACCAATTTGGGGAATTAAATTTTTCGTGTGACCAGCGCCAATCAGCTGGTTTTGAAAGTAGAAGAAATGCTTTTTTATTCATTGAGCAGGCGAGATGTATTAGTGATGTATCAATGGATATTATGTAGTCCATATTTTGAACAATAGCACCAGTGTCTTCGAAATTTTCCCATTGTGATTTTTCTCCCAAGTAAACTATTTCATTATTATTTTCCACTATTATTTGATCACCTTGATATAAGTTTTTTTGAATAACAAAAAATTTATAACTTTCTGTTAAAGGTAAAAAGTATTCAAGATCTATTTTTCTTCTATTTTCATATATTTGGTTAACATTTCCTGATATTGCAATTCCTATATTTTTTTTACTTTCTGAAAGAGGTAAAATATCTTTCCACAATTCAACTTTTTGACTATCACAAACAAAGTATTGATTTATTGAAGGTATATTTTTCAAACTCATACCAAATAGAGATGGAAGAGTCATTAATGGGCACTGAAAATCAAAATTATTTTTAGATGCATTTTCGGTTATTTCGCAATTAAATTGTCTTTTTAAAAAAGATGTCAAAGGTTTTTGTACTTCAAAAGTCACTTTAGCACCTAAATTAATCAATAAATTAATGTACCTTGAAAATTGAATTGTGTCCCCCAATCCTTGTTCATGCCATATGAGTATTTTTCTTCCTGATATTGAACTTATTGAGTCAAGTTTAGGTATATGTTGATTTCTATAATTTTTCTCAAAACCTTTCTTTAGCCATCTAAATTCATAATTTTTAAGGCCCTCCTCATAGTTTTGCATAGATAGTTGGCATAATGATAATGCGTGTATAGAGTCAAAATCTCCTTTGTTTATAGAAATTGCTTTTTTAAAAAATAATATTGCTTTATTTAAATCACCTTCCTCTTCGTAAATTGAACCTAAATTGTAGTAAACTATTGATTTATTGTTATTTATTTCCTTAGATTTCTCAAAATATTTTATTGCTTTCTTGTTATTACCTAATTTTCTATAGGTGACACCAATATTGAGAAGGCCATCAAAATTATCAGGATTAATTAAAAGTGACTTTTCAAAAAAATCTAAAGCTAAGGAGGGTTTTTTTAGATTATAATTTATAATTCCTATGTATATAAGCCCTAGTTCGTTATTTTTATTTAAGTTAAAAAACCTTTCAGAAAACTTAAGAGCCTCTTTAAATTTTTTCTGTTCTATTAGGACAGGTATTAGATAACTATATATATTTAAGTTAGTTGGATCACGCCTTACTAAGCTTAAGAATATAGTTTCAGCATTTAAATAATCTTTATTTTTTAAATGATTTATACCTTTTTTTAAATGTTCTAAATTTTTTGTCATTTTATTTAAATTTTTTCAAAAATAATCATATTAATCAACTTTTACTTTCTTCTAATGATAAGCAAAATAATTCCTATTTGCTCTTTATTTTAATTTAGTTTATTAACCCTAACTTCAAAAACCTGATAAAGATCCTATTTGTGATAGAAATAAAATCTTATAATATATGAATAGTTTTATTTTTATGTGTAAGTTATTTAATTAAAAACAAAGTGATGTTAGTAGACCTTGAAAAAAAGAAGTTACAATTTTCTTCAAATGCTAATATTAAAAAAGTTATAGTGGTATGCTCACACGAGAGAAGCGGAACACATTTTTTAATGAATTCAATTGC
>DJZB01000031.1:0-5038 GCA_002450335.1 Rhodobiaceae bacterium UBA6963
AGAATGTCATAATGACGGGGCGTAGCTTTTACTTTGCTCATTTGAAACGCTCCTCAAGGCTTTCAATTGCAGCCTTTGTTAAAACCAAATGATCGCGGCGCAGAATGTCATAAACATTAATGCCCTGAACCGGCAGCACATCGATTTTCTCGATATTACGAGCGGCACGCGCGAAGTTTTCATTCACATCGCTACCATCAATAATTAAGGCCGAAGTAATACCTAACTTAGTCAGCTGATTACGCAGGACAGAAGTTTTACCGTCTTTGGACTCAGCCTTGTCGAGAACAATAAGTTGTGCTGCTTGAACTTTGCTGGATAGAGCAGTTTTCAGCGCAAGTGTACGGACTTTCTTTGGCAGTTTCGTCGCGTGACTTCTGACAACAGGACCATGCGCACGACCACCACCAACAAAAATATTGGATTTACGGTTACCGTGACGCGCGCCACCGCCGCCTTTCTGACGACCGAATTTTTTGGTTGTACCGACAATTTCACTACGGTTTTTGGTTTTATGTGTACCTGCCTGACGGCTGGCAAGCTGGTAATTAACCATGCGGTGCAATAAATCAGCACGCAATTCAAGACCATAGACACTTTCGTTAAGATCAACTGAACCAGATTTAGTGGCTTCAAGTGTTGTTACATCCGTTTTCATCACTCGGCCTCCTTATCTTCTTCTGCCGGCGCTTCTTCAGAAACAGTTTCTTCAGCAGATGCCTCATCAACCACACCTTCTTCTGCCGGCGCTTCTTCAGTAACCACTTCTTCAGCTACAGCTTCCTCTGCCGGAACTTCATCAGCGGGAACTTCATCAACAGGTGTTTCTTGTGCAGGCGAACTCAGCTCGACAATAGCTGCAGGCATAGGCACACCTTCCGGAAGAGGACGCTTAACAGCATCCCGTAAAAGCACCCATCCTCCCTTAGAACCGGGAACGGCACCTTTAACCATGATAAGACCACGCATGACGTCAGTTTTTACAACAGTCAAATTTTGTGTGGTAATGCGCGTGTCACCCATGTGCCCGGCCATTTTCTTGCCTTTAAACACCTTACCCGGATCTTGACACTGACCTGTAGAACCATGGCTACGGTGGGAGATAGACACACCGTGAGACGCTCGTAAGCCCCCAAAATTATGGCGTTTCATGGCGCCTGCAAAACCTTTACCAATGCTTACACCGGTTGCATCAATTTTCTGGCCTTCCAGAAAATGATTGGCAGCCAACTCAGCGCCGATATCAATAAGATTATCTGCCGTAACCCGAAACTCTGCGAGCTTCCGCTTAGGCTCAACTTTAGCTTTAGCAAAATGCCCACGCATAGCATTGGTTGTCCGCTTCACTTTCCTGAAACCAGAACCAAGCTGAACAGCATTATAACCGTCTTTATCTTCCGTGCGTTGGGCAACAACCTGACAATTATCAAGCTTCAACACCGTGACTGGCACATGTTGACCGTCTTCAGTAAACAGACGGGTCATTCCAACTTTCTGCACGATCACTCCGGACCGCATGGCTACTCTCCTTCGCTCACTTTAGAGCTTAATTTGAACGTCTACACCAGCCGGAAGATCCAGCTTCATTAATGCGTCGACTGTTTGGGGTGTTGGATCAACAATATCCAACATGCGTTTATGGGTACGAATTTCGAATTGCTCACGACTTTTCTTGTCAATGTGCGGCCCGCGCAAAACAGTATATTTTTCAATATGTGTCGGCAAAGGAATGGGACCGCGTACATCGGCACCTGTCCTTTTGGCTGTATTCAAAATCTCGAGTGCGGAATTATCCAACACACGATGATCAAAAGCTTTCAGCCTAATACGGATATTTTGGTTTTGTACCATTTCCCAATCCTAACCTTACCTAGAAGTCCTACTCGATGATTGATGAGACGACGCCTGCGCCGACTGTTCTACCGCCTTCGCGGATCGCAAAGCGCAGCTTCTCTTCCATCGCAATCGGAACAATCAGCTCAACTTCCATCTCAACATTATCGCCGGGCATAACCATCTCAGTGCCGCTCGGCAACTGACATACACCCGTAACATCCGTCGTACGGAAGTAAAACTGAGGACGATAATTCGTGAAGAATGGTGTATGACGACCACCCTCCTCTTTCGTCAAAATATAAGCCTCAGCCATGAACTTCGTGTGCGGCTTAATCGTGCTGGGATGACAAAGAACCTGACCACGTTCAACTTCCTCACGCTTCGTACCACGAAGAAGAACACCAACATTATCCCCGGCCTCTCCCTGATCAAGTATCTTGCGGAACATCTCAACACCGGTACAAGTCGTCGTCTGGGTCTCCTTGATACCAACAATCTCAATCTCTTCACCATTCTTCACAACACCGCGCTCAACACGACCCGTAACAACCGTACCGCGACCGGAAATCGAGAAAACATCCTCAATCGGCATCAAAAACGCCTTGTCCTTAGGACGGTCAGGCTGGGGAATGTAAGCATCAACCTCAGCCATAAGAGACATAATCGCTTCCTTGCCAATCGTGTCGTCACGCCCCTCAAGCGCAGCAAGCGCAGAACCCTTAACAATCGGAATGTCGTCACCAGGAAACTCATAAGATGAAAGAAGTTCACGAACTTCCATCTCAACAAGCTCAAGAAGCTCTTCATCATCAACCTGGTCAACCTTGTTCAAAAAAACAACAAGTGCAGGAACACCAACCTGACGCGCAAGAAGAATATGCTCGCGTGTCTGTGGCATAGGACCGTCAGCAGCATTGACAACCAAAATCGCGCCATCCATCTGAGCCGCGCCGGTAATCATGTTCTTCACATAATCAGCGTGACCGGGGCAATCAACGTGAGCATAGTGACGGCCTTCCGTCTCATACTCAACGTGAGCCGTGGAAATCGTAATGCCGCGCTCCTTCTCCTCAGGCGCTTTGTCAATATCTGCATAATCAGAAAACTCAGCTCCCCCATGCTCAGACAAAACCTTCGTAATCGCAGCTGTCAACGTCGTCTTACCATGGTCAACGTGACCAATCGTGCCAATGTTAACGTGCGGCTTCGTGCGCTCAAACTTCTCTTTCGACATATTAATCTCTCTCCAGCTTGATGGTGTTCTAAATACTCAATTAATTCTTAGGCCAATTGTGACAGAACTTCGTCTGACACTGCCTGTGGCACGGGTTCGTAGTGGTCAAAAAGCATGCTGTACTGGGCACGGCCCTGAGTCATAGAACGCAGATTGTTCACATAGCCAAACATATTTGCCAAAGGCACCATGGATTCAATGACTGAAGCGTTCCCTCTTGCTTCTGTGCCGCGAACCTGTCCTCGGCGACTGTTCAGGTCACCGATAACATCGCCCATATGCTCATCCGGCGTGACAACCTCAACAGCCATAATCGGCTCCAGCAGTTTTGCACCGGCTTCTCTTGAAGCTTCACGGAAAGCGGCACGCGCAGCAATCTCGAATGCCATGACACTGGAGTCAACATCGTGATAAGCCCCATCATGAAGAATGACTTTAAAATCAATCATAGGGAACCCTGCAAGCACGCCATTTTCGCGAACGCTTTCAATACCTTTTTCTACGCCGGGAATATATTCTCTTGGAATAGCACCACCGACAATTTTGTTTTCAAATTCAAACCCGCCACCCGGTTCTAGCGGCTCAATAGTCATTTTCACGCGTGCGAATTGACCTGAACCACCGGTTTGTTTTTTATGCGTGTAATCAACATCGGTCACCTTGGTGAAAGTTTCACGATAAGCCACCTGAGGCGCACCGACATTGGCCTCCACCTTGAACTCACGCTTCATGCGATCAACGATGATATCGAGATGCAATTCACCCATACCGGCAATAACGGTCTGCCCGCTTTCCTCATCAGATTTAACACGGAAAGACGGATCTTCCTGAGCCAATCGGCTGAGAGCAAGGCCCATTTTTTCTTGGTCACCTTTGGTTTTTGGCTCAACAGCAACCTCGATAACCGGATCAGGGAATTCCATTCTCTCCAGAATAACAGGGCTTTCTTGAACACATAATGTATCACCTGTTGTTGTGTCTTTCAGACCAACAAGGGCAACAATATCACCGGCAACAGCATCCTTGATTTCCTCACGCGAATTAGCATGCATTTGCAACATACGACCAATTCGCTCACGCTTGTCCTTCACGGTGTTGACGAGCGTCTGACCGCTTTCAAGCTTACCGGAATAAATACGCGCAAAAGTCAAAGAGCCAACGAACGGGTCATTGGCAATTTTAAAGGCCAGCATGGATAGCGGCGCATCATCAGAACTTTCACGAGAAATCTCTTCTTCTGTTTTGGCATCAATGCCGGTAATCGCAGGAACATCCAGCGGCGATGGCATAAAGTTCACGACAGAATCGAGCAAAGGCTGAACACCTTTGTTTTTAAATGCTGTCCCATTCAGTACAGGGACAAAATTTTGGTCAATTGTACCTTTACGAATGCAACGGATGAGGGTTGCTTCGTCAGGTTCTTCACCTTCAAGATAAGCTTCCATAACATCATCATCAACTTCAACAGCCGTCTCAATAAGCACGGCACGATATTCATCGGCTTGCGCTTTGAGGTCGTCACGGATATCGACATATTCATATTCCGCGCCAAGATCTTCAGCCTTCCAAAGAACTTCTTTCATTTTGATGAGATCAATCAGACCTTCATACTCTGCCTCAGCACCAATCGGAAGCTGAGTGACCAGCGGGGTTGACCCCAAGCGGTCTTTAATCATGTCAACGCATCTAAAGAAATCAGCACCCGTGCGATCCATTTTATTGACAAAACACATACGCGGGACGGAATATTTATCCGCCTGACGCCAAACTGTTTCAGATTGCGGTTCAACACCGGCCACAGAGTCAAAAACAGCGACAGCACCATCAAGAACCCGCAAGGAACGTTCAACTTCAATAGTAAAATCAACGTGTCCCGGTGTGTCGATGATGTTGATACGCTTATCGTTCCAAAAACAAGTCGTCGCAGCGGAAGTAATTGTGATACCGCGCTCTTGCTCTTGTTCCATC
>DJZB01000031.1:5385-18548 GCA_002450335.1 Rhodobiaceae bacterium UBA6963
CATCATGAACTTCACCAATTTTATAGCTGACGCCAGTGTAATAAAGAATCCGCTCTGTCGTTGTCGTCTTTCCGGCATCAATGTGAGCCATGATGCCGATATTACGATAATCTTCTAGGGGCGTTTTACGGGACATTTTGAGGATCCTTTAGACTTCAATTACCAGCGATAATGTGAGAAAGCACGGTTGGCTTCCGCCATACGGTGCGTATCTTCGCGTTTTTTAACAGCATTGCCGCGGTTGTTGACGGCATCCAGAAACTCACCTGCCAAACGGTCAACCATGGTGTTTTCACCACGAGCGCGGGCAGCAGCAATCAACCAGCGAATGGCAAGTGCGGCCTTACGTTCTGTACGAACTTCAACAGGCACCTGATATGTTGCGCCACCCACACGCCGAGAACGAACCTCAACGGCAGGCATGACATTTTCAAGGGCTTCATGGAAGACCTCAACAGGATTACGGCTGATTTTGCTTTCAACTTGGTCAAGCGCGGCATAAAGAGTTTTTTCCGCAATTGATTTTTTACCGTGCAACATAAGACTGTTCATGAACTTGGTCAGAACAATATCCCCGTACTTGGCATCAGGGTTGATTTCTCGTTTTTCTGCGCGATGGCGGCGTGACATATTAAATAACTCCTATTTCGGACGCTTCGCGCCATATTTGGAACGGCGCTGCTTACGGTCTTTAACGCCCTGTGTATCCAGAACGCCACGAACAATGTGGTAACGAACACCCGGCAAGTCTTTCACACGACCACCACGGATCATGACAACAGAGTGCTCCTGAAGATTATGACCTTCACCGGGGATGTAACTTGTCACCTCAAACCCGTTCGTTAAACGAACACGCGCCACTTTACGTAGCGCGGAGTTTGGTTTTTTTGGTGTCGTTGTATAAACGCGTGTGCAAACACCACGTTTTTGCGGACAGGCCTCCATTGCTGGAACCTTATTCCGTTTAACAATCTTTTTCCGCGGCTTGCGGATTAACTGGTTTATCGTTGGCATATGTCTCGCCCAATTTCCAAACACAAAAAAGGCTTCTCTGCACGTCCAAATCTAGACACAAGAAAAACCAAAAAACCAACAGACATCACCTAAATGGAGAAGGGTCTGGAGGCTCACTTCACAGAGGATTTCGGACAGCCCGAAATCATGCACCCAATAATTACTTCAATAAAACAACAGCGTTTAGGTTTCTGATATGCCACCAAAGTCGCGACATATATTATGAACCTACGGCCCTGCTACTAAAGTCTGTGCTTTTTAGCCAATGCGACTAGCACTGTCAACCGGATTTCAAGAGAAATTCAAGGTTTTTACGCCTTAGATTTCTCTCAACACTAAACCTCGGTTTCGATTGAAACCTCAAGGTCAGCCTCTTCTTCCAAAAGCGTCTTGTCACGGTCAGCTGCTTCTGACTTGAGACGCTGCATCACCCCACCTGTACCCGCAGGTATCAGACGACCGACAATGACATTTTCTTTCAGACCAACAAGGCTATCTTCTTTGCCATTAATGGCAGCTTCGGTCAGTACACGCGTGGTTTCCTGGAAGGAAGCCGCCGAAATAAATGAACGCGTCGACAATGAGGCTTTTGTAATACCCAGAAGAACTGGCGCGCCTTTTGCTGGCTCTTTACTTTCAGCAACAAGCTTTTCATTGACTTCGTCAAATTCAACTCTGTCTGTCTGCTCACCCGGCAAATACTCGCTGTCACCTTGATTATCAATCTCAACTTTTTGAAGCATTTGACGCACAATGACCTCAATATGCTTGTCATTAATGGTCACACCTTGCAAACGGTAGACATCTTGAATTTCATTCACAAGATAAGCAGCAAGATCTTTAACACCAAAAATCGCCAAAATATCGTGCGGAGCCGGTAAACCGTCAATTAGATAGTCACCTTTCTCAATACGATCCCCATCCTGAACGGAAAGATGCTTGGCTTTGGGAACGAGATATTCAACTTTTTCAAGTGACTCGTCTTCTGGGTGAATTGTAATACGTCGCTTGTTTTTATAGTCACGCCCGAATTCAATTGTCCCACCAATTTCAGCAATAATTGCATGCTCTTTTGGACGACGGGCTTCAAACAGCTCGGCTACACGCGGAAGACCACCTGTAATATCACTGGATGTCGCACCCTCGGTTGGAATACGCGCCAATGTATCACCAGCATGGACTTTAGTGCCTGCTTCAACAGACAAAATCGACCCTACAGAGAGCAAATACCTGGCTTCTTTGCCGCTAGCCAGTGTTTTAATCTGGCCCTTTTCATCTTTCAAAACGATAGCAGGTTTTAAATCAGCAGCTTTAGAGCCGGATAGTGGGTCAATGACAACACGTTGAGAAATACCCGTGGCTTCGTCAGTTACCTCATTAATAGAGACACCTTCCACAACATCCTCAAAGGATACTTCGCCTTCGACTTCCGTCAAAATTGGCAGAGCGTAGGGCTCCCATTCACCAATACGCTCACCGCGCTTGATTTCATCGCCGTTTTTAACCCGCAGACGTGTACCATAAGTAAGTTTATGGCTTGCCCGCTCCAGACCGTTTTCGTCAATAATCTTAACCGTCACATTCCGATCCATAACGACAAGTTTACCGGCACTATCCGTGACGATATTGACATTCTCGAGAGAAATCAGACCATCGGCATTAGCTTCCACGAATGATTGGTCAACCACCTGCGCCGTACCACCAATGTGGAACGTCCGCATTGTAAGCTGAGTACCCGGCTCACCAATAGATTGCGCCGCAATAACGCCGACAGCCTCACCCATATTCACAGGTGTACCGCGCGCAAGGTCACGACCATAGCAATTGCCACAAACACCATGACGCGTTTCACAAGTCAGTACAGAACGAATTTGAATGCCAACAAGATTTGCACCATCAATGGCATCGGCATGCTCTTCAAGGATCATCTCGCCTTTTTTGACAATCACCTCACCCGTAACCGGTTCAACAATATCATCAGTCGGGACACGACCCAACACACGATCAGACAAAGATGTAATTACCTCACCCGCATCAATCACCGCCGAGACCGTCAGACCATCTGATGTGCCACAATCTTCTTCCGTGATGATGCAATCCTGAGCGACATCAACCAGACGACGGGTCAGATATCCGGAGTTAGCGGTTTTCAGTGCTGTATCGGCAAGACCTTTACGCGCTCCGTGTGTAGAGTTGAAGTATTCCAGAACCGACAAACCTTCTTTAAAGTTTGAAATAATCGGTGTTTCGATAATTTCACCGGAAGGTTTCGCCATCAAACCACGCATACCGGCCAACTGTTTCATCTGAGCAGGTGAGCCACGTGCACCGGAATGTGCCATCATGTAGATGGAGTTAATAAAGCCGTTTGGATCAGCATCCTCAGGATTCAGGGATGAAATTTTTCCTATCATCGCATCAGCAACACGGTCCGTACACTTCGCCCATGCATCAACAACTTTGTTATATTTCTCGCCCTGTGTAATCAGGCCGTCAATATATTGTTGCTCATACTCCTTAGCGAGTTGTTGGGTTTCATCAATCAGGCGCAGTTTTTCTTCTGGAATGACCATGTCGTCTTTACCAAAGGAAATACCGGCCTTACATGCCTGACGGAAACCGAGGAGCATAATGTGATCACAGAAAAGAACTGTCTCTTTTTGACCGCAATGGCGATAGACAGAGTTAATCGCTTTAGAAATTTCTTTCTTGGTAAGCAATCTGTTGACCGTTGAATAAGGAACATCAGGATGTTTCGGCAGTTCTTGCGCGACCATCATACGACCCGGTGTGGTTTCCACGATTTCATTAATCGGGTTTCCTTCTTCGTCAAAACTGTCAATGCGCGCTTTGATTTTGGTGTGAATGGTCACAACACCATTATCAAGAGCATGTTCAACTTCCGACATTGTGGCAAAGATCATACCTTCACCCGCCGCGCCTTCACGCATCAGAGTGATGTAATAAAGACCAAGGACAATATCCTGAGACGGCACAATAATTGGTGATCCGTTCGCAGGATGCAGAATATTATTCGTGGACATCATCAAGACACGCGCTTCAAGCTGGGCTTCAAGCGAAAGCGGCACATGAACCGCCATCTGGTCGCCGTCAAAATCAGCGTTGAAAGCTGCACAGACAAGCGGATGCAACTGAATGGCTTTACCTTCAATCAAAACAGGCTCAAACGCCTGAATGCCAAGACGGTGAAGTGTCGGCGCACGGTTCAGCAAAACCGGATGCTCACGGATAACCTCGTCAAGAATATCCCAGACTTCGGGACGGGCTTTTTCAACCATCTTCTTGGACTGCTTAACAGTCGAGGAGAGACCTTTGGCTTCAAGCCGTGAATAAATAAACGGCTTAAACAGCTCCAGTGCCATCTTCTTCGGCAGACCGCATTGATGAAGTTTCAACTCAGGCCCGACCACAATCACAGAACGACCTGAATAATCAACACGCTTACCAAGCAAGTTCTGACGGAAACGCCCCTGCTTACCTTTCAGCATGTCAGAGAGTGATTTCAACGGACGCTTATTGGCTCCCGTAATGACACGACCACGACGCCCATTATCAAACAGCGCGTCGACAGATTCTTGCAGCATACGTTTCTCATTACGGATAATGATATCCGGCGCACGCAGTTCAATTAATCTTTTCAGACGATTGTTCCGGTTAATAACCCGGCGATACAAATCATTCAAATCTGATGTCGCAAAACGACCACCATCAAGCGGCACAAGCGGGCGTAATTCTGGCGGAATGACCGGAATGACTGTCATAATCATCCATTCAGGGCGATTATTGGACTTCAAAAAGGCTTCTACAACTTTAAGACGCTTGGCGAGTTTCTTCGGCTTCAGCTCAGTCGTAGCTTCCGCGATTTCGACTTTCAGAAAGTCACGCAGTTCTTCAAGATCAAGCTCAGAGAGCATGGTACGAATGGCTTCCGCCCCGATGCCGGCGACGAAACTATCATCGCCATATTCATCCATGGCTTCATAATATTCGTCCTCAGTCATCAACTGGCCTTTAGACAGGCCTGTCAACATCGGGTCGAGTACAATAAAGTTCTCGAAATAAAGCACCCGTTCAAGGTCTTTCAATGTCATATCCAACAACAGGCCGATACGACTTGGCAGAGATTTCAGAAACCAGATATGTGCGACCGGAGCGGCCAGTTCAATATGACCCATACGCTCACGGCGCACTTTGGTCAGCGTCACTTCAACACCGCATTTTTCGCAGATAATGTCTTTATATTTCATGCGTTTATATTTACCGCACAGACATTCATAATCTTTGATTGGCCCGAAAATTCTTGCACAGAAAAGCCCATCACGTTCAGGCTTGAAGGTACGGTAGTTGATCGTTTCAGGCTTTTTGATTTCGCCATATGACCAGGACATAATCTTTTCAGGACTCGCAATTGAAATCCTGATTTGGTCAAACATTTGAACGCCCCCTTGGGGGCCGAAGATATTCATGACCTCTTGATTCATAGGTCGTTTCTCCTTCTCTGGTCAGCAGATCATCTGCCGACTGTGATACGAATTAACTACTCGCTCTGTTTACTTTCCGTCAGCTCGACATTGAGGCCGAGTGAACGAATTTCTTTAACCAAGACATTGAAGCTCTCTGGAATACCTGCCTCAAAAGCGTCATCACCTTTGACAATAGCTTCATAGACTTTGGTTCTACCTGCCACATCATCTGACTTGACGGTCAGCATTTCCTGCAACGTATAGGCAGCACCATAAGCTTCCAGTGCCCAGACTTCCATCTCACCAAATCGCTGACCACCAAATTGCGCTTTACCGCCTAGTGGTTGCTGCGTGACAAGACTGTATGGACCGATTGAGCGTGCGTGGATTTTATCATCAACCAAGTGGTGCAGTTTCAGCATATAGATATACCCAACTGTCACTTTACGGTCGAAGACTTCACCTGTCCGCCCATCCCTAAGAACGACCTGACCGGAAGAGTCCATACCCGCATTGGTCAACACATCAACGATGTCCTCTTCAACTGCGCCGTCAAAGACAGGCGTTGCCATAGGCACACCTTTTCTAAGGGTGTAGCTCATTTCAACCGCTTCACCTTCGGAAAGCTCTTCAACACCTTTATCGCCTTGGTAAATACCGGCAAGTGTCTGCTTAACCTGAGAGGCATCTCCGCTTTGTTCATAGGCGGCAATCGCCTCTGAAACCTGCTTACCGAGACCCGAACAGGCCCAACCCAGATGGGTTTCCAGAATCTGACCGACATTCATCCGGCTCGGCACGCCGAGTGGATTAAGCACAATATCAACAGGTGTACCGTCCTCAAGATAAGGCATGTCTTCAACCGGCATAATCCGACTGATAACACCCTTGTTACCATGACGTCCGGCCATTTTATCACCCGGTTGAAGCTTACGCTTAACGGCAACATAGACCTTGACCATCTTCATCACGCCCGGCGGCAATTCATCACCACGTTGAAGCTTATCGACCTTATCCTCGAAACGAGCCTCAAGAGCTCCTCGGCTATCTTCAAACTGCTTTTTCAAGGCTTCAACTTCAGACATGGCTTTGTCATTTTTGAGGGCAATCTGCCACCACTGACTCCGCGGCACATCCTCAAGAAGTGCGTCCGTGATTTTTGTTTCCGAAGTGATATCTTTGGGACCGCTGGCGGCAACTTTGCCGTTCAGCAATTCTTGCAATCGGTCATAGACGTTGCGTTCAAGAATAAACAATTCATCATCGCGGTCTTTGGCGAGGGCTTCGATTTCCTCGCGTTCAATCGCCAACGCACGCTCGTCTTTCTCAATCCCGTGACGGTTGAAAACACGAACCTCAACAACCGTGCCGGACGCACCGGGCGGAAGTTTCAAGGAGGTGTCTCTCACATCAGAGGCTTTTTCACCAAAAATGGCACGCAGAAGTTTTTCTTCCGGTGTCATTGGGCTTTCACCTTTTGGTGTAATTTTCCCGACCAGAATTTCACCCGGATTTACTTCAGCGCCGATATAAACAATGCCGGCCTCATCGAGGTTACGCAGGGCATCCTCACCGACATTTGGTATATCTCGCGTGATTTCTTCCGGCCCCAACTTCGTATCGCGGGACATAATCTCGAATTCTTCAATGTGAACGGATGTAAACACGTCATCGCGCACAATGCGTTCAGAAATCAGGATTGAGTCCTCGAAGTTGTAGCCATTCCACGGCATAAACGCGACAAGCACGTTACGACCAAGTGCCAATTCACCCAACTCTGTGGACGGACCGTCAGCAACAACATCTCCGGCCTGAACACGGTCACCCACCCGCACAAGCGGGCGCTGATTGATGCACGTGGACTGGTTAGAACGCTGGAACTTCCGAAGATTGTAAATATCAACGCCGGATTTTGAGGCATCGACCTCTTCAGTCACCCGCACAACAATACGGGTCGCGTCAACTTGATCCACAACACCGGAACGACGGGCAGTCACGGCAGCGCCACTATCCCTAGCAACAACTTCTTCCATGCCTGTGCCAACAAGAGGTGCATCTGCTTGCAACAGCGGCACAGCCTGACGCATCATGTTTGAGCCCATAAGCGCTCTGTTCGCGTCATCGTTTTCCAAGAAAGGTATCAATGCTGCCGCGACAGAAACAATCTGCTTCGGAGACACATCAAGATAGTTAACCATTTCTGGCGGCACCATCTCAAAGTCGCCATTCACACGGCAGTTAATCAGCTCATCAACAATGTCACCTTTATCATCAAATTCAATTGTCGCCTGCGCCACACGGTAACGCGCTTCTTCCATAGCAGACAGATAATCCACTTGATCGGTAACTTTACCGTCAACAACCTTACGGTAAGGGCTTTCAATGAAGCCATATTTGTTGATACGTGCAAAAGTCGCCAGCGAGTTAATGAGACCGATATTCGGGCCTTCCGGCGTTTCAATCGGGCAAATTCTGCCATAGTGAGTTGGATGCACATCACGCACCTCAAAACCGGCACGTTCACGCGTTAGACCACCCGGGCCCAGCGCTGAAAGACGACGTTTATGTGTAATCTCTGAGAGTGGATTGGTTTGGTCCATAAACTGAGACAGTTGGGATGAACCGAAGAATTCACGAACGGCAGCTGCAGCAGGTTTGGCGTTAATCAAATCTTGCGGCATCACCGTATCATTATCAACGGAACTCATCCGCTCGCGAATAGCGCGCTCCATGCGCAAGAGACCGACACGATATTGATTTTCCATCAACTCACCGACTGAACGTACGCGGCGGTTTCCAAGATTGTCGATATCGTCAATCTCACCTTTGCCGTCGCGCAAATCAACCAGCGTACGCATGACGGCAACAATATCATCCTTACGAAGGATTTTGACATCATCGTCACAATCCAAATCAAGACGGATATTCATCTTCACACGGCCAACAGATGACAGATCATATCTTTCTTCATCAAAGAAGAGACCGTCAAAAAGCGTCTGAGCTGTTTCGGCTGTCGGCGGTTCACCCGGGCGCATAACCCGGTAAATTTCTTCCAGCGCGGTCAGCTTGTCAGACGACTTATCCGTCTGCAATGTGTTGCGAATAAACGGACCCTTATTAATCGGATCCGTATTCAGTGTGGAGACTTCCGTGTGACCATTTTCAAGCAATGAAGCCAGCATGTCTTCGGTAATTTCGTCACCGGCTTCAGCATAAATCTCGCCGGTTTCCATATTAATGACTTCTTCAGCCAAGAAACGTCCAATGACTTCTTCATCACTGACGAGAAGATTCTCAAGCCCACCTTCTTCAAGGTTTTTAGCAAGGCGCGGGGTGATTTTTTTACCGGCCTCAACAGCTACTTTTCCTGTCTTGGCGTCAATCAAATCAAGAGCAGGTTTTGTGCCGCGGCGGGCATCCTTATCAAAAGGCGTGACCCACTTATCATCCTTACGCGTAAAGTTGACGCTCTCATAAAATAAAGACAAAATTTCTTCATCGTCAAAATCCAACGCATGCAACAGCATGGTTGCAGGGAGTTTCCGACGGCGGTCAATGCGGACAAAAAGAACATCTTTAGCGTCAAACTCAAAATCGAGCCATGAGCCGCGATAAGGAATAACACGGGCTGCAAACAAAAGCTTACCTGATGCGTGTGTTTTACCACGGTCATGGTCAAAGAATACGCCAGGGCTACGATGCATCTGGGAAACAATAACCCGCTCAGTACCATTAACGACAAATGTCCCGTTAGAGGTCATGAGTGGTAAATCACCCATATAAACTTCTTGTTGCTTGATACCTTTAATAGAGCGTGCCTCGGTTTCCTCATCCACATCATAAACGATGAGATTGAGCGTTACCTTCAAAGGAGCGGCAAAGGTCATGCCACGCTGCTGACATTCCTCGACATCATATTTAGGCTGTTCAAATTCGTAGGATACAAATTCCAGTCTGGATGTTTTCGCGAAATCATCAATAGGAAAAACCGATTTAAATACGGCCTGCAGGCCCATATCCTCGCGACCGCCATCAGGCTCATCTGCCTGCAGGAACTGGTCATAGGAATATTTTTGAACCTCAATGAGGTTAGGCATATCCAGAACTTTAGGGATACGTCCAAAAGAGCGTCTTATACGTTTGCGTCCGGCATAAGCTTGCGACATGTGGTTTCCTCGCTAGCAGCAAAAAAATTTTACGGAGTAATGAGTAATATACGCACCCCCACACTCCGTGGATGAGGATGTCAGGGGCGGGTTTAACCCCGCCCCATGATCTTATTTAAGCTCTACAGTAGCACCTGCAGCTTCGAGTTTTTCTTTTAACTCGTTAGCTTCTGCAGTTGGAACGTCTTCTTTGACTTCTTTCGGTGCGCTTTCCACGATATCCTTAGCTTCTTTCAAGCCAAGGCCGGTAATCGCCCGAACCTCTTTGATGACGTTGATTTTCTGGTCGCCAGCAGCAGCCAGAACTACAGTGAAGCTGTCTTTTTCTTCAGCAGCACCGCCTGCATCACCTGCAGGAGCCGCAGCAGCAACAGCTACTGGGGCCGCAGCAGAAACACCCCACTTCTCTTCAAGAAGTGTTGACAGTTCTGCAGCCTCAAGCACGGTAAGGCTTGATAGTTCTTCAGCAATCTTTTCAAGATCAGCCATATTTTCTACTCCTTCAAATATCCGGATCGGCTTTAATTAAGCCTCACCCTTCGCAGCATAAGCACCAATAACCCGCGCCAGTTGACCGGCTGGGGCTTGCGTCACACCGGCTATTTTTGTAGCTGGTGCATTCAACAGACCGACAAGTTTACCTCTAAGAGCATCCAATGACGGCAATGATGCCAGATTTTTAACCTCAACCTCATTAAGAATTTTGTCGCCCATAACCCCACCCAATAATTTCAGGTCTTGGTTATCTTTGGCAAAATCAGCGGCAATCTTTGGCGCGGCGACTGGATCTTCTGAATAGACGATCGCAGTTGGGCCGGTAAAAAGATCAACCAGAGCTTCAGCGTTAGTATCTGCGAGAGCGAGTTTAACCAAACGGTTCTTGGTAACTTTAACACTACCGCCAACCTCGGCCGCACGATGACGCAAATCTTCCATTTGCGGAACCGTCAACCCGGCATAGTGGGTGACAACCACAACGCCAGCATCTGCAAAGACACCACCGAAGTGCTCAACGAGCTTTTCTTTTGTCGCTCTATCCACTTTCTCTCTCCGTGCACACAACCCCTGTGCGCTTGGGGGCGGACGTCGTGGCCTTAAGCCTAAACGACACACCGGTTCAGTTTTGCCCGGTCACCCTTGCCTAAGCTCAGATGACTGGACAGTTCACCTGTCCCGGGTCCAGCCCAAACCGGTAAAACCGGTAAAACCTTCACCCGTCTCATCCGGGAAATTAAGCCGCTAATAGCGACACCCGAAATCTCGGACAGTAATTCGGCGGTAAAACCGCCTATCTGGCGCGAACGCCAAATATTTAGCCGTCGGCAGCAGCCGCGACGTCAATCTTCACACCGGGCCCCATGGAGGAACTCAGTGCGATGCGTTTAATAAATGTCCCCTTTGCGCCGGTTGGGCGCACCTTTTGGACAGCATTCAAGAATGCCTGAACATTTCCGGTAATTTGCTCTTCGCTGAAACTGGCCTTACCAACACCAGCATGAACAATACCAGCCTTTTCAACTCTGAACTCAACAGCACCACCCTTAGCGGCTTTTACCGCCTCAGCGATATCCGTTGTCACAGTGCCAACCTTTGGATTTGGCATCAAATTACGAGGACCAAGAACCTTACCCAGACGACCAACAAGCGGCATCATATCCGGAGTGGCAATACAACGATCAAAATCAATCGTGCCGCCCTGAACAGTTTCCATCAAATCTTCAGCACCGACCAAATCGGCGCCTGCTTCCTTGGCTTCATCAGCTTTGGCGTCTTTTGCGAAAACAGCAACACGGACAGAACGACCACTGCCATTCGGCAGTTCAACAACACCGCGAACCATTTGATCAGCGTGACGCGGGTCAACACCAAGATTTAACGCAACCTCAATGGTTTCATCAAATTTTGCGGTTGCGCGTTCTTTGACGAGCTTCACGGCTTCCTCAAGGGAATAAAGTTTTTTGGGGTCAATGCCTTCCTTGGCAGATTTAATGCGTTTTGCGACAGCCATTACGCCCCCCTTACTTCAAGACCCATGGCGCGGGCAGAACCGGCAATTTGCTTGGCGGCTTGTTCTACGTCATTGGTATTGAGGTCTTTTAACTTTTCATTGGCGATTTCACGGCACTGATCCATAGTCACAGATCCCGCCACTTCACGGCCAGGCAAACTTCCACCTTTGGATAGTTTGGCGGCCTTTCTGAGATAAAAAGAAGCAGGCGGCGTCTTAATCTCGAATGTGAAAGACTTGTCTTCAAAAATCGTCACAATTGTTGGAATAGGAATATCTTTTTCCATTTCCTGCGTCTTGGCATTAAACGCCTTGCAGAATTCCATAATATTCAGTCCACGCTGTCCAAGCGCGGGGCCGATGGGCGGGGATGGGCTCGCGCTACCCGCCGGCACCTGCATTTTCAGGTAGCCATCAATCTTTTTAGCCATCTCTCGTTCCTTTCATCCAGAAGCTTCCAACTTCCGGTGTTTCGATTATGGTCCGCGGTCCAACACGTCAAAAGACGCTCCCGCGTTATTCATGCTCAGAGTTTTTCAACCTGACCATACTCAAGCTCGACCGGTGTAGCCCGACCGAAAATTGACACAGAAACTTTCAACCGTGCCTTTTCTTCATCAATCTCTTCGACAAGACCGTTGAAGGAAGCGAAAGGCCCGTCACATACACGGATCTGCTCGCCAATCTCGTAAATAACTGAAGGCTTTGGACGCTCCACTCCCTCTTGCACCTGATTCAGGATGCGATCAACTTCGCGTTGAGGGATAGGTGTTGGACGATTCTCAGCCCCCAGAAAACCCGTGACCTTCGGGGTGTTTTTGACCAAATGATAGGCATCATCTGTCAAATCAACTTTAACCAGCACATAACCGGGGAAAAACTTGCGTTCGGCATTGACCTTACGGCCCCGCCTTAGCTCGACAACCTCTTCGGTAGGGACCAGAATTTCTTCAAATCGGTCCTCAAGGCCCGAAATTCGTGCCTGCTCCTGAATGCTGTCCGCCACCTTCTGCTCGAAGTTAGAATAGGCGTGTACGATGTACCATTTATGAGCCATCAATTATTAATTCCCAATATCCAGAAGAAGCTGAACTAAAAAACTGAAAATCTGGTCAGCAATGAAGAAGAAAATAGAAGCAATCACAGCCATGATGAAAACCATAATGGTTGTAATCATTGTCTCCCGACGTGTCGGCCATGTAACCTTACGGACTTCGGAACGTACTTGCTGTAGAAATCCAAATGGGTTTGCCATGATGAGCCTCTTCTTCCGATTTACCAGGATAACGCAACCGTCACCTGACCTTCAAAACCTTACAAATTCAGCCTTATTAACAAAGACCTAGTGAGCCTGACGCTTTTTCGGGTGTCTCCTTGCCGGTGGCAGGAGTGGAGGGACTCGAACCCCCAACCCCCGGTTTTGGAGACCGGTGCTCTGCCAGTTGAGCTACACTCCTCCAGATCGCACCTACTCGATAATTGCTGCGACGA
>DJZB01000052.1:0-16261 GCA_002450335.1 Rhodobiaceae bacterium UBA6963
GAAGAAGCACCTGCTGAAGAGGCACCTGCTGAAGAGGCTGAAAAGGAAGACTAATTGGCGTCTCAAAAAAGCGGAGATGCAGAGAATGCTCAGGGCGTGCCTTCCATTGATGCGCCCTCGCCTTCCGGTGATGCAAACGGCAATCGTGATACTATGCGTATATGTGTGGGCGCGGTTGCCGGTGCTCATGGGGTGAAGGGGGATGTCAGAATTAAGACATTCACTGAAAACCCCATGGATATAGCCGCTTATGGCGCTCTGTCAGATGAGGCCGGGCAAAATACTTTTGAGATTCTAAACACTTATCCTGACAAAATGGGCGCACGCGTTCGGTTTAGAAACGTCACCTCGCGGTCACAGGCAGAGGCCCTGAAAGGGACGCGTCTTTATGTTGAGCGCGACCACCTTCCCGAACTTGATGAGGAAGATTTTTATCATGCCGATTTAATCGGACTTACGGCGGTGACCGTTCAAGGTGAAAAGCTGGGTATGGTTAAAGCCGTCCATAATTTTGGTTCAGCCGATTTGCTGGAGATTGAAGGTCAGTTCATTCCCTTTACCAAAATCAATGTGCCTGAAATTGATTTTAAACTGGGAACGCTTACAATTATTCCTCCACAAGATTTTGAAGATGAGGCAAGCGAATGAGTTGGCAAGCCTGTGTGATTACCCTTTTACCGGAAGCCTTTCCGGGCATGTTGGGGCATGCGTTGGCGGGCCGTGCATTGGATGAGGGTGTCTGGTCGCTTGATATTGTCGCGCTACGCGATTTTGGTACAGGCAAGCATCAATCTGTAGATGACACACCTTCTGGCGGCGGCGCAGGTATGGTTTTACGCGCTGATATAGCGGCGGCGGCCTATGATGCGGCAATTGCGGCTCATCCCGGTTTGCCGGTTATGGCCATGACCCCGCGCGGCAAACCTCTTACCCAGAAACGGGTTCAGGAGTTGGCAGACGGCCCGGGGCTCATAGTTTTTTGCTCACGTTTTGAAGGTGTGGATGAACGTTTTTACGACACACGCACAGTTGAGGAAGTGAGCCTTGGCGATTATGTATTGTCCGGCGGGGAGGTTGCCGCGCAGGTAGTGCTGGATGCGGCTTTGCGTCTGCGCCCCGGCGTCATGGGTGATGTGCGTTCGGGTGAAGATGAAAGTTTTTCAGCCGGGTTATTGGAATATCCCCATTATACACGCCCGGCAGAGTTTGAAGGGCATCGTATCCCCGACATTCTCACCTCAGGTGATCACGCCAAGGTAGATGCATGGCGGCAGGAGATGTCTGAACACATAACCCGCGAAAGACGACCTGATTTGTGGGAAATGTACAAAAAAAAGCCCTAATCGGGTGAATTTTACCGATTTTAACGCCTATAATATCCATCTTGTATTTATATAGTGAAATTAGCTGTTTTTATGGGCAAAAAAGGGTGACAAGGGTCAGTTTCCATGGTAATTGCCCCCATTCGGTTGGGAACAATGTTCCTATGACCAACACTCTTTTGTGCCGATAAACTGTAATTAACATACTCGGCTTGGTTTTATAGGGGTCTTAAAGGCCGTTTTAAGCCAGTTTATAATGGATGATGCCATGAACTTGATTGATGAACTGAACCGCGAACATATTGCAGAGATTGCTGCAGATAAAAACGTGCCGGATTTCCAAGCCGGAGACACGTTAAAGGTGAATGTGAAAGTTAAAGAAGGCACACGCGAGCGTATTCAGGCCTATGAAGGTGTGTGTATTGCCCGCTCAGGCAGTGGCCTCAATGCAAGCTTTACAGTGCGCAAAATCAGCTATGGTGAAGGTGTTGAGCGTGTTTTTCCGATTTACAGCCCACTGGTTGACAGTATTGAGGTGGTTCGTCGTGGACGTGTTCGTCGCGCAAAACTCTATTATCTGCGCGGATTGACTGGTAAAGCAGCCAGAATTACCGAGCGCAGGACAGCTCGTAAAGTCGCTGAAAATGTTGCTGTGGATGCCCAGCCGGCGCAAGAAGAATCTCAAGTCGACACTGCTGAGGCAACCACTACAGATAGCGGTGCTGAATAAGCCCCTGATTTCTTGAATGCCATTCATTATGGCATCTTTTAGTTTATGCCCTGGCCGTTAAATTTCATTCAATTCAGGGCTGTTTTGGAGAGGTGAACTCATGTCTCATACGACGCTCTATGATAAAATCTGGCAGGCGCATCTTGTCGATGAACAAGACGACGGCAATTGCCTTCTTTACATTGACAGGCACCTCATTCATGAGGTCACCAGCCCGCAAGCTTTTGAAGGGTTGAGAATGTCCGGGCGTCAGGTTCGCGTGCCATCCAAAACGCTTGCTGTCGCTGACCATAACATTCCGACAACCAACCGCGCCGGTGGTGTTGAGGCTATTGAAGACGAGCAAAGCCGTATTCAAATCGAGACACTTGAAAAAAACTGTGCTGAATTCGGCATTGACCATATTGGTATGATGGATTTGCGTCAGGGTATTGTGCATGTCACCGGTCCTGAAGAAGGTTTTACCATGCCGGGTCTGACCATTGTTTGTGGTGATAGCCATACCTCGACACACGGTGCGTTTGGCGCCCTCGCTCATGGTATTGGTACCTCTGAGGTGGAGCATGTGCTTGCCACGCAGACTTTGGCACAACGCAAAGCGAAAAATTTCCGTGTCAATGTTGTTGGTGATGCGCCCGATTACATCACGGCGAAAGATATTGCCCTTGCCGTGATTGGTGAAATCGGTACGGCCGGTGGTACAGGCTATGTTCTTGAATATGCCGGCCCTGCAATTGAAGCGCTGACGATGGAAGGGCGGATGACGCTCTGTAACATGTCCATCGAAGCGGGCGCGCGCGCCGGATTGATTGCGCCGGATGAAAAGACATTTGAGTATTTAAAAGACAGACCAAGAGCGCCAAAAGGCGCAGACTGGGAAGCTGCCGTCGCTTATTGGCAAACATTGCGCTCTGATTCTGATGCTGTTTTTGACCGTGAAATCACGATTGATGCGGCTAATTTGCCACCACTCGTTACATGGGGAACAAGCCCTCAGGATGTGATTTCCATCAATGGCCGCGTCCCCGACCCTGCCGCGATTGACAATGAAGCGCGTCGCAAGGCAACAGAGCGTGCGCTGGCCTATATGGGGCTGGAGGCAGATATGCCGGTTCAGTCAATTGAGATTGACCGCGTTTTTATCGGGTCTTGCACCAATAGCCGGATTGAGGATTTACGCGCCGCCGCAAAAGTGATTGAAGGCAAAAAAGTGTCTGACCGTGTTAATGCGATGGTTGTGCCGGGTTCTGGTCTCGTCAAAAAGCAGGCTGAAGAAGAAGGTCTAGATAAGGTTTTCCTTGATGCCGGTTTTGAATGGCGTGACCCGGGATGCTCTATGTGTCTGGCAATGAATGCGGATAAACTATCCCCGCAGGAACGTTGTGCGTCAACGTCGAACAGAAATTTTGAAGGGCGTCAGGGTCGTGAAGGTCGGACGCATCTTGTTTCGCCTGCTATGGCGGCTGCAGCCGCCATTCGCGGTCATTTTGTCGATATTCGTGACTTTTAATCAGAGGCTAAGCTAATGGAAAAATTTACAACTTTTGAAGGCATCGCCGCTCCGCTTGATATGATTAATGTCGATACGGACATGATTGTGCCAAAGCAGTTTTTGAAAACAATTAAGCGCTCCGGTTTGGGCGCAAATGTTTTTGATGAAATGCGCTTTCGTCCTGACGGGTCTGAAATTGAGGATTTTGTTCTTAATCAATCGGATTACCGTCAGTCGCAAATTCTGGTTGCCGGCGATAATTTCGGCTGTGGGTCCAGCCGAGAGCACGCGCCATGGGCATTGCTGGATTTTGGCTTCCGCTGTGTAATCGCGCCGAGTTTTGCAGATATTTTCTTCAATAATTGCTTCAAGAACGGCATTTTGCCGATTGCACTGCCTCAGGCTGAAGTTGACAAACTAATGTCCGATGCCAAGCAAGGCAACGGCACAGTGCTGTCGATTAATCTTGAGGCGCAAACCATCACGCGTCCAAATGGTGAAGCGATTGCTTTCGATGTTGATCCGTTCAGAAAAAATTGTCTCATAGAAGGTTTGGATGATATTGGTCTGACCTTGAAAAAAAGTGAAAAAATTGACGCTTTTGAAGCCGAACGCAATCAACTTGCATGGCGTTAAATGAGTTTAAAATAAGTCTTAGATGGGTCTAGACACATTTAATTCTAGAAAATCTGGCTTTTAATAAGAGGTAACCCCATGGGTAAAATATTAATGCTTCCGGGCGATGGTATAGGTACGGAAGTAATGGCTGAAGTGCGACGTATCATTGACTGGTTCGGCACACAGCGCGGATTTGATGTCACCATAGATGAAGATCTTGTTGGCGGATGTGCCTATGATGCGCATGGTCAGGCGATTTCAGATGCTGCGATGGAAAAAGCACATCAATCCGACGCGGTCATGCTTGGTGCTGTCGGTGGACCTCAATGGGATGGTGTTGCTTATGATGTGCGCCCCGAAGCGGGGCTTCTCAGATTGCGGGGTGAATTGGGGCTGTTTGCTAATTTACGTCCGGCAATTTGCTTTTCAGCCCTTGCTGATGCGTCTTCTTTAAAGCGCGATATTATTGAAGGTCTGGATATTCTGATTGTACGTGAATTGACCGGCGGGGTTTATTTCGGTGAGCCGCGCGGGATTGAAGATCTTGGTAATGGTCAAAGACGCGGCGTGAACACTCAGGTCTATGAGACATATGAAATTGAACGTATTGCCCGTGTCGCCGGTGACCTCGCCATGAAAAGAGACAAGCGACTGGCTTCGGCTGAAAAACGCAATGTAATGGAAAGTGGCCTTCTTTGGAATGAGGAAGTCACCCGCGTCATAGGTAATGAGTTTCCCGAACTTGAGCTTGAGCATGTACTGGCTGATAATTGTGCCATGCAACTTGTTCGAAATCCGAAGCAATATGATGTCTTGGTAACGGATAATCTATTTGGTGACCTGTTATCGGATGTAGCTGCGATGTTGACCGGCTCACTTGGCATGTTGCCGTCTGCGGCGCTCGGCGCGGCAGATGATGAAGGTCGTTCCAAAGCCATGTATGAACCCGTACACGGTTCTGCGCCTGATATTGCTGGGCAAGGCATTGCCAATCCGATTGCCACTATCATGTCTTTTGCAATGGCGCTGAGATATAGTTTTAATCGTGGTCAGGATGCAGATTTGCTGGAAGCATCTGTGACGCATGTTTTGGATAAGGGCATTCGTTGTGGAGATATTATGCAGGCCGGCATGGGAAAAGTCGGCACTGTGGGAATGGGCGATGCGGTATTAGCGTCGTTGAATGAGTTGCAGGAGCAATATTCATAATGGGCTATCGTATTGCCATTGCCGGTGCGACCGGAAATGTCGGCAGAGAAATTCTGAATATTTTGTCAGAACGCGGCTTTCCGGCGACAGAAGTTTTCGGGTTGGCTTCTCGCCGCTCACAGGGCCGAGAAATAAGCTTTGGTGACAAGACACTTAAAGCTTCCGCTATGGAAAACTTTGATTGGTCAAAAGCCGATATCGCGTTGTTTGCTTGCGGTTCTTCCGCAACAAAAGAATTCGCGCCGAAAGCTGCGGCTGCAGGATGTATCGTGATTGATAACAGTTCGCTCTACCGCATGGATGAGGATGTCCCGTTGATTGTCCCCGAAGTTAATCCTGAAGCATTGGCGGGCTACTCAAAGAAAAATATTATTGCCAATCCAAATTGCTCAACCGCCCAACTGGTTGTTGCCTTAAAACCTCTTCACGACATTGCCCAAATCAAACGCGTTGTGGTGTCGACTTATCAATCCGTTTCAGGCGCGGGCAATGCCGCTATGGATGAATTATTCACCCAGACCCGAGGCATTTTTGTGAATGATGAGACTGTGAAGGAGAATTTCACGAAGCAGATTGCTTTTAATGTCATTCCTCACATTGATGTTTTTATGGATGATGGAAGTACCAAGGAAGAATGGAAAATGGTTGTCGAGACAAAAAAAATTCTCGATCCAGCCATTGAAATGACCACGACCTGTGTTCGTGTGCCTGTATTTGTCGGGCACTCAGAAGCCGTGACGATTGAGTTCGCCAAGCCGATTGATGAAAAACAGGCGCGCGAAGCTTTGCGTGAGGCCCCTAGTTTGCTGGTCGTCGATAAAAGAGAAGATGGTGGTTATGTCACGCCGGTTGAATGTGTGGGTGATTATGCGACTTTTGTATCGCGTATTCGTAAAGACCCGACTGTTGAAAACGGGCTGAATATTTGGGTGGTTTCCGACAATCTAAGAAAAGGGGCGGCGTTGAATGCTGTTCAAATCGCTGAGGAACTTGTCGAACGTCACTTAAAGGCCAAAACTTAAAATGAATTCGTCCGACACCCGTCTTCATCCAAGGCGCAGTGCGCTCTTTATGCCGGGAAGTAATGATAGGGCGCTAACAAAGGCGCGTTCTCTTCCTGCGGATTGTATCATTATTGATTTAGAAGATGCGGTGTCACCGGATGATAAACAGCTTGCGCGTGACACAGCCGTGTCGCATCTGCGTGAGGGTGGTTTCGGTAAGCGAGAACGGATTGTCCGGATAAATGACTCATCGGGAATTTTTGGTCAGGCAGATATTGCAGCGCTTGCAGAACTCCAAAGCCATGAGATGCCGGATGCGATATTATTGCCAAAAATAAATGGCAAGTTAGACCTGGATATTTCTGGTTTACCGGCAGAGTTGCCTCTTTGGGTAATGATAGAAACACCCCATGCAGTTTTAAATTGCCCCGATATTGCAGGGCATCCAAGGGTGACCTGCCTTATTGCTGGCACGAATGATTTAGCGAAAGACATGCAGATTCGGGTGACGTCTGAGCGTCATGTCAGACGCGATGGAATGCTCTATGCCCTTTCCAAAATGGTGACGGCGGCGCGCGCCTATAATATCGGCGTTCTTGATGGGGTGTTTAATGACATCGCTGACCTTGATGGTTTGGGTCAGGAGTGTGAACACGGTACTGCACTTGGTTTTGACGGAAAGACCTTGATACACCCCAATCAGATTGAAACCGCCAATAGGCTGTTTGCTCCCACATTTGAAGAGGTTAATGAGGCTGAAAACATTATTGCTGCTTTTGAAGACCCGGAAAATGCCGGTAAGGGCGTGCTAAAAGTGAACGGAAAAATGACGGAATTACTGCATCTGGAACAGGCAAAGCGCGTTGTTGCCATTGCGTCAGCGATTCAGGAAATGGAGACCTAAACACCACTTGAACACAGCTTTATTTTGTATTTTCCCTGCGCCGACCTGTCGCACTGGCGAGGATGACATTATTAAGCGTGAAGAGTATAAGTGGTAGATGAACTTGGGAAGTGAGAATGTCAGATACAGCAGATAAAACAGTTAACGGAGAAACCCGTCAGAGGCCGCTTTCGCCTCATATCCAGATTTATCGCTGGACGCTGACAATGTTTCTATCCATTTTGCATCGTGCAACGGGCGTCGCTCTTTACGCGGGTACTTTATTGCTTGTTTGGTGGTTAATGGCGGCTGCAACCGGGCCTGAAGCTTTTGCCCTTTTTCAGGGCGTGGCAGGAAGTTGGATAGGACGACTGGTTCTGTTTGGTTACACATGGGCGCTGTTTCACCATATGTTTGGTGGTATTAAACATTTTATTTGGGATACTGGTGCCGGATTTGAGCTTTCCGCGGTTGAATGGATTTCACGCGGAGCAACGGTGATACCTATCCTTCTGACCCTAATTAGCTGGGTTTTGGCATATAAATTCATGGGAGCATTTTAATGTCTGAAATGCGTACACCGCTTTCTCGCGTGCGGGGTCTTGGATCCGCCAAAAAAGGTACGGAGCATTTTTGGCTTCAACGTGTCACTGCGCTGGCCAATATTCCGCTTGCCGTCTTCTTCGTCAGTGCAATGGTTGCTCATGCAGGGGCTGATTATGTGACCGTCACAGCCTTTCTGTCTCGCCCGATTGTGGCGCTTGTCATGCTTTTATTGATTTTTAGTATGGTTTGGCACATGCGTTTGGGTTTACAAGTCGTTATAGAAGACTATATCCATGGTCATATGGCCAAACTCTTGGCGCTTATTCTGAATACCTTTTTTGCCTTAGCTGTCGGTACCTCAAGTGTACTGGCCATCTTGAAACTTACACTGGCCTAAACGGCCGCGCGTGGAGTAAAGAATGAGTGAATACGAATATATAGACCACACTTATGATGTTGTTGTTGTTGGCGCTGGCGGTTCAGGCTTGCGTGCTGCGCTTGGTTGTGCCGAACGGGGTCTCAAAACAGCATGTATTTCAAAAGTTTTCCCAACGCGATCACACACAGTTGCCGCGCAGGGCGGTATTTCTGCCGCGCTTGGCAATATGGGTGATGATGATTGGCGCTGGCACATGTATGACACCGTGAAGGGGTCAGACTGGCTTGGCGATCAAGACGCGATTGAATATCTTTGCCGTAACGCCCCTGAGGCGGTTTATGAGCTTGAGCATTTTGGTGTGCCTTTCTCCAGAACCGATAAAGGTAAGATTTATCAACGCCCCTTTGGTGGTATGACCACTAATTTTGGCGAAGGTATTGCCCAGCGCACCTGCGCAGCTGCTGACCGCACAGGTCATGCAATTTTACACACGCTTTACGGACAATCACTTCGTCATTCGACTGAATTTTTTATTGAGTATTTCGCGCTTGATTTGATGATGGATGATGAAGGCCGATGCATTGGTATCACTGCATTGTGCATGGCCGACGGATCACTTCATCGTTTCAGAGCGCATGAAACCATTCTGGCGACAGGTGGATACGGGCGTGCCTATTTCTCGGCGACGTCTGCCCACACATGTACAGGTGATGGTTCTGCCATGGCCGTGCGTGCCGGATTACCGTTACAGGATATGGAATTTGTCCAATTCCACCCAACGGGTATTTATGGTGCAGGTTGTCTGATTACCGAAGGTTCACGCGGTGAAGGCGGTATTCTCATTAACTCCGAAGGTGAGCGTTTTATGGAACGCTATGCGCCATCTGCTAAAGATTTGGCGTCCCGCGATGTTGTTTCGCGCTCCATGACGATTGAAATTCGTGAAGGGCGCGGTGTCGGGCCACAAAACGATCACATCTATCTGCATCTAGATCACCTTGACCCCGATGTGCTGGCAGAACGCCTGCCGGGTATTTCAGAGAGTGCGCGCATTTTTGCAGGTGTGGATGTCACTAAAGAGCCAATTCCGGTTTTGCCAACTGTGCATTATAATATGGGCGGTATTCCGACCAATTATCATGGTGAAGTACTGAATCCGACTGAAAGTGAACCGGATCGAACTGTTCCCGGTTTGATGGCGATTGGTGAAGCGGCTTGTGTATCCGTTCACGGTGCCAACCGTCTTGGTTCCAACTCACTGATTGATCTTGTTGTGTTTGGCCGCGCATCTGCAATACGGGCAGCCGAGTTGGTTTCGCCCGGTCAGTCACATGCGGCAATGCCAGCCGATGCCGGACAAAACGCTATTGACCGTCTTGATCACTTCCGCAATGCGGAGGGCAGCACACCGACCTCAGAACTTCGCCTTGAGATGCAACGTACTATGCAGGAAAATTGCGCAGTATTCCGTTCCGGTGAAGTATTGGAAGAAGGTTGCCAGCGCATGCGTAAGGTTGTTGAGGGCATGTCCGACATTTCCGTGTCTGACCGCTCCTTGATTTGGAATTCCGATTTGATTGAAACGCTAGAATTTGACAATCTTGTGGTTCAAGCAGTCACGACAGTTGAAGGCGCAAATGCCCGCAAGGAAAGCCGTGGCGGTCATGCTCGTGAAGATTTCCCGGATCGTAATGATGAAGACTGGATGAAGCATACTTTGGTATGGGTCGGCAGTACGCAAGAAGGTGCCAAGCCAACTATTGGGTATCGCCCTGTCCACGAACACACGCTGACAAATGAAATCAGCTACATTGAACCCAAAGCGCGCGTTTACTGATAAATTAAGGAAGCAGTTATGGTTGAGATTGCCCTGCCCAAAAATTCCCGTGTCCAAAAAGGGATTGTTCACAAAGCTGATAAGAAGCTTGAAAAACCTCGGACATTAAAAATTTATCGTTGGGATCCGGAGGATCCGGCAAACCCACGCATGGATACTTACGAAATTGATGCTGCCGATTGTGGGCCTATGCTTCTGGATGCGCTTATTAAAATCAAAAATGAGATTGATCCGACGCTGACCTTCCGCAGATCTTGCCGTGAAGGTATTTGCGGCTCTTGCGCCATGAATATTGACGGGCAAAATACGCTGGCCTGTACGAAAGGTCTTGATGAGACCAAGGGAAAAATTACTGTTCGTCCTCTTCCGCATATGCCGGTCATTAAAGACTTGGTGCCTGATTTAACAAATCTATACGCGCAGTATCAGTCTATTGAGCCATGGCTGAAAACCGATACGCCACAACCGCAAAGCGAGTGGAAGCAATCCCGCGAAGATCGCGAAAAGCTGGATGGCCTTTATGAGTGTATTTTGTGCGCTTGTTGTTCAACATCCTGCCCGTCTTACTGGTGGAATTCAGATAAATATCTCGGCCCTGCGGTATTGCTGCAAGCTTATCGCTGGCTGATTGACAGTCGGGACGAGGCGACCGGTGAGCGTCTGGATGACTTGGAAGATCCATTCCGCGTCTATCGCTGTCATACAATTATGAATTGTGCCAAGGCTTGTCCTAAAGGGTTATCTCCGGCCAAGGCCATTTCTGAGATTAAAAAAATGATGGTGACCCGCGAGGTTTAATTACTCTGGCTCATTTCTGTGACTTATTTCTGGGCTGGTCAAACAGCATCGAAATCAGTAAACCCTCATTATGAACTCGGAGCCTCTCGCAAAATATAATGCGCTGATTGAGAGCGGCATTCTTCAGCCTGACAGTGGTCAAGCGGAAGTTGTTGCGCGGCTGAACAGCTTACATGACGCGCTCAAGCCGACTGGTCTCTCTCAAATTTTCAAAAAAAAATCCTCGCCACGAGGGATTTATATTCATGGCGATGTTGGGCGCGGCAAGTCCATGCTTATGGATTTGTTTTATGAAAGTGCTACAGAGAAAAGAAAAAGACGCGTGCATTTTCATGCTTTTATGCAGGAGGTGCATGAACGTATTCATGATTATCGCCAGCAACTTAAGCAAGGCCTCGTGCGGGGGGATGACCCCATTCCGCCTGTTGCTTCTGCTTTGGCAAAATCGGCGCGACTGCTCTGTTTTGACGAGTTTCAGGTTAAGGATATTGCCGATGCTTCTATTCTTGGGCGTCTGTTCGAGGCTTTGTTTTCTGCAGGGGTCATTGTGGTGGCAACTTCAAACCGTATCCCGGATGAGCTTTATCAAGGCGGGCTGAATCGCCATCGCTTTTTACCGTTTATAGATTTGCTAAAAACCCGTGTTGATGTGCTGTATCTTGACAGTCCGACAGATTATCGCCTTGACAGATTGAAAGGCTATCCTGTTTGGTTCAAACCTATCGGCCCATTCGCCCGTGGCGAAATGGATAATGCTTTTATCCGAATGACAGGTGGCGCGGAAGCTAAACGTACTAATATTACGGTTAAAGGGCGTGAGGTGGTTGTCCCAAGTTCGGCGCAAGGTGTGGCGCGATTTGAGTTTACAGATCTGTGTGCGGCTAATCTGGGCGCTGTTGACTATCTTGAATTGGCGCGAACCTTCCATACAATTTTCATTGATAATATTCCCGTGCTCTCACCTGAACGGCGCAATGAAGCAATCAGATTTGTAAATCTGATTGATGCACTTTACGAGCATAAGGTAAAATTACTGGCCTCCGCTGAGGCTGACCCCTCTGAGCTTTACCCTTTGGGTGACTCTGCATTTGAGTTTCGTCGAACGGCTTCAAGGTTACATGAGATGCAATCGGAAGACTATTTCGGTCTCGGGCATAATTCAGGCACAGATATGATTGAAGAGGTCTGAAGTGGTGAAGGTCGACTGCATCGGGGTTGCATCAAGCTTCTAAAAAAGGTAACTGAAAGGTGCAATTCACTTATGGAGGTTTCCCATGGCACGCAAAAAAATAGCACTTATCGGTGGCGGACAAATCGGCGGCACGCTGGCACATCTTGCCGGGCTTAAAGAGCTTGGAGATGTTGTAATTTTTGACATTGTTGACGGTGTGCCTCAGGGCAAAGCCCTCGACCTCGCGCAAAGTTCCACGGTAAGTCATTTTGATGCGGATCTTAAAGGGACAAAGTCCTATGCTGCCATTAAAGGCGCAGATGTTGTTATTGTTACTGCTGGGATTCCCCGTAAGCCAGGCATGAGCCGTGATGATTTGCTGAGTATTAATCTCAAAGTGATGAGCCAGGTCGGTGAAGGCATTAAGAAATATGCCCCGAAGGCTTTTGTGATTTGTATCACCAATCCGCTGGATGCAATGGTTTGGGCGCTGCAAAAAGCATGTGGCCTGCCTAAAAATATGGTTGTTGGCATGGCGGGGGTGCTCGACTCTGCCCGTTTCCGTTACTTCCTTGCAGATGAAATGAATGTTTCCGTAAAAGACGTCACGGCCTTTGTGCTGGGTGGGCATGGTGACACGATGGTGCCGTCTGTGCGCTATTCCACGGTTGCCGGTATTCCTTTGCCGGATTTGGTGAAAATGAAATGGATTACGCAGAAAAAAGTCGATGAAATTGTTCAGCGAACCCGCGATGGCGGCGCTGAAATCGTTGCTCTTTTGAAAAACGGGTCTGCCTTTTACGCCCCTGCAGCTGCTGCCATTGAAATGGCTGAAAGCTACATGAAAGACCAAAAGCGTGTTCTGCCATGTGCGGCACATTTGAACGGTCAATATGGTCAAAAAGGTCTTTACGTTGGAGTGCCGGTCGTGATTGGCGCCAAAGGGGTGGAAAAAATCGTTGAAATCAAGCTTGATGCCGGCGAACGGGCAGGTTTTAAAAAATCTGTAACGGCCGTGAAGGGGCTTATTAAAGATTGTCAGAAGATTGACCCAAAACTAAAATAAGCCCGTCATCCAGAGCTTTATGTCGTAATTTTTCATACTTTCAGCAATAAGTAATACTTTATTTGTGAAAAATAGCCTAACTAGGCAACATAGCTATTAAAAATGCTTATTTTTGCGGTTTTCCGCGCCGATTAAGCTTGTCTGCCTCAGGTCAATCAGTTAGCCTCAGCTCAATTAAATTTAATCTGAGGGTCAATAATGAATATTCATGAGTATCAGGCCAAGGCTGTATTGAAAAGCTTTGGCGTATCTGTGCCGCAGGGCGGGATTGCTTTTTCTCCTGATGAGGCGGTCCAGCATGCTGAAAGCCTTGGCGGTCCGGTATGGGTTGTTAAAGCACAAATTCATGCCGGTGGTCGGGGTAAAGGCGGCGGTGTTAAAGTCGTCAAATCTGTAGACGACGTCCGCGCTGAAGCTGATCGAATGCTCGGCATGACCCTGATTACCCACCAAACAGGTCCTGAAGGCAAAGAAGTCGGCAGGGTTTATATAGAAGAAGGCTCCGAAATTGAACGTGAGCTTTATCTCTCCATTCTCGTGGATCGCGCGACATCTAAAGTGTCCTTCATTGCCTCAACTGAAGGTGGTATGGATATTGAAGAAGTGGCTGCTGAAACGCCTGAAAAGATTTTAACCGTCGGTGTTGACCCGGTTGCAGGCATAACTGATGCAAATGGCCAAGAAATCGCCGCCGCTCTTGAGTTGACCGGCAATCAAGTTGATCAATGTGTGGCGTTGGTTAAAAATCTTTACAAAGCATTTGTCGATACAGATATGAGCTTGCTTGAGATTAACCCGTTGGTTGTTAACGGTGCCGGTGATCTGATTTGCCTTGATGCTAAAGTCAACTTTGATAGCAATGCTTTGTATCGTCATGACGATATTGTGGAATTGCGTGACCTGTCCGAAGAAGACCCTGCCGAAGTTGAAGCGTCAAAATATGACCTCAGCTATGTCAAGCTGGATGGCTCAATCGGATGTATGGTGAACGGTGCCGGTCTGGCTATGGCGACCATGGATATCATCAAGCTTTATGGTGAAGAGCCTGCGAACTTTCTTGATGTTGGGGGCGGGGCGACTAAAGAAAAAGTTACAGAAGCCTTTAAAATCATCCTGTCTGATTCAAACGTCAAAGGGATTCTTGTAAATATTTTTGGTGGCATTATGCGGTGTGACATTATCGCGGAAGGTGTGATTGCTGCGGCGTCTGAGCTTGCACTTTCTGTGCCTCTGGTGGTTCGTCTTGAAGGGACGAATGTCGAACAGGGTAAGGAAATTATGGCGGCTTCCGGCCTGGCCATTATTCCTGCTGATAATCTTGAAGATGCTGCGGAAAAAATTGTGGCCGCTGTAAGGGAGGCCGCGTAATGTCAGTACTTGTTGGAAAAGAAACCAAAGTTATTTGTCAGGGCTTTACAGGGAGCCAAGGCACGTTCCACTCCGAACAGGCGATTGCATACGGCACACAAATGGTCGGCGGCGTAACGCCAAAGCGTGGTGGTGAAACCCATCTGGGTCTTCCCGTTTTTGATACGGTAGCAGAAGCCGTTGACAAAACCGGTGCAACGGCAAGCGCGATTTATGTGCCGCCACCTTTTGCTGCCAACGCAATTCTTGAAGCCATTGAAGCTGAGATTGAGCTTGCTGTTTGTATTACCGAGGGTATTCCGGTTATGGACATGATTAAGGTCAAAAGCGCGCTACAGGGTTCCAAGACTAGACTTGTTGGCCCGAACTGCCCGGGTGTTATTACACCCGGTGAATGCAAAATTGGTATTATGCCCGGTCATATTCACCGGCCCGGCAGTGTTGGGATTGTTTCGCGTTCAGGTACGTTGACTTATGAAGCTGTGGCACAAACAACTGCGGCGGGTCGGGGTCAGTCTACTTGTATCGGTATTGGCGGTGACCCTGTTAACGGCACAAACTTTATTGATTGTTTGGAATTGTTTCTAGGTGACGAGCAAACCGAGTCAATCATCATGATTGGTGAAATCGGTGGGTCAGCCGAAGAAGAGGCTGCAGAATTCCTGAAATCGTCTTCGGTTAAAAAACCGGTTGTTGGTTTCATCGCAGGTGTTACTGCACCTCCCGGTCGTCGCATGGGTCATGCCGGCGCCATTATTTCGGGCGGCAAAGGTGGCGCTGAAGATAAAATGGAAGCAATGCGTTCTGCGGGTATTGAGGTGTCACCGTCGCCTGCAGCATTAGGAACCACACTGTCTCAGATATTAAACGGCTAGCTGTTTCAGACCCTAAGGAAAGTCTACGTTCATGAGTACACAAAGTGATAATGAGAACATGGTGACCGGGGAAACCGGTCATCGCACGGCGTTTCTTGATGGCGCTAACGCCTATTATATTGAGCAACTTTATGAACAATATCTTTCTGTGCCTACATCTGTAGACCCCGGCTGGAAAGAATTTTTTGATAATCTTGGTGCTGCCGAAACGGGCGCAGAAGCCTTACGTCCCAGCTGGGAGAAACCGCATTGGCCTGAAACACCTAATGGGGAGATTACCTCTGCCCTAGACGGTAACTGGGGTGATGACACTCCCCCGGTTCAAATAGCCGGACAGATTGCCGAAAAACTTGCAACCCGTTCAAATGAAAACGGTGTGGCCCTTAATGAAGAGTCCCTGCGGTCAGCGACGATTGACTCTGTCCGCGCAATTATGATGATCAGGGCTTATCGTGCACGTGGGCATCTGGCGGCGGATTTGGACCCACTCGGTCTTGAGCCCCCAAAATCGCATCCCGAGCTGGAACCGGAAAGCTATGGTTTCACGGCAGAGGATTATGATCGCAAAATTTTCATAGATTATGTTTTGGGTTTAGAATTTGCTTCTATCAAAGAGATGTTGGAAATCCTGAAGCGCACATATTGCGGGCGTTTGGCATTGGAATTCATGCATATTAATGACCCTGAAGAAAAAAGTTGGTTACAGGAGCGCATGGAAGGCCCTGATAAGGAAATCAGTTTTACCCCTGAGGGAAAGAAGGCGATTTTTTCCAAGCTTGTAGAAGCTGAGGGTTTAGAGAAATTTATCGACGTTAAATATACCGGCACCAAGCGGTTTGGGCTTGATGGTGCTGAGTCCATTGTGCCGGCGCTTGAGCAAATTATCAAACGTGGGGGTAACCTGGGTGTTAAGGAAGTTGTCATCGGCATGCCTCATAGGGGTCGGTTGAATATCTTGACCAA
>DJZB01000052.1:16642-20815 GCA_002450335.1 Rhodobiaceae bacterium UBA6963
CATCCTGATACGGTTGAGGGGTCGGGCGATGTAAAATATCATTTGGGCACCTCATCTGACCGTGAATTTGACGGCAATAAAGTTCATCTTTCTCTGACGGCTAACCCGTCACATCTGGAAGCGGTTGACCCGGTAGTGCTGGGTAAAGCGCGGGCGAAACAAGACACCTATAAACTTGAAAACGGTAAATCAGACCGGTCTAGTGTCATCCCATTGCTTTTGCATGGTGATGCGGCTTTTGCCGGTCAAGGGATTGTCGCGGAATGTTTTGGTTTGTCCGGCCTTGTCGGGCACAAATCCGGAGGGTCAATACACTTTATTGTGAACAATCAGATTGGCTTTACCACCAATCCGAGATTTTCGCGCTCTTCACCTTATCCATCAGATGTTGCGAAAATGGTCGAGGCACCGATTTTCCATGTTAATGGTGATGATCCCGAGGCAGTTGTCTATGCAACAAAAGTTGCGACCGAGTTCAGGCAAAAATTTCTAAAACCTGTTGTGATTGATATGTTCTGCTATCGCAGATTTGGTCACAATGAAGGGGACGAACCAGCATTTACACAGCCCCTTATGTATGCGCGCATCAAAGAGCACCCTTCCGTTGTCAGTGTCTATGGAAGCCAGCTCGTTGAAGAAGGTTTGCTGTCTCAAGAAGAGGTGAACGCTCAACTGAGTAATTACCGCGCCATGCTTGAAACCGAATTCGAGTCTGCCAATGAATTTAAACCGAATAAGCCTGACTGGCTTGATGGTCGGTGGTCAGGTCTTGAAAGTAAGCGCCGTGAAGAATTTATCAGAGGTGAGACGGGCGTGGATGCCGATCGTCTGCGTGATATTGGTGAACGACTGACAGAAGTGCCGGACGGCTTCAATTTGCATAAATCACTTACCCGCCAGTTAAAAAACAAGCAAAAAATGTTTGAGACCGGTCAAGGGTTCGACTGGTCAACCGCGGAAGCACTTGCATTTGGTAGCTTGATGCGTGAAGGGTTTCCGGTTCGCCTGTCAGGTCAGGATAGCGAGCGGGGAACGTTTTCCCAACGTCATTCTGTTTGGACTGACCAGCAGAATGAAGACCGTTATAAACCATTACAAAACCTCGCTGATGATCAAGGCTCTTATGAGGTTATTAATTCCATGTTGTCTGAAGCTGCAGTGCTTGGCTTTGAATATGGTTACTCGCTGGCTGAGCCGAATGCGCTGGTATTGTGGGAAGCACAATTTGGTGATTTTGCTAATGGTGCTCAAGTTATGGTGGACCAGTTTATTTCTTCTTCCGAAGCTAAATGGTTGCGCATGTCAGGCTTGGTGATGCTTTTGCCGCATGGTTATGAAGGTCAAGGACCGGAACACAGCTCAGCGCGTCTGGAGAGATATCTGCAATCTTGTGCTGAAGAAAATATGCAGGTCGCCAATGTGACAACCCCGGCAAATTATTTTCATATTTTGCGACGTCAGCTCCACAGAAATTACCGTAAGCCGCTTGTTCTAATGACGCCAAAGTCACTATTGCGTCACAAAGAATGCATTTCATCACTTGAGAATATGTCACTTGGCTCTTCATTCCACCGCGTGTTTTGGGACCATGATGATGTGCGTCTTGACGGGCATCTCAAAGAGGCTGATAAAATCCGCCGTGTCGTGATGTGTAGCGGCAAGGTCTATTATGATTTACGCAAGGCGCGAAATGAAGCTGGGCTTGATGACGTTTATATTATGCGGATTGAGCAACTTTATCCCTATCCGGAAACTGCAGCACAGCAAATGTTGAGCGCCTTCCCAAAGGCTGAAATGATCTGGTGTCAAGAAGAGCCAAAAAATATGGGGGCTTGGACATTTATTGAGCCTTACCTTGAGCAGACACTGCTATCGATTGATGCCAAGCATACGCGGCCCGTTTATACGGGCAGGACAGCCTCTGCTTCAACTGCAACAGGTTTGATGGCACGTCATCAGGCTGAAATGGAAAGCTTCATGAATGATGCGCTCGGATTATCCAAGTAGAGATTATCAATTAAAGGCTTTCCACCCTGACGCAACACAGTAAATGATCCGCGTAGAATGAAAAGAGTGAGGACATAAAATGAGTACAGAAATCCGCGTTCCAACTTTGGGCGAGTCCATCACAGAGGCGACCGTTGCTCAATGGTACAAAAAACCCGGCGAGGCCGTTTCTGCGGACGAGCCGCTTTGTGAACTTGAAACTGATAAGGTGACCATTGAAGTTCCTGCGCCCTCCGCGGGCGTTATGGGAGATGTTGCCGTAGAGGATGGTGCAACTGTCGAAGTTGGTGCTTTGCTTGGTGAAATTCTTGAAGGTTCAAGTGCTGTGCCGCCTTCACCTGCAAAAGAGGCACCTGTTTCAGCAGCTCCGGACACCCAAGCACCGGCATCTGTTGAAGCTCCAAGAGAAGAACCAGATACAAGACCCTCCACAGATGAAGTTTTAGCACCTTCTGTCCGACGCTTGGTCGACGAACATGGCCTTGATGCCGCCGCATTGTCGGGTTCAGGTAAAGGTGGACGCCTGACTAAAGGTGATGTGCTTGAGGCTGTTGAAAAAGGTGTCCCAGCACCTTTAGAAATCCCCGCACCTCCAATGAGTGCAAGATCTGACGACACTGGAGCGCAGCCGGCGCTTGAAGAACGCGTGAAAATGACACGCCTACGCCAAACGATCGCCAAACGCCTTAAAGAATCTCAAAACACGGCTGCGATGCTGACGACTTTTAATGAAGTCGATATGTCGGAGCTGATGTCGGTTCGAAGCGCCTATAAAGAACAGTTTGAGAAAAAACACGGCGCCAAACTCGGTTTTATGAGTTTCTTTGTGAAAGCTTGTGTCGTTGCTTTGCAGGAGATACCCGCCGTGAATGCTGAAATTGACGGTACTGATATCGTCTATAAGCATTATGTGAATATGGGCGTTGCAGTTGGCACCGATAAAGGCCTTGTTGTGCCGGTTGTTCGCGACGCACATATGATGGGTTTTGCTGAAATTGAAACCACCATTGCCGAATATGGCAGAAAAGCCCGTGAAGGGTCATTGGCAATCGATGATTTGCAGGGAGGCACATTTACCATTTCTAATGGTGGGGTTTACGGCTCTCTCATGTCGACACCAATTCTGAATAGCCCGCAATCCGGTATTTTGGGTATGCATAAAATTCAGGAACGTCCGATTGTTGTTGATGGGGAAATTGTTGTGCGTCCGATGATGTATCTTGCCTTGAGCTATGACCACAGAATTGTCGACGGTAAAGAAGCCGTGACTTTCCTTGTGCGCGTTAAAGAGGGATTAGAAAACCCCGAGCGGCTCTTATTAAATCTCTAGGAGAATAAAATGTCTGAAGAAGTTGGTGGTGATTTTGATCTTGTGGTGATTGGCTCGGGCCCGGGCGGATATGTTTGCGCCATCCGAGCAGCGCAATTAGGTTTGCGCGTTGCCTGTGTTGACAAACGCGGAAGTCACGGCGGCACATGTTTGAATATTGGCTGTATACCCTCAAAAGCTCTTTTACATGCCTCCGAAGTGTTCACTGAAGCATCACATGCAGGTGATATGGGCATCCAACTCGGCAAACCCAAACTCGATTTGCCGGCAATGATGACATACAAAGAAAATGGCATTACCGGCAATACGCAGGGTATTGATTTCTTGTTCAAGAAAAATAAGGTTGAGGCGTTGCACGGGTCGGCGTTGATTGTCGCTCCCGGTCAGGTTGAGGTCAGCCTTTTGGATGGAGGCACACGGACCCTGAACACGAAAAATATTGTGATTGCAACGGGTTCTGAAAGTACGCCGCTTCAAGGTGTTGAGGTTGATGAGAAACTTGTTGTGTCCTCTACCGGTGCGCTTGAATTTGACGCTGTGCCAAAACATTTGCTGATTGTTGGTGCCGGTATTATTGGGCTGGAGCTTGGCTCGGTCTGGGCGCGCCTTGGTGCGGAAGTTACAGTCGTTGAATATTTAGACCGGATTACCCCCGGTGTTGATGAAGAAGTGTCAAAACAATTCCAGCGGATTTTGCAAAAACAAGGATTCAAATTTTTGCTTGGCAAAAAAGTCACTGAGGTGAAACCTCTTAAGGCAAGTGTCAAAGTGACGATTGAGCCAGCCCAATCTGAGGGCGAGGCGGAAACGCTGTCGGTTGACAAGGTTTTGGTGTC
>DJZB01000042.1 GCA_002450335.1 Rhodobiaceae bacterium UBA6963
CGCTACAGAAAAATTATCTGAGGCCTTATCAGAAACTGTTTCCGGTAAGGAAAAGGATGAAACGGTGAGAGCTGAATGGGAGGTCTGGCTGTGAATCTTTTTTGTTTCGGGCTGGGCTATTGTGCAGATTATTTGTCTGCCAAATTGACAAAGCAGGGCTGGCAGGTTTCTGCGACCTGTCGGACACCCGAAAAGGCTGCTGTTATGAAAGCGTCGGGTATTCGCCCCATCTTATTGTCGGATAAAGAATTGACAGCTGCTGAATTAGGTAATGCCGACCATGTCCTGGTTTCAGCGCCGCCTGAACAAGATGGTAGCGACCCGGTTTTAAATATGGCGGGCGCGGCATTGGCGGCTCTTCAAGACCAGATAAAATGGGTCGGTTATCTTTCTACAACGGGTGTTTATGGTGATCATCAAGGGGCATGGATTGATGAGGAGACACTTGCCGGCCCGCTGAGTGAACGCGGACAAAGGCGGGTCTCGGCAGAATCTCAATGGGCGTCGACCGGCCTGCCGATGCATTATTTCAGATTGGCGGGAATTTATGGCCCCGGGCGCAACAGCCTCCGGGCTTTGCAAAACGGCACGGCACGCCGCATTGTGAAAGAGGGGCAGGTATTTTCAAGAATTCATCTTTCAGATATTTCGACTATCCTCGAAGCCTCAATAGCCAAGCCTAATGCGGGTCGTGCTTACAGTGTCTGTGATGATGCGCCTGCGCCGCCGCAGGATGTCGTCACCTATGCTGCCGACCTGATGGGTGTTTCACCTCCGGCGCTACAAAATTTTGCGACGGCAGAGTTGAGTCCAATGGCACGGAGTTTCTATGGAGAAAACAAGCGTATCCGTAACAACAGAATTAAAGAAGAACTCGGCGTAACTTTGCTCTACCCTGATTACCGAGTTGGTCTGTCAGCGCTATGGGAAAGTAAGACATATTAAGTCTTTAGGGTTATATCCGGTCGTATAGGCGCGACAAAGTTGTAGTCAATAAGTCAATATTTTCAGGTTCAGAAAGACGGTGGTCACCATGTTCAACAAAGGTTGTCTCAACATCCTGACTCGCTAATGCACCGGCAAGTTCGAGAGAGAGGGACCACGGCACCGATGCGTCCAAGCGTCCATGCAATATTCTCACCGGACCTTTAAATTCAATACCCTTTTCAAGCATCAGATGCTTCCTACCATCCACAATCATGTCTCTGGTGACGGGGTAACCTTCCTCATCATAATCCGAAGGGAGGTAAGCGACTCCCTTAGTGTGAAGCTCTTTCAGCAGGGCTTCATTAAAAAAAGACTCTATTAATCTATCTGTCATATCTACAGCCGGGGCGATAAGAACAAGCGCAGCGATATTGAGGGGCTTGTGACAAGCTGCCATGAGGGATAGCCAGCCCCCAAAACTTGAGCCAACGATTATTTGCGGCCCATTGGTCAGATCAGAAATGATATTGAGCACATCCTCCCGCCAAAGTGAGATAGTTCCATCAATAAAATCACCTCCTGACTGGCCGTGACCAAAATAATCAAAGCGTAGAAAATCCATTTTTTCAGATGCGCACCAAGCCGCAAGGGCTTCAGCTTTAGAGCCATCCATATCAGCTTTAAAGCCGGCCAAAAAAACCAAGCCCGGCCCAGGGTTGTCTCCCTTTTGTTGCCTGTAAGCTGTTTTGAATTTTTTAATCTTTCCCTGATGGTCGGTAATTGCCCTATCTAGGAATTTGATGCTTGTGTCTTCTGCGAGATTATTATTTTGATTTTGCATATCTTCTGTCTTTTAAAGCATGTCCAATGTTCAACTATACATGATATAAAAACGTATGACTTATACTTCTGGCACAGCTCCAAACATCCTGCAAATTATTCCACGCCTTGATGGTGGCGGGGCCGAGGCAACAACGTTGGAAATGACCAAAGCTCTTACAGCTGCAGGGGGCAGGTCAGTCGTAGTCAGTGAAGGTGGAAAGTTGTCTGAAGCTATCATTGCGGCGGGCGGCGAGATAATCAACGCCCCTGTTGCCTCCAAAAATCCCTATATAATTTACAAAAATATCAATCGGCTGGCGCAAATTGCTAAAGAACAAAATATTGATATTCTTCATGCGCGTTCACGCGCTCCGGCTTGGTCTAGCCTCTGGGCGGCGCAAAAAATCGGCAAGCCTTATCTGGCGACCTATCACAGCAAAGTGCATGACAGCCCGAAGCTAAAGATTCTGTATAATTCTGTCATGACCAGAGGTGAGCGGGTAATCGCTAATTCTGAATTTACCGCCGCGCGCATTGGAACAGTTCACAAAATTGCCCCTGAAAAAATTGACATTGTTCCACGCGGGTGTGACCCGACACGATTTGACCCAATGCATATTCTGGATGCTGATATCAAAAAGCAACGTGCGGCATGGCGTGTTGAGGAGAACGAATTTGTCATATTGTGCCCCGCACGGTTAACGCGCTGGAAAGGACAGATGGTTTTATTGGAAGCGGTGGCGGGTCTGAAGGGCAATTTCCGTTTGATACTGACGGGAGATACGCGTGATAAAACCGGAGAAGAAAGCCGCTTTGCGAAAGAGTTGAAAGCCCGCGCTTTTGAGACAGGCTTAAGTGAAAAGCTGGTTTTTGCAGGGCATGTTGCAAATATGCCACTGGCTTATGCAGTCGCGGATTTGGCTGTTCTCCCCTCTCTTGACCCTGAACCTTTTGGGCGAACAGCGGTAGAAGCTCAAGCGGCAACTTTGCCGGTGATTGTGTCGGATGCGGGCGGGTTTCGTGAAACCGTAAAGGAGGAGGATGCGCTATCCGATAGCAGTACCAATCGTACCGGCTGGCGTGTGTCACCGGGTGATGTGGATGCGCTGACTGATAAATTACAAACTGTAGCAAATTTAAGTCGGGAAGAGCTATCAGCTATCGGTCATACAGCACGTCAGTGGGTGATGGAAAATTTCACGACCGAAAAAATGTGCGAACAAACTCTGCAAATATATCAGTCGGTTATTCGTGATTATCATGGTGCGTAATCACTTGGATAAGCGTCGGATACCGCAAGAGCCTGGCGGCATATTGGTGATACTTCTTGATCTTCCAGATACAGAGATAGATGCAACGCTTGGGCGCTTTTTGGATAATGCGGACATTAATTCTGTGACCGTTCTGGCCTTACCTCGGCAGAAAAATTATCTGGATTTGGCCGATGAGGTTTGGTGGCTGGAGCGGCTCGGCCCGCTGGGCCTAATTGCTATGTTACGCCGGATCGCATGGCGGCGGTTTGAGGCAGTGTACCAACCCCGACAAGCAGCAAGCAAAAGTGGATATTCATGGCTGAGGTTATTTGTTCTGCCCAGACCTAAATGGCATCATACATCTTATCCTGCTTGACTTCCGTGTCAGGTCGCATAAACATTCATTCATATTTGCTGAAATATTAGAGGAGATTGAGAGATAGTTCGCAGACCTTTACAGGCACAACCTTCCCGAGAGGGACCTCGTGTCAACAATATGATTCCCCACCCCGAAGTTATGGTGATTGATGCTGCTGGTGAAAAAAGAGGTGTTCTTTCCTTGGAAGAGGCGCTTTCGGTAGCAGAAGAGTCTGGACTTGATCTCGTGGAAGTTTCCCCAAATACATCCCCGCCCGTATGCAAAATTATAGACTACGGCAAGCTGAAATATCAGAACCAGAAAAAAGCCAGCGAAGCCAGAAAAAAGCAGAAAACGGTTGATATCAAAGAAATAAAAATGCGTCCGAACATTGACACGCATGACTATGATGTCAAAATGAGAAGCGTAAATAAGTTTCTGTCTGCCGGCGATAAGGTGAAAGTAACGATGCGTTTTCGCGGACGTGAAATGATGCACCATGAACTTGGTATGGAAGTGCTTAATCGCGTGCGTGACCATTTTGAGGAAGAGGCTAAAGTTGAAGCCGCGCCAAAAATGGAAGGCCGTCAGATGATTATGGTTCTGGCGCCGCGCTAATTTGTATTTTTTCGTTTAACTTCTTGTTTTTAATGCAATATCCGGACGATCAGTCATCAGACTGTGAATGCCTAGATCAAATAGCCGTTGCATGTCGTCAGCAGTGTTGACTGTCCAAGCATATATAGCCAAACCTTGATCATGAGCGAAAGCCGCGGTTTCAGCGTTAATATCGCCATGCCATGCA
>DJZB01000038.1 GCA_002450335.1 Rhodobiaceae bacterium UBA6963
ATCATTGTTTTTTTCATAAGAATTATCCCCAATTTAACTAACATGTCTCTGAGTAATTGAGTCGCTAATCTCGTAAAATTCATCAACAGATCGTCAAATGCACCCAAAACATTATGATTTTGTGACATTTTAAAATATTTATTTCAGAATATGTAATTTCTGTGTATTTATTTCAAATATGTGACGATTTTATAAAATTAATCCAGATTTTGCGCTCACAACGACCAAACCAAATAATGCAGTAAACTGTGGAAAAAAACTTCTTATGCCGCCGTCGCTATTGTTTTGTGTTGTTAGATTCCCAAAAAAAAACTTAGGATATTTAGGCGTTAGTAATACAAGGAGGAGTTTGTTATGAGAATGTTTTTCTTTTTAATCGGATTGCTGGTAATGACCGCCAGCGCAAATGCACAGGCCGTATGGCTCAGTTACAGCTATGCTGTCGCGCCAGAAAATGAACAAGCATTTGCTGCAACAATTGACACGTTTTCCAAAACTGAAGCTTTTAAAAAATTTAACGGTTCAATGATTTTCACATTGAATGCTTTCAACGGCGCCAATGCCGAAACCCATGGGCTTCAAGTCATCTATAAAAGCATGGAAGACTATGAAAAACTTATGGGGGAAATCAGAAATGATGCTGATTTCACAGCCTTCCGCAAAGGCCTGTCACAAAACAGCACATTTGAAAATGAAGCTCTCTTTCAATGGGTAGCCGGTTTCGGTGAGTCACCATCCACGGGTAACAGATCCTATCTTGCCCAGTTCAATATGGTAACGGACCCTATGGGATATGTTGGGGCTATTGGCGCCAATATGAGCAAACCATTTATGAAAGATATGCCGGGTGGTTTTGATATATGGCAAGTTCTCGTTGGCGGCGCCCCCGGCTTAACCCATGTTGTCGTCTATAATTATGATGAGCTTTCCGATGGCTTTAATTTTGTGAATGCCAGCGTTAAAAACCCAGAATTTACGAAATTCATCGGCTCTCTTAATCAGTTTAGAAAGCCACTTGGTCAGACAGCTACATACGGTCTTGTAACCTATGGCCCGATGACACCGGCTGATATTCGCAAATAAATTTGCATACCAATACAAATGAGCTGCCCCTTTTTCAACAGAAAGGGGCAGTTTTCTTAATCGATAATATTATCTATCAGACTGCCCGTATCAGCTATTTTCGACTCAGCTGCGAAGAATGAATATTTGTTAATAGGGTTTTCGTTGATGACAATATCCATTTTTATACCGGGAGGCGTTTTGGGAACTTTCATCGCCGCTTTTCTAACCCCTGATATATCAACCGCCAAACAAAAACCGGAAAAAGAAGATTTTTGACCCACCACGGCGAAATCCCGACACGCTCTCCATTTGGGGTAAAAATCGACAAACCTTTTTTCTGAACTCCGAGAATTGACCCCCAGCGATAACGTGGCGGCTTAAAGGGCTTCATTTTTTCTGAACTTCCATCAAGACATGCTTGAACATTATGAGCAAGAACAAGATGCCCGGCATTTCTTGCTGAACTACGATTATCGTCCGTTTTGGCGATATCACCCACAGTAAATACATTGTCATGACCGGGCACGCGCAAAAAACTGTCAGACTTAACAAAACCATCATTTGTGAGCATGTCTGCAGGAATAAACTCATTATTCGGCGTCAATTTACCGATAGCCCAAAGCGTCAGGTCAGCATCAAAAGGCGATTGCCCCGTAGACCAGCTAATCGGATTACGAGAAAAAACCTCAACATCTAAATCCTCGGGCACATCTGCCCTGTGCAAGGGATGCAATATTACCTCTTGATTCTTGAGAAACTTTTCAACCTTTCGCCGTGTTCGCGGGTGATATGTTGGTAGAGGCATCTCTTGACTGAAAAACAGATGCACCGCGGCTTCCGGACGCATTTCTTTAATATTGGAAGCAACGCTTACAGCCGTCGGCCCACCGCCAATAATTGCAACACTGGCTGCCGATAAAATAGCCTTAGACTTTTCAGCTAAATTGCGTTGAATATCATCATTGTTTTCAAAATGACCTGTCCGCCAAAAACCGTTACGCGTCCCTGATGAAATGACCAAAGCATCATAAGAAATTGTCTCTTGCGAACCGCCATATGCAACTAGGTTAATTTTATTTTCATCAGCTATAATCTCCGAAACTTTGGCGTGACGAATATCAACACCTTTAAGACCCTTAAATCGGTCATAATCGATAAGATAATTTTCTTCCCAATCTTTAGGGCGCGCCAATCTGGGGCCAAGCTCCTGCCCGCTCACCAGACATGGTTTTGGTGAAACACCAATGACATCGAATTTTTTATTAAGCTGAATTGCGGACAAAAGACCGGCATCCCCAAGACCGGCAATCACAATCCGTTTCTTAACCATTTATCTTTGTGCCGGAAACCACGGGATAATCGCAGATACTTTTTTCATATGCTCGTCATATCCAGGACGGTTTTCCTTACTTCGATCATCGATGAGCGGTATGCTGACAAAAAAGAACATCGCAGTCATCGCGATTCCACCCGGCATAATCCACCACCAACCCTCTGGATGTGCCGCAAGGCCAAAAAGCATTAAGCCAATCCAGAAACTCATCTCACCAAAATAATTGGGATGGCGTGAATATTTCCATAGACCTGTTTGCATGATTTCACCCTCCTTGCGATTTGGTAAGAAAGCATGGAGTTGAAGATCCGCAACGGTTTCAATCAGTATTGCGCCACTCACAACAGCAAAAGCAATCCAATCCAACCAGTTTAGGGCATTGTCCCCAACACTCACTGCTGCATAAATCGGCAAGCAAGCAAAGAAAACAATTAATGTCGGGAACAGATGAATGGCGGCAAAATCAGCAACAGCTTCAAATTTTCCTGCTCTTTCCCGAATTGGGGCATAGCGCCAATCTTCATGTGTCAACCCTTCCCAATATGTAGCCCAGTTTGCAGTCAATCTAATACCCCACAACCAAACAAGTATTAACACCATAGCCTGACGTGTCGCATCAACATCTGGTGAAACATGGAAAACCAGCCAGTAAACAGCGAGCAAGGGGGGGATAACGCTCCAATAGGCATCATAAAAACTTGAATTTTTATAAACTCGACCAAAGGCAAAAATAATAACTGTGCCAACTAAATCAGCCCAAAGAGCATTGAGGATGAAGCCGCTTTGACAAATATAAAGTGTTAAAGCCGCGCAAATGATAGTGACTGCATAAGCAATCGAAACAGGAATAAGATCTCCACTCATAATAACCAAGACTAAACATCAAAAACAACGAATAGCAAGGAAATCACGCCAGTGCCCTCTACTTGAAGAGATTAAAAATTAAACCTTTTTTGAACATGAGCACGTCGTTGCGCCAAGATGTCCTGCCTTTGCTCTAGGGATAGTATTGGCTCATTTGGTGGTAAGAAGGAGGCTAATTCATCAAATTTAACCAATTGGGCAGACGGATTAAGGCTTTCAGCCATGCTGTTAACGGGTAAGCCGTCATAGCGCATCAACAAAACCCCGCGCATAAAGCCCTCTGTATCCAACCAGTTTGAGTAGCCGGGATCATTTTTCGTGAGGATAAAATAATACGCGCCATCCGAACTCAGTTCGGCTTGATCTGCTGTCAGACTTGATTGCCGGTTAGCATAATCCAGTGACTCCCACCAATGATGACCCAGCTGGATAGCCTGATATTTTGCCTTGGTCGGAAAGGCTTTGATTAGTAACGCCTCGTCATCTTGAAGATAAAAATGTCCGCCTACCATAACACGCCCTGCAAGCCCGCCTGTGGCACTCACATCTCTTGGTTTTGTCAGCGAATTGACCGGAAGCAACGCATCAAACCGGGTTCGGCTATATTCAGGCCACCGCTGAACATTAGTAGCAAATGTGTCCGTTACGCCCCTAAGTTTGTCGGCCATATCGGCAGAGTTTAAATCAGGATAAGCAGGTCGTGCTTTATCAATACGATCTATATGGATGTCGCCCGGCAGTTCAGTTGTCCAGTCCGAGTGAATTTGGCGAACCAGAATCCGCTTCACACCTTTTTGAAGTGGCATCCAGTTACCCTCAACTTTAGGGCCACCAATAATAAGCTCAAAGCTTCCATCTGGCGCAATCTCCATGTCATCAGCATTAAGCGCGGCCAGAGTTTTAGAAAGGGCATCTTGTTCATAAACAGAGAAGGATAAATCAACTTGTGTTCCCTTATGCCCCCAAATGCGATAAACCCCGGCCCCATTAATCAAGACAGATAAATAACGTTGGTCAGAATTATCCATGCCTGATTTAGAGAATGGATTTATTTCATAAAAATAAGGAAAATCTCTATCACTCAAGTTTTCTTGAAGGCTATTCATAAGGATTCGCAAAATATGCCTGTAGGCCTCGGCTTGCTCTTTTTCA
>DJZB01000041.1 GCA_002450335.1 Rhodobiaceae bacterium UBA6963
GGGATTCGAACCCTCGATGGGCTATTAACCCATACTCCCTTAGCAGGGGAGCGCCTTCAGCCACTCGGCCACCTCTCTACGCAGACCACCTAAATAGAACAGCATAACGGTTTGGTCAATTGCAAAGCTGAAAGTAGCCATGTTTCAATATCAAGGCTGTGAGTAGCGCCGGGGTGCTTGAAGAAAAAAGCAATTTGACTTAGGGTGCGCGTCAACAAATACTCGGTGATATATGCCGCCGATGAGATGTAATATCGAGACACAATATAATGTCAGACATGATGAGTTCAGACCGTAAGGTCGCAAAATTTAATGGTTCCAACGTCGCTTTGATTACGCCGTTCAAAGATGGCAAGCTTGACGTTGAGGCACTTGTTAAGCTGGTGGAGCATCAAATTTCCTCCGGTACCCACGGGCTTGTGCCTTGCGGCACGACCGGCGAGTCGCCAACCTTAAGTCATGAGGAACATCTAGAAGTTATTGAGATTGTGATTGAAGCGGCTGCCGGGCGGGTGCCGATTATAGCGGGTACGGGCTCAAACTCGACTTCTGAAGCACTTGATTTCACTTGCCATGCCGAAAAGGCAGGGGCAGATGCGGCACTGGTTGTTACACCCTATTATAACAAGCCAACACAGGCAGGGCTCACCGCGCATTTCACGGCGATTAATGACGCTGTCGAGAGCCTGCCAATTTTTATCTACAATATTCCCGTTCGGTCTGTCATTGACATGACGGTTGAGACCATGGCGGCTTTATCTAACTTGTCGAATATTGCCGGTGTTAAAGATGCAACCGGCGACCTTAATAGGGTCAGTCTGCAAAGACAGGCTTGTGGTGAGAAGTTTATTCAGCTTTCAGGAGAAGACGGCACGGCGCTGGGTTTTAACGCGCATGGCGGCGTTGGGTGTATATCCGTAACCGCCAATGTGGCGCCGACTCTGTGTGCTGAATTTCAGTCGGCGTGTCTTGCTGGTGATATGTCTAGAGCGCTTGAGCTTCAAGATAGACTTATGCCGCTCCACCATGCGTTGTTTCTGGAAGCCAGCCCTGCACCAGCAAAATTTGCAGCCGCAGAGCTTGGCTTGTGTTCTGAAGAGTTGCGCTTGCCGCTTGTGCCTGTGACCGAGCCGACCAAAAAAGCGGTTCGGCAGGCTCTTATTCATGCCGGATTGGCATAACGGGGGCTGTGATGTCTGCAAAAAATGGCGGACGCAAAAAAAAGGCTGACGGTGTTTCAGGTGTTATTTCTGAAAACCGGCGCGCGCGATATGATTATCAGATAGAGGATACAATTGAGGCGGGCCTTATTTTGCAGGGTACTGAAGTCAAAAGTCTGCGTCAGGGAAAAGCAAATCTGGCCCATGCATATGTTCAACTTGATCAAGCCGAGGCACATCTGATTAATGCGGACATTCCTGAATATCATGCAGGTAACAGATTTAATCACAAGGCCACTCAGCCGCGAAAACTTCTTTTGCATCGCAGAGAAATCAGCAAACTGGCAGCGGCTGTTCAACGTGCCGGCGCTACAGTCGTACCTTTGAAGTTATATTTTAATGATAATGGCATCGCCAAACTTTTAATCGGTTTGGGGACGGGCCGTAAAAAGGCTGATAAACGCGACAATGAAAAACGTCGCGACTGGCAACGCGATAAAGCCAGGCTGATGCGAGAAAAAGGCTGATAGTCTTTATGGCAATACAACAATGAAAATCTGGGGTGTTTCCAGTGGGAGTAAAGGGAATGACGTTCAGCTTGAGTCAATAGCTCAAGCCCTAAGTGAAGATGTAACTTTCTATCACGCCAATCTGTCATTTCCGTGGAACGCCTTCGCGCCCTATAAGCCAGCAGAGTTGGGTGTAGCGGGTGATGAAAGATTTAACCCGCCATTTCCTGATATGGTTATTGCTTGTGGTCGTCGTGCTGTTCCGGTTGCGCGGTATATTAAGCGCCGGTCGGTAGGTCAATGTTTTACGGTGTTTTTACAAAACCCAATCATTCATCCAAGAGCATTTGATTTTGTTTGGGCGCCTGCACATGACGAGGTTGCCGGTGACAATGTCATGACAACAATTCTGGGGCCGCATGGGTTAACCCATGAGAGTTTAAAGAATGAAGCGTCAAACTGGCATGACCGTCTTGCCTCACCAGCCGTTACGGGGAAATGCGTCGGGGTTATGATTGGTGGGCCAAATAAGTTTTATGATTTTGACCCATCAGAAATGCAAAAGCTTGCTGAAAATCTTCTGTTATTAGCCCAACAGGGGCATAGATTGCTTATCAGTCTGTCGAGCCGCTCCCTTCAAGATTATGCGGATATTCTGAAAAAGACACTCGCTGGTCATGATAACTATTTATGGCATGGCAAGGGGGACAATCCCTATAAGGCAATATTGGGTCTCGCTGATCAGCTTATCGTTACGGGCGATAGTGTTAATATGGTTGGTGAAGCCTGCTTCGCGGGCGTGCCGGTTCAGGTTTATTTCCTGCGCGGCCACTCGCGTCGCTTTAACCGTTTTTATGAACAACTGTTAGTGCAGGATTATGTAAAGCCTTTTGAAGGAAAGCTTGAGAGTTGGCCATACGAACCACGCAATGCCACCCCTGAAATCGTTGCGAAAATTCTTGATGCTTATCATCTGCACCAGAACAAATAGGGTCTTATGGTTTAGTCCAGCTCCGCGCAGATTTTCTCGAACACATTCTCAAACATCTCAGGTGTCAGTCTGCGGGTATTCGTATTATAACGCGAGCAGTGATAGCTATCGAACATGACCGGTGCTCGGGCGGTGGTGTCATCTTTGGGGATGTCATGTCGATTTGCGTGACCGAAGGGGTAATCCTTCAAGCGTAAACCCAATGCTGCAATGGTGCTGTCATGTGCGATTTTACCTAATGCGAGAATGATTTTTAAATTTGGTAAGGTATTCATTCTGGCATTCAGAAAAGGACGGCAAGTTTTTATCTCTGCAGGGGTCGGTTTGTTTTGCGGCGGCACACAGCGAACCGCATTCGTAATCATCACTTTTTTAAGGCTCAATCCATCATCCGGTCGCCTATCATATTGACCTTCTGAAAGATTGAATTTTGCAAGTGTGGTATATAGTAAATCACCTGCCCAGTCGCCTGTAAAAGGCCGTCCCGTTCGGTTGGCACCTGTCACACCCGGGGCGAGGCCGACAATTAACACCTCGGCATTCTCCTGCCCGAAAGAAGGTACTGCGCCATTAAACCAGTCGGGATGGTCTGTTTGGTTGGCCTGACGATAGTCTGCGAGGCGAGGACATAGCAGGCAGTCTCTATCTGCCTCGGGCTTTAAGTTGGTAGGATTATTCATAATACTTTTTAACAGGCCATTTGATGTTTTGAAACAGCCCTATGCCGCTTTATGATTTGTCTTTGTATTTGATAAGCTGTAAGCGATATTTGTTTATTGGGCCGAAAACGGTCAGCAAAACTGGAAAGTCAGATGATACTTGTGGGCATTGGTTCCAATCTATCAGGCAAAGTGGGCGCGCCGATTGAGACCGTGAGAGAAAGCCTTAATGCTCTGCAATCAAATGGAATGAAAATTCTTGCCTGTTCTAATTTTTATAATACACCGCCAGTCGGCCCGCCGGGGCAGGCAGATTATGTAAACTTAGTCGTGCGGCTGAGCAGTGTTTTGATGCCCCATGGTCTTTTGGACAGACTTCAGGCTATCGAAAATCAATTCGAGCGTCAGAGAAGTGTTAAATGGGGGGCACGCACGCTTGACTTAGACGTGCTGGACTGGCACGGGCATATGATTCAGGGACGTTTAAACCTTCCTCATCATGAGCTTACAAAGCGCGGATTTGTCCTTCGGCCACTTATGGATGTTGCACCGGAATGGCGGGATCCTAAATCCGGCAAGTCAGTTAGCGCCCTCTGGAATGGTCTAAGCGTCACAGAACGGCTTAAAATAGTGAAAATATAGGTGTTTTTTCTTGCGAAATGACCAAAATAGAAGTAACTAAACTTCTATCAAATTGTTAATCATCGAAAATCATGTTTCAATAAACTGAAGTTTGCTTTTGAATGACTTAACAAGGCTAGCTAATTATTTCCAGGAGTTTAAGTATGGCACGTGTGACCGTTGAAGACTGTGTTGACAAAATTCCCAATCGCTTTGAATTGGTCCTGTTTTCTGCTCACCGCGCACGCAGTATGTCTGCCGGCGCTGAAATTCTAGTTGAGCGTGACAATGATAAAAACCCGGTCGTTGCCCTTCGCGAAATAGCCGATGAAAAACTTGAGCCGGATGATTTGCGTGAGCAACTGGTGTCCTCCATGCAACGTCAGGTGGATGTTGATGAGCCGGAAACCGATATGCAAGTTATGACCCCGCAACTTGCACCCGCTGAAAACGCCGATGTAGACGGTGAAGTAGGTGACGACGCATCACAAGAAGTCTCTGCGCCACCAATGGCTGAAGAAGATATTCTTGCTGCTCTCCAGGAAATGGAGCAAATGGCCTCTAAAGGATCCAGCAGTAGTTCCAATCATGACAAGGGTAACGATTACTAAGACTCCTGAAAGCAACTTTAGGAGGACGCTAAAATGATGCGTCAATTTGAGCTTGTTGATAAAGTCTCAGGCTATCTCAGTAATCTTGATGAAAACCTTCTTAATCAAGCCTATGTGTTCACCGTAAAAAAACACGGTGACCAGAAACGCGCGTCCGGTGATCCCTATTTTTCTCATCCAGTCGAAGTGGCGGGTATCCTAACAGAATTAAAGCTCGACGAGCCAACCATTGTCACAGGTCTGCTCCATGATACGCTGGAAGATACGGATGCAACTTATGAAGAGTTGCAGAGGCTTTTTGGTGAAGAAGTTGCCCAACTTGTTGATGGCGTCACCAAACTTTCTAAGCTTGAGCTTACAGCTGACCAAAATAAACAGGCAGAAAATTTCCGTAAGCTATTGGTGGCGACAGCAAATGATATTCGCGTCCTGATTGTCAAGTTGGCAGACCGACTGCATAATATGAGAACATTGCATTATATTCAGGATCCAAAACGTAAACAGCGTATCGCACAAGAGACACTCGAGATTTACGCGCCGCTTGCCGGGCGTATGGGTATCCAATCTTTTCGTGAAGAACTCGAAGATCTCTCGTTTAAAATGCTGAAACCGCAAGGTTACAGTTTGATTTCTGATAAGCTTGTCGCTCTTAAAGCCGAGCGTAGCGATATGCTGGACAGTATCGCTTATGATTTAAAAAACTTGCTTACCGAGGAAGGGGTCGAGGCGGCTGTGGAGGGCCGTGAAAAAAGCCCGTTTTCTATTTGGCGAAAAATGGAAAATAAATCTATTTCTCTTGAACAACTTTCAGATATTTTTGGCTTCCGTGTTATTGTTAATGGTGAAGTTGATTGTTATCGAGCGCTCGGTGCCGTTCATAGGAAATGGCAATTTGTTCCGGGACGCTTTAAAGACTACATCTCGGTTCCTAAAACAAATAATTATCGTTCGCTTCACACCACGATAATCGGCCCGAACCGTCAGCGTGTTGAAATTCAAATCCGTACGTCCGAGATGCATACGATTGCGCAAAACGGTGTCGCTGCCCATTGGCTTTACAAGGACAGCGACGATGAAAGAAGAAAAGTTTTTGAGGACATTAAACCTTTTAAGTGGCTTCAGGAGCTTGTCGACCAGCTAAAAATCGCAAATACAGCCGAGGAATTTCTCGAAGATACCAAAATGGAACTTTTCCATGATCAGGTTTTCTGTTTCACCCCCAAGGGTAGAATTATCGCCCTGCCAAAAGGGGCAACACCGCTTGATTTTGCCTATGCGGTTCACACCGAAGTTGGTAACAGCTGTGCGGGCGCACGGGTGAACGGGAATATCACCCCCATTAGAACTGTCTTGCGCAATGGCGATGAGGTGGAAATTATTCGTGCCGAAGGGCAGTTACCTTCAGCAAATTGGGAAAGCATTGTGGTGACCGGCAAAGCGCGCGCGGCTATACGTCATCATCTCCGCGAGAATGAACATCTGGCACATATCAGAACCGGGCGCGAAATCATTGCGAGTGTGTTTCAAGCTGAAAAGAAAAGTAATGATGATAACCACCTTGAACGCGCATTAGTGCCATTAGATTGTGAAACCCTCGATGACCTTTATGCAATGGTTGGTGGAGGTGAGGTTTCAGGTACTGAGGTTTTCAGGAAAGTATATCCGGACCAAAAATCACCTGGAATGCTCGTAACAGCGTTAAATGCCATTACGTCGAAAGTGGGGAGTGATGGAAAGAAAAACGCTCCAGTTATTGGCGGCGACTCCTTCTCAGCCATAAAATTTGCGCCTGATACTTTCCCCCTTCCCGGTGATCGTATTGTTGGCATTATGACGCCCGGTGAAGGGGTGATGGTTTATCCAATCTCCTCACCTTTGCTTCAAGATTATGAGGCTGAACTGGATAGATGGTTGCCGTTAAAGTGGGAT
>DJZB01000046.1 GCA_002450335.1 Rhodobiaceae bacterium UBA6963
GTTCGAATCTTCCCCGGTGCGCCACTTTCCCAACCAGATTAATAACCTCCTTTATGGAGCATAATTCCGGGAAAAATCATGAGATATATTGTCATCATTATTATAGTGTTCGCAACATTGTTGGCTTTTGCTTATTATCTATTAGCCGACAAGATAGCGTTTTATGCTCTGCGGTCAGCACCTGAGAACGGTGTTCTGGAAGAACACAGCTTAGCTGTTGATGGAAAGGAACGCGCCTATCATGTGTTCAAGCCTGATAGCCTCAAAGGTAATGCTCCTGTCGTCATTTATTTCCATGGTTCCATGGGATCGGGCAAAAATATGCGTGATTTATCAGGCTACGACTTTGATTATCTGGCAGTCGCGCATGGGTTTTTGGTTGTCTATCCTGATGGTTATGAAAATCACTGGAATGACTGCCGAGGCAGTGCGAGCTATGCGGCGAATGTCGAAAACATCGACGATGTCAGTTTTGTGAAAACGATGATTGAGCGTTTGCAAACAGATTATGGCATTGATACGTCAAGGGTGATTGTGACGGGTTTTTCAAATGGTGGTCACATGGTTTATCGAATGGCAATGGAAGCGCCGGAAAGTATTTTTATTGCCGTGCCGATTGCAGCGAATATGCCTGTGGATGCTAATCTGGATTGCACCAAATCAGGCAAGCCGGTGCATATGTCTATTTTTAACGGCACCAAAGATCCAATTAATCCCTATTTGGGTGGCTTGGTTGAAGTGCTGGGCAATGCAAGCCGAGGTGAGGTTTTGTCGTCAGATGAGACATTAAACTACTGGGCTGGCCTCGCTGAAGCTTCACAGGAAGAGCAGATTACAACTCATTTTGCTGAATTGGATGGTAATCCTGATACCAAAGTGACCCGCTTTTTACGTGCAGGGCAGAAACATATTGCACTTTACCAGCTTGAGGGGTCAGGTCATGTCGTGCCGTCACCTTTTATGTATTTTGGCGAGATATTGGGGCAGGGCGCACAAGATATTAATGCTGCTGAAGAGATTTATCGTTTCTATGAGATGCTTGAAAACAATTAAGCTCGGTTCAGAATAACATTGCCACGGGTTTTCCCGGTTCTAACGTAACCAAGTGTTTCCAATCGGCTTAAAATATCTTTTTCCCATGATGTGCTATTTGGCTCTATCACAATACATGTTGGCCAGAGGCTCTTGGGCGCCTCATCAAAAAACGGAAATAGGGCGCGATCTTCAAAGCCCTCAATATCAATTTTCAGCGCGTCTATTTTTGTTATATTTTGGTTTTTCAAAATATTTATGAGCGTTTCGGACTCAACATAAATAGGAGGGCTGTCATCCCCATCTTCTTTGAAAACGCTTGCGGTGCCGAGGCCTTTGCCGCTGTAAAAAGGGACTTTTGTGCCATCGCCAATACATAAAGGGACAATGGAGATAACCGGGTCCAGATTATTAATTTTTACATTAAAGGATAAAAGTTCCAGCGTTGGGGGGTTGGGTTCAATTGCAATAATTTTGGTAAACCCGCGCTGTGCTAAACTCAAAGAGTAATGTCCGGTATTGGCGCCGATATCTAAAAAAACTTTATCTAGCTGGGATGTGTCAGCGGCTTGAGCAAGGGCATCAATTTCTTGGAAGTCATAAAATTTTGATGTTGTAAGGATTTTTCCGTCTGTCGTATTATCTCGAATATTTAAACGGTATTTGATGCCGTGGATTGTCGCATCGACGATTTCATATCCTCGGTTTTTCCAAATTTTTTGAATTTGCCGACGAACAGCTCCCCTGCTTATGCCAAGTTTTCTTAAAAATTCTAAAAAAACCGTAACACCACCGGGTTTATAATACCCAAACTGTTCTGACATTTTACGCCTTTATATTTATAGTTTCGCTTTGTGTAAGCTACACTAAATTTTAATTTTTTGCGCCTCAGAAGTGGTGATAATTTCAATCCAAATTCTGTTGTTAAGTCATTTAATCCATGTAATGCTCTCAATGTTGCGTAATGTATTAGGAGTTTTGCAATGGCAAGGGGTAAGACTTCAACAGCCAAAAAACCTGCCGAGGCTTCTGTAAGCCCCGGAAACATGGTATCTGCGGCTACGCCCAATATAAATCCGAGTATCAGCTCAAGCTATAATCTCGGAAGAACTGTTTATATTACAGCATGGGTTGTTGAAATCGTCGCTGCGATTATCGGACTTTTTATTGCCTTTTCTCAAGGTATTTCTGTTTTTGTGAATATCCCTGAAGCTGAGAGAGATTTCGGGGTGCACACGCGAGCAGTTATGGGTGCTTTACCATTTGTAGTTATTGCTATTTTAGAGCCTACCAAAATTTATCTCGCATCCGGGCTGTATCACTCGCGTATTTCAAATCGTCTGGGGATGACACTGGCTTTTATTGCCGGTCTCACAGCACTGACATTTGTCACATTTGAGACCATGTTCAATGCCCTAATCCAGCAAAATACCAACATCACACAGCAGACGCGTCAACTTGTGAATGAGAGATATGAGGTTCTTGATGCCATTGAGACCCTTGATCGTGATATAAATCGCTTCACCTCAATGACACCTCAGCAAATACGTCAGCAATTTGCCATGCCAATCGAGAATCTTGAGGCTGATCGCAAGCGTCGCGTTGATATTGCTGCACGTGAGCATAATGAAACCCTAACAACTTTGACTGCACGGCTGGATAGTTTGCAGACGCAAAATATGGGAAATGCCGGTGAAGTTTTGAGAGAAGAAATAACCCTTTTAAGTGCTGCCATTCAAGATGTGACGCGTCTTAGGCAGAATGCTGTCAGTAATATTAACAGCCGTTACAAGCAGCAAATTGATGAAATCAAAGTTCAAATTTCAGGCATCAATGAAAACAGGCAAGAGCAGATTGAAAGCACGGATGACTTCTTTTTTGGTCGGTCACAGATTGTAAGAGAAATTAACTCTGCCAGTAACAGTCAGATTGACGATTTAAGTGCTGCCATAGCCAAGCTGGAAAATCAACGCGATGAGGAACTGCGTGTTTCAATATCCAGCTTTGAAACCAGACAGCGGAGCCTGTCAACTGAGCAGGACCGCTTGCGCAAAATCATTGCGTCCCAGTCCGAGCGGCTTTCGCAGGTGCGTAACACTCAAATAGAGACAGTTCAAAAGTTGATTGCCAACTCAAAAGCCGATTATGCAAAAAGGCTTGAAACTATTAACACCCAAATTGACAGACAGATAGGCGAGATTAATGTCCAAAAACAGGCCTCGCTCGAAATGTCCGGATCACAGGCACAGTTAATCCCGGCTTTACAGGAAAAAAAGAGCGATCTGGTTACAAGAAGTAATGAACTTCGCAAAGTTTACCGTGAAAAAGTCGAAAAAGTGCAAGTTTATCAGCTTACTGCGATTGTCTGCGGCACCCTTGAAGACTGGTGTTTCAAAGATAGTGCGCTTTTACCGGCCGGGAGTGAGAGCTTTACGCGGGCAAGAGCGCGCGGTTTTGATGTTGCGGATTTGCCCGAAGAGAAAGTCAAATTTGTTTCTACCCTGTGGTTTGGATCTACAGCACTTATTGTTGCCACAATGGGAACATTCCTGGCATTTATTTCATTCGTATTGTCGGAAGACAGACAGATAAGAAGCCAACGCCGCAGCCGGTCGGGCAAAGTTATTGTCATGATGTTCCTGCGTTTCTCAAGTTTGATCAAGGCATTTGGGCAAAGCCTCATTGAGATTGCGGCACGTACAGGCGATGGCTTTATTTATGTTGCGCGCGCGCTGGTCTATTTACTGCGGTTTGTTATTGAAACAATTCTCGATATTATAGGCATGCTGGCAGATAGTCTGCGTATTCTGATTTTGGTATTAAGCCGAGGCGTGCATATGACATTTGTCGAAATCCGCCGCAATATTCGTAAGAATGCTGCGCGGACGATTGAGAGTGTTGATGCGAGAGCTATGGTCTCGCCTTCGCTTGATAAGCCAACACAAGCCGACGGCGTTGCTGAAACCAATGAGGTAAATACCTTTGCATCTCAAGAGGATCAATCTTCACAGGAGTTAATCTTTGCACCTCCTGCTGAAGAAGAAAAAACAGAAGAAAATGTCGGGGAGGTGTCCAAAGTTGATGCTCTTCAAGATGCTGCCGCGCCGAAAGTGACAGTTGTTCCGGTTGCTCAAAAAATATCAGCTTCAATAAGTGCCTCTCTGTCGTCAGTTCGTGACACATTGAATAAAACGCTTTTTAATCCGGATATCATAAAGTCTATTGGCGAAAAAATTCCCTTCAAGAGTGATATTGCCGAACGCGTTGAAACACCCAAAAAAGCTCCGGTTTCTAAGAGGAAGCCTGCAACTAAGAAGCAAGCCTCTGTCTCTACCAAAGAGATGAATGCCGGACGGAGTTCACCGCCGCGTCCTCGCAAATCTGCCCGTAATTCTCCACCTAAAAAGTGGTATGAAGATTGATTTGGCCGATTACTTGAGCCTAATTTAAAGTTTCCTGTCGCTTTATGGTAAAAGGGTTACTATGTAATCATATACCTTCATGCATGGGCATCCGGTTTAAAAATGACAACAGACCCCCAGAAATTATTCGATAATTTTGACTTGTTGATTGATGGCGGGCTGATACTTGTTGACCCAAATGGAGAAGTTGTTCAAGCCAATCAAGCGGCTCTTAACGTTCTTGGCGCGCGCATTTTAAACCAGCCACTTGAATATTATTTACGCCATCCAGACATTAACCAAGCCCTCAACAGCATAAATGAATTTGGTGAAGCGAGCCCTCTTACCTACCTGCGCTATGATGATGTCCAGCATGAATATGTTGTCAAATTTGTTCCTTTTCCGAGTGACCATTGTTTGGTTTTTATGAATGATGTCACGGCTCGTTTCAGCTTTGATAAAATCAGATCCGAATTTGTCGCTAATGTGAGCCATGAATTACGCTCACCGCTCACAGCTCTGACCGGTTTTATTGAAACTCTCCAGACCACGGCTGCGGATGACCCTAAGGCGCGGGTTGAATTTCTTGGCATTATGCAGGAAGAGGCGGCGCGTATGCAGCGTTTGATTGATAGTTTGTTGTCGCTATCGCGCGTTGAGGCGCAAGAGCATCTGCACCCCAATGATAATGTGCAGATGGTAGATGTGATTAATGAGGTTGCCGGTTTGACATCCTATAGGGCAGCGCAACGTGGCATGAATATTGAGCTGTCAAACAATTTGCCGCAATCACTTAGCCCGATTGTTTTGGGGAAAAAAGACGAGTTGAGTGAGGTGCTGCATAATCTTTTGGAGAATGCCATTAAATATGGTTACGAAGACTCAACGGTTAAAATCATTCTTGAAACGGACGAACTCAAAAAAATGATGATTATAAGTGTCGTCAATTCAGGGGAGGGTATTGAGGAAATTCATTTACCCCGCCTCACGGAAAGATTTTACCGCGTGGATAAAGCCCGCACACGTAAGTTGGGCGGTACAGGGCTTGGGCTTGCAATTGTGAAACATATTGTGAACCGCCATAGAGGGCGTTTGCAAATCACTAGTGATTTAGGTGGCGAGACCATATTCTCAGTTTATTTCCCGATAATAGGTGCTTAAGTTTCCGATTTAATGGTTATTAATCAAAAACACTGAAATGACCGCATTTGGCGGGTCATCCACATGATTTTACTGTATTTTTGCAGTTATATGTAACGCGTAGATGCTTTTTATGAATTTGTCACACTTCTGTAATATCAATAAGGTCATGTTAATTACTAAAATTAAATAACTGGAGGCAAAAATGCCTGTGATAAAAGCGTTTCAACCAAATCTTACCAAATTAATTTCGAATCTTTTGATTGCATCATTCATTCTTTTGGGATCAACATTTGTGGCCATGGCGCGGGATCAAATTGTGATCGTTGGCTCGTCTACGGTTTTTCCATTTTCAACTTCTGTTGCTGAGCAATTTGGCCGGAACACAGAGTTTAAAACGCCTATCGTCGAGTCTACTGGCTCCGGTGGCGGATTAAAGCTTTTCTGTGCCGGTATCGGTTTAGAACACCCGGATGTCACGAATTCATCAAGACGTATTAAAAAGAGCGAATTCGATAATTGCCAGTCCAAAGGCATTGCGATGACTGAAGTGGTTATCGGTTATGATGGCATTGTCGTGGCAAACCTCAAATCTGCCGTCACGCTTAATCTCAGTCTGAAGCACATTTTTATGGCGACTGCTGCCAAGGTGCCTGCGCCTGGTTGTGAGAGTGATTGTGCGTTGGTTGAGAACCCTTACAAAATGTGGAGCGATATTGATCCGTCTCTGCCTGCCAAGAAAATTGAAGTTCTTGGCCCGCCACCAACATCCGGTACCCGTGATGCGTTTCAGGAACTGGCGATGCAAGGGGGGGCTAAAGCTTTCTCAACGCTTAATGCACTAAAGAAATCAAATAAGAGCGAATGGAAGCGAATTGTTCATACCGTTCGTGAAGATGGCGGATGGATTGATTCCGGTGAAAACGATAATCTGATGGTTAATAAATTAATCGCCAATCCTGATGCTGTCGGTGTTTTTGGCTATAGTTTTCTCGAACAAAATGCAGATAAGCTCAAAGGTGCTAATGTTGATGGCATCGCGCCAAGTTTCGAAAATATTGCAGACGGACAATATAATATTTCCCGTTCACTATATTTCTATGTGAAGCATGCCCATATCGGTACAGTTCCGGGTATCAAAGCTTTTATTGAGGAATTCACCAGTGAGAATGCGTTTGGTGAAGAAGGTTATCTTCTTGATAAAGGCCTCATCCCCCTCTTTGAAGAAGAGCGCGATGCCATTCGGACGCAGGCTGTTTCATTAAAAAAACTGGAATTGTAAAATTTGCATGCGCGTTAAACCGTCCTGATGGTGGGGAAAAACGCCTACGATACTTCGGGATTTGAACAGAGGTAATAATTTTGGAACTCATTGGTTTGATGTTTCTGGCTCTGATTTTTCTGATGCCATTGGGTGCCAATATTTATGGCCGGTCGCGCATACGTAAGCTGATGAGTGCGTCGGCTCAAACTCAAAGCGAAGGGCGTGTTAAACAACACTCTCTTACTACTTTTCATGGTCTTTTTATGTCCATGTGTGTGCTGTTGCCAGCCTTGGCGGTTATCCTTTGTTGGCTGACTTTTGCTCCAATGGTCATATCGTCATTGCTGGTTTCAGAGATCACAAGATTAACAGGCGAGACCGATCCACGTTTGCTCAGTATTTTCGTGTCCAAGTTGGAAGCTCTTTACGATGGTGTCCTTAAGGCTGAATTTGTTGAGCCTGAAATACGTCAGGCTCTGGGCTATTACAGCGCATTAATTATTCGTGCCAATATATTCCTTTATGTTGTTACCATCGCCACGGCGGTTGCAGGCTTTGTGTTGTCAGCTCGTCATATATCCCCACGTTTTGCGGCACGGGATAAGGTTGAGGTTATCATTAAGCGCCTGATGCAACTGGCATCGGGTGTCGCGATTTTAACGACGATTGGAATTATTTTATCTCTCGCTTTTGAAGCGAGTCGGTTTTTCGACGTTATACCTATTAGA
>DJZB01000061.1 GCA_002450335.1 Rhodobiaceae bacterium UBA6963
ACCAATGGCCCGATGAGCCATACAAGCCATTTTGGTAATTCTTTTTTGGGGAGGCTATAACCCGCGTCAAATTTATCCGACAACATCAAGGCAAGATCGAGAAATGAAACAACGTCTTTGAAAACTATGTGCCTGCCGCTTGCTTCGTCCAGGAATGCGCCACGAATATGCGCATCTGCAACGTCACGAACATCAACCGTGCCGATTTGAATGGCCGGCACACCGGATTTCATTCGCCCGTCTCCCATGCCGCCAATAAGATCATGGGTCGCCGAAGTTGATTGGCCTGAAAGTGTTGGTCCGATAATGAAGCCCGGATTTATGACAACCAAGCGCCATTTATCTTGCGCGTCAGCAATGTCCCATGCCGCTTTTTCTGCGCTAACCTTGGAAAAAGAATAGGGTTGATGTGTCTCCGAGGACGTTGTGTTCCAAACATCTTCAGTCAATATGCCGTTTGGAGCATCCTGACAGTCAATCGAGTCGCCACATATTGCTGCACATGAGCTTGTCAGCACAACACGTTCAACACTCGGCATTGAACAAGCCGTGTTGAGAACATTTTGTGTGCCGCGAATTGCAGGTTCTAAAAGGTCATTTTGAGCATCATTATAATTGGTGATAAAGGGCGAGGCTACATGGATAACGACCCGACAGTCTTTCATGGCTTCTGCAAAACTACCATCGTCCAGCAAATCGGCTTTGAACAAAACTATTTTGCCTTTACCAATATTCGACAAAGTTTTGAGGTGGCCACATTTGGCATTATCCTTGGGGTTTCGAACGGTCGCGTGAACGGTTACCCCTGCATCGACAAGTTGTTTAACCACCCATCCAGCTAAAAACCCTGTTGCCCCCGTCACAAGCACAGGTGCGCTTGTGTCAATTTCTAAACGCATATTTACCATCCCAATTTGCTCCCTCCTTTTAATTCATGGATTTTGGAGGGTCTGCAACTTCCAGTAAAGCTGAACAGGCTCAACTTGTCACGTTGCTATTTTTTTGCGTTCAGGCTTTAATCGTTTCCGTTCGATTAACGGTAAAAAAATACCGTTTCGTTTTGGAAAGATAACGGAGAGGATTCTGACCAATGGCAGAGGGATGGGATAAAGAAGTAGATGTTTTGGTTGTTGGTTCAGGCGCGGGGGGCATGTTGAATGCGCTTGTCGCTGCAAGCAACCGAAATGACGTTTTGATTATTGAAAAAGCACCACTCTGGGGCGGGAGCTCTGCGACATCAGGCGCAGGTATTTGGATCCCGGGCAGTCACATTGCTAAAGAGGCGGGGTTTGATGACAATTTAGACGATGCTTATAAATACATCCGTGCCTTGTCTGCGGATAATGTTCCGGATGAAAACATCCGAGCCTATATCGATCAGGCCGCGCCCATGTTGAAATGGCTCGTCGATAACACACCAGTAGATTATCTTGCTTTTCCTTATCCGGATTATCATGCAGAAAACCCCGGCGGGTCGCCTGAAGGCTTCCGGACCCATATGCCTTTACCCTTGCACGGGCGTGATTTAGGCAAAGATGTGCGTACGCTTCGCTTTGCCAATCCTGCCGCAAGTCTGTTTGGTTATCTTAACTGGCACTTTGATGAGACCCACGCTATTCTCTACCGTCAACCAGGCTGGTTTATCGGCTTGGTCAAAAGCCTTGCACGTTACTGGCTGGATTTGCCTTTCCGTTTCACATCACGAAAAGACCGCCGACTTACACTGGGTAATTCTCTGGCAGGTGGTTTGCGGATGGCACTGAATGAAAAGAATGTCCCGCTTTGGCTCGAGTCGCCATTGGTGGAGCTTATTGAGGCCGGTGGCAAGGTCGAAGGTGCTATTGTTAATCACAAAGGTCAGGATATAAGGGTTAAAGCCCGAAAAGGTGTCGTTTTGGCTGCCGGTGGTTTTGAGAAAAACGCTCAAATGCGTGAAGAAAACCTCCCGCTTTATCCAAATGCTCCTTACTCTGGCGGTGTTACATCCAATACGGGGGATAGCATTCGGGCAGGTATGGCGATTGATGCGGATACCATGAATATGCAGTCTACATGGGCTGCACCTGTATTTTATATTCCCGGCGAAGACAGAGGCAGATTATCAACCATTGAACGCGCTCTACCGGGCTGTATCATGGTTAACCAAAAGGGTGAACGTTATCTCAATGAGGCGGCCTCTTATCATGTTACCGGGCAGGATATGGCACGCCGTCATAAAGAGCATGGCGACAGTTCCCCAAGCTGGATGATTTTTGACAATAAGTATCGTCAGACATTTCCGATGGGGCCGCTTTATCCGATTGTGCCAAACTGGTTGCATAAAAAAGGTATCAGGTCGATTTTGAAAAAAGCCGGCACGATTGAGGGATTGGCTCAAAAAATTGATGTTGACCCGTCCTCTCTGGCCACCACGTTGGCGCGCTTTAATGAAAATGCCGCAAAAGGGGTTGATCTTGATTTTCACAGAGGCGAGGCCGCCTATGACCGCATGTATGGTGACCCACGCCAACAACCTAATCCGAATTTGCGTCCGTTGTCTAAAGGGCCTTATTACGCCATGCCTATCTATCCTGGGGATATTGGCACAAATGGCGGTCTTTTGACCAATGACAAAGCACAAGTCATTAAGAAGAATGGTGAACCAATCGATGGGCTTTATGCGATTGGAAACAATGCTGCATCTTCCATGGGAGAGAGCTATCCCGGTGCAGGGGTAACGATTGGTCCGGCTTTGACATTTGGGTACATAGCTGCTCGGCACATGTCAGGCTCAAATGACTGAGATGAGAAGCAAAAAATCCTAGCGTGCCTTTATCTTGATGAAACTGGCGCTTGATCATCTCACCGTAACAGATACGACTCCCATTGATTTGGTGCGGGCGGCAGAGGCGACACAATGTGAGAGCTTTTGCCTGTTTATGCAGTCTCTTGAGGTTCTGCCTCGCATGCCTGAGTTTAATCTGATTGGTAGCTCTGCCGAGCAACGCGACCTCAAAGCGGCTATGCAAGCATCATCTGTCAAGCTGGATATGGCTTATCCCTTCACACTGGGTGGGCGAACAAACGTCAAGGACTTCCTGCCCGGGCTTGAATGCGCAGCCTTTTTGGAAGCTGAGTTTGTCAACGCGCTCGTTTATGACAGAGATGATGCACGCCGTGAGGATAATTTTCTAACATTTGCCGAAATGGCTATGCACCACGGATTGAAAGTCGTTGTGGAATTCTTCCCTGCTTCTCAAATTGTGTCATTGGAAGATGCTTTGGCGCTGGTTAACCTAGCGGATAGACCATATGAGGTCGGCGTGAATGTTGATTTACTCCATCTCATGCGCTCAGGGGCGGCGCTGGAGGATTTGAAAGCCGCGCCGGATGCCTTTATTCTCTTCGCCCAGATTTGCGATGCGCCTCTTGAACCCCATCTGACGAGGGACGAAGAAGCCTCGGCGCAACGATCTCTTGCTGGGGAAGGTGGTTTTGATATACCCGGATTTATAGCGGCACTGCCGGCTCATTGTCAGATGAGTGTTGAGATACCTCAAGAGGATGCCATTCTGTCGGGTGAGTCCGTTATAGAGCGTGCGCAAAATGCTGTCAGGAGTGTCCGGCAAATTTGTTATCCCTAGACGACAGTAAATAAAACGGCAATCTGATTGATTGTAGTGAGAAGTTTTGTTAACCACTCTAAGTCGAGAATGTCTTTCAGCAGACTTCTTCTTTTTTGGAATGTGACTGTTGAACAAGAAACTAAAAGGAGCATCCGGTGAGCACAGAACCAAGCGATGATTTCAGTAAAGTAGAAACACCATCCGAGATAATCAGCCGATTGGAAGATGGGATGACAATAGGTATTGGTGGCTGGGCGACACGCAGGAAACCCATGGCGCTGGTTCGTGAGATCCTTAAATCCGACCTTAAAGATTTGACGCTGGTTTCTTATGGAGGGCCGGATGTCGGGCTCTTATGCGCCGCAGGTAAAGTTAAAAAGTTGATTTTTGCTTTTGTAAGTCTTGACCAGTATCCGCTTGACCCACATTTTCGAGCTGCTCGTCAATCGGGACAGATTGAAGTCTGGGAATTGGATGAAGGTATGCTGCATTGGGGCTTACGTGCCGCAGCGATGGATTTGCCGTTTTTGCCGACCCGTATCGGTATCGGTACAGATGTTATTAATCAACCGGGCTTTAAGCTTATTGATAGCCCTTATGAGGATGGTGAAACATTCGTTGCCATGCCGGCAATTAATCTTGATGCGGCGCTGATACATGCTCATCGCTCGGACGTTAAGGGGAATATTCTCACCATGTCACCCGACCCATTTTTTGATGAGTTGTTT
>DJZB01000040.1 GCA_002450335.1 Rhodobiaceae bacterium UBA6963
AAAAAAGGGCGGCAAAATTACCGCCCTTTTGCTTAAGATTTAATTTGTACTAAGCCTCAGGTATCAGCTTATCAGCTGGCATTCTTTCGCCTTTTATTTTGACCTTAAAGTCCATTGCAGGACCAGGTGTCGGGAATGATTTGGTTTTGAGGATGTAATCCTCACTTTCCAATGTCATATCCAGACGGTGGAAGAGGCGCGCGATAGTCACGCCCATTAGGACCTCTGCTAGATTCTGCCCGAGACATGTATGAGGGCCTCTGCCGAATGGGGAATACACACCCGGTTGCATATGCTGAGCATTTTCATCTAGATATCTGTCTGGATCAAATTGACCAGGATCAGGAAAATATTCATGCATAAAATGAGATACGCTAGTGCCAACATAAAGCTTCTCATTTTCAGGAATGAGATAACCTTCAAATTCGAAGTCTTTAGTTGCAGTTCTCATCTGGGCAACAGCAATAGGCCACATGCGCATAGCTTCACGAATACAACCGCCAATCACAACCAATTCACGAATATCGTCTTCCTTGACGGTTTTCTTTGACATAAGGGCATCTGCTTCTTTTTGCACACGTTCCAAAACCCCCGGTGTTCTGAGGATACCATAAACACAAGCGGCAAGCGTATTGGCCACTGTGTCCAGTCCGGCAACATAAGGGCCAGTCAGAAGTAAGGACAAATCTGTTTCAGGCACAAGATCAGGATGCTCAATATGCGCACGCATAATGTCACCCAGAAGATTGTTAGGTAATGTGCCGTTTTCAGCATGCTCTTTAAATTCGATAATCATATCGCGGCTAAGCTCTTCAACACGCTTGTTGGCTTTTTTGAATTCAGGCAATCCCAAAAAGAATTTTGGTCTGACTTGAGTTACCAGGACGTTCAGAATATAGAGAATGTTTACTCGTATATCGCGAACATATTCAAGTGGCGCAGATCCTGTCAGGATTTCGCCAAGTTCTTGCACAATCATATACTGGAAGGCTTCAACGACAGGGACATCTGTTCCGTTTTGCCATTTATTTGAAATTGAGTCGTCAATCGTAGCTGAAAGTTCATGATATCTCCCGCGTACAGCCTCCCTTGAGAAACCGTCTCGCATAACACCTCTAAGTTGTTGATGAACATCACCATCTTCACGGGTAAGCATTTTGGAAGCACCATAAAACTCTCTCATTGGCTCCCAAAATTCTCGCGACCTAAGGCTTTCACGTCCATTTTTTGTGGACATGAACAGTGCTGCTTCTCGGCCTGCAATCACAATCTGTTTTCGACCAAAAACATTTACACGATAAACCGGGCCATAGTCTCTATAGGCTCTCAGGAATAACGCCGCCGGGTCTTTGGCCATTTCCAAGGTGTTACCCAGAAATGGTATCCCATCGACATCGGGGATACTCTTATATGCTTTAATCTCTTCTGCTGCTGACATATTTACCTCTCCACTTCGTCTTAAATTAAACCCTTAAAGGTCTTTGATAAAATTATATCCGGTATCGAGTAACCGGTCTTCGTTAATATTCAAATTTTGTTTATGCGTATAATCACATTTATCCATTATCTGCCCCGTTATTACTCGCGGTTGTCAGATATTTGGCATTGATAATCTTTTCACCTCTTTCGGACGCAATGGCCTCAAAAAAGGTTAATAATAATCTGTCAGTATGTTCGCTTGCCGGGTTAGCATAATCCTCAAGCACGGCTTCGAGATGAGGAAGCTTGCCTGTCTCGACATTTTTAAAAGCACTTTGAACCGACTCGTAAACTGTTGCTGAATTGCCGGATAGAGCCTGTTGCCGCCATTTTTGAATAGCTGCGGCAATCGATACATCCGAGACGGCCTGATAAACCCGGAAACCTTGTGTCGGAGACAGACCTTTATCTGCCATGGCTTTCAGGAAAATTTCTGCAAGTTCAAAAATTACACCCTGGCCATAGTCATTATGCTGACTGCTTTGTAGATAGGTGATGTTTTCTGACAAAATATCCACGATTGTTTCAAAAAATTCATAAGCATATTCATGCCATTCAAGCGCAGGGTTCTGTGGCAGCGGAATGTCAGACAATGCATAAACTGCCGCGGCTTCAATGAGTTCCGACCGACTGTCGAAATATTGATAAAAGGTAGTAGTGCCGACATTCAAATCATTTGCCAGTTCTTTGAGTGTGAGATTTTCAAGCCCAAGTTTTACTGCGGTTTGCAAAATCAACTCCTTGGTCAGAATCCGGGGACGACCAACCGAACTTGATTTAATTGTTTCCAGAGCTGACATATATAAGTTTTGCCTGTTTAATTTACGAACCTAATTCGAATATTCATTGAATTAAATGTTTCTGTCAAATAAAAACATGCCAAATTAAAACTGATTAATATTGATATGCGCACATGGGGGCAGTCATCTCAGTCTCAAAGACCAATATGATGAACTATAAGGATTTAGAGGCGTTGTTTGAAGCCGGGCTCGGGAGTGATTTTTTTGGCCCCCAGAGTTCTTATCCTTATTTGATATTAGAAGCTGATGATAATTATATATCTGCTGAATTGGCGCACTGGCTTGCAGAACTGCCATGTGTAGTCTGCGTTATATTTAACAAGTTACAAAAAGTCCCAGACCACTTGTCCTATGCCGCCGATGTCGTAGTGGATACACCATCAGATGCCGATTTTATCGCTCAAAACGTGACGAAATTCCCAATTGCTTCTCTGGTGCTGACTCAACATTTACGATTGATAGAGAATTTGGATTTTGAGGCGGCATTAACGGCTGAGAGTTTTGCCTATGCGCTTTTACAAGGGGGGGGTGAGTTCAAGACATGGTTGGCAAATAGAGAAACCCCGCCTGAAACAAAAGCTGTATACAATCCGCTTGTGATGACACGGGACGCACAACACCTTATTGTGAACTTAAACGCACCTGACAGTCATAACGAAATAGATATCATGTTGCGTGATGCTTTATGTGAGGCTTTTGAACTTGCTATGATAGACGATGCCATTGAGAAGCTGTCAATATCTGCTTCAGGCAAAAGCTTTTCGATTGGTGGGGCCTTGTCAGAATTTGGGCAAGTTGCAAACCCGGCTACTGCCCACTGGATTCGTAGCATCCGTCTTCCGGGGCGTTTGCTGGCAAGATTGGTCTGGCGGGATAAACCTGTTCACGTTAAAGCACATCTGAATGGACCTGCAATAGGTGCAGGTCTTGAACTTGCAGCTTTTGCCCATGAGGTGACGGCACATTCAAAAGCTTGGATACAATTACCTGAGATTACGATGGGGCTTATTCCCGGTGCAGGCGGGACAGTGAGCGTGTCGCGTCGGATTGGACGTCATAAAACTGCTTATATGACTTTAACGGGGAAACGTATCAGGGCAGAAACCGCTTGTGCGTGGGGACTTATTGATAAGATTGAAACACATGAAGAGACTTAATTTGTGGGTGAGGACTCAGGATTTATAAACAATCTTGCCGTCAATCAATGTCATATGCACTTTTGCATTTGAGGGATCTTTAAAAAGTACGTTTCTGTTTTGGTGCATCAAACACAAATCAGCCACAACCCCCTTTTTGATATTTCTTTGAATCCGCATATTGGTCGCTTCTGTTGTGTAGAGCCGAAGCGCATTTTCAGCTGATAATGCCTCGCCCTTATCAAATATGGCGGGACGGTGAATGGCGGCATGGATTGCCTGCCATGGATTAAAGCTACCAAAGGGGGCATCACTTCCGGCGGCAAGGGGAATTTCTTTTTCTTGAAAACTGCCCAACCGCCAAAGATTGGCATGCATGTTTTGTTCAATATCTTGCTGATAGGCCTCTTCACGCGCCACAATAAAACTGGGTTGCGTTACCACGCCTATATTAAGTTGCTTTATCCAATCCAGTGCTTCTTGGGTAACGATGGCTGCGTGTTCAATTCTGTCTTTTATACTCGGGCCTGCAGCTTCAATTGCAGCAAGTGTCAGCAACAGTTCAGCATGTGTGACGCAGTGAGAAGCAACCCCGCGTCCCTGACTGTGAGCCTCTTCAATTTCTTTGGTTAGCGTCTCAAGAGAGGGCAAGTCATGATCATGATAATGCAATTTAACATGCCCAATGTTCACTCTGGCAGTGGATTTATCTATCATATCAATAAGTGTGGGGCGGCCCATAATGGTCATTTTTAAAGGCGCGGTATGTTTCAGGTAATTCAAAAAATCTTCGGGTGAGTTGCGTGGTGTAACCTCTGTGACACCTGTAATGCCATAACTCAGTAGAATGTCTATCAGGTCAGAAAGGTTTTGCGGGTCAGACGCCAGCGCCTCTTGCACGGATGCGTCCGTATCATAAATATGACCTGTGCGGTGGATATCATCACTAAGTAATGCGCCTTTCATGTTTAATGCGTCTAATCCCTTTGTGTTGAAAATCCAAAGGCGTCCGCTTCGATGTTGTATGCGCACCGGACAGTCAGGCCCGTTCTTGTCTAGCCAATCGCAGTCAATAATATTGTGCTCTTCATTGCCTTTGAATGGGTAATAGCCGACACCGCGCACCCATTGCAGGGGAAATTGGGCGGCGGCTTTGTTAAGCGCGTCGGCAAGCTCTTGCTCGGATGCCACATCCGGTGGACCACAACTGAGTGAGTTCAGCGCTGCGGCAGTCGCGTTCATGTGAATATGATGGTCGTGAAGTCCGGGCAGAAGTGCGCCGCCATTGGCATGAATGACAGTCTCTCCTTCTTCCGCAACCAACTCAGGGGCAATATCCAAAATCCGGTCGCCATGGACACGAACATCATGAATATTATTTTCCAAATCAACTTTTTTAAAG
>DJZB01000032.1:0-20564 GCA_002450335.1 Rhodobiaceae bacterium UBA6963
TGTCGAGAGCACAAATTGCTTTGAAAGGATATGATGATGAATAAGCGGTTCTTTAAATCTTTAAAGCAGTTTCTCAATGTACCAACACTGATTGCTGCTTTGCTTGCTTTATACGGCTTCGCGGTTCTTACCCAGAACACTGCAGGCGGTTACTTACTCTAGATTTGCGAGACCCCCTCCCCTCGCAAGAGCCTGAAAAGGCATAAAACGCTGACGGTCCCTCCCCCGTCAGCGTTTTTTCCTGTAAAATCTGTTATGATTACTGCTCGTTAAGTTCCATTAACGGCCACCGTGGGCGTGCTGCCATGTCCAACAGGCTAAGTTTGCCGGTACGCAGTCTTTCCGCGCCTGCCCATGCAATCATGGCGGCATTATCCGTGCAAAGGTGGGGTGGTGCGACATGAAATTCAAAATTTTGTTTGTCACAAACTTGTTCTAAAGCCGCCTTGATATGCGTATTTGCTGCTACACCACCCGCAACGACAAATTTCAAATTTGAAATTTCCCTAGATGGCTTCATCCTGTCCTGTGAAAAACGCTTCATGGCATTCTGACTGCGTTCAACCAGACAATCCGTGATGGCTTGTTGGAGGCACGCTGCCAAATTCGCCACATCAACCTCACTGACAGGTTGCATTTGTGTGGCGCGAACGCGTAAGGCCGTTTTGAGGCCTGAAAAAGAAAAATTACACCCACCATCGCCAGTAAGTGGGCGCGGTAGGTCAAAAATTGTTGCATCCCCTTTTTTTGCCATCGCTTCTATCGCAGGGCCACCGGGATAGCCCAATCCCATTAATTTAGCGGCTTTGTCGAAGGCTTCGCCCGCGGCATCGTCTAATGTTGACCCATAGGTTTCGTAAACGCCATGATCCTCAACAGCTATCAGTTGACAATGCCCGCCGGATACCAGCAACAATAAATAAGGAAACGCCAAAGGCGCACATAATCTGACGGTTAGGGCATGACCTTCAAGATGATTAACACCGATGAACGGCTTGTCCAGAGACAATGCAAGCATTTTGCCCGTCATTAACCCCACCATGACGCCGCCGACCAGTCCCGGTCCGGCTGTCGCGGCGATACCATCCAGAGCCTTAAGTTCAATATCGGCTTCCGCAACAGCCTGTTCAACAAGCGTGTCAATGATGCTGACATGGCTGCGCGCAGCAATTTCGGGAACGACCCCACCATAAGGTGCGTGCATGTTTATTTGGCTATGAACGCAATTGGATAGAATTTCACCCGGGCCGTCGGGGTTTTCAGGATCCAGACGAATGACTGCCGCTGCCGTTTCATCGCAACTTGTTTCAATGCCGAGAACAGTCAGTGTCATTATAAAATTCCTGACGCTGTTGTTACCGGTGTTGTGGCCGGTGTTGTTGGATGATTAGCCTGTTGGCGCATAAGCTTTCTACTTGTCCTAAAGTCCACTTGTCCTAAACTGGAGAGAACTGTAAACCAGACATAATGAATTGTCTTCCTTATATCAATTTTAGCCAGTGAGGTGGCTGCCTTGAGCCGAATTTTTCATCTTGGTACACGAAAGTCGCCTCTTGCAATGGCGCAAAGTCATGAAGTTGCACGTGCGCTTTGTGATGCACATGGCTGGCCGGAGACACGTGTTCAACTCGTTCCCATTGATACCAAAGGCGATATTCTACTGACTCAAGCACTTTCTGAATTGGGTGGTAAGGGTTTGTTTACGCAAGAGCTTGAGAGCAAATTGCTTTCAGGTGATCTCGATTTTGCGGTGCATTCCCTCAAGGATTTGCCGACACAAGACCCAAACGGGCTATGTGTCGCTGCTATTCCACCTCGCGAAGATGCGCGAGATGCACTTATTTTAGCTCCGGAACTTAAAGGGATAAACAGCCTAAAAGATTTGCCGGCACAGACCAAATTCGGCACCGCTTCGTTGAGACGACAGGCGCAGATATTACGCTTAAACTCTAATCTGGAGATTGGGTTGTTGCGTGGCAATGTCGGCACGCGTATCAGCCAATTGACACATAGCATTGAAAATAATGACGGCATCGCTGTAACATTACTTGCCCTGGCCGGATTAAAAAGACTGGGACTGAGTGAACGTGTCGATATGATTATGCCGATAGACCAAATGCTGCCAGCACCGGGGCAGGGCGCGCTGGCTGTGCAGACTCGCACTGACGATGCCGAACTGATTGACTTACTTAAACCTTTAAATTGTGCCATTACCCAAGCGCAAGTCACGGCTGAACGTGAATTTATGGCGCGGTTGGACGGATCCTGTAAAACCCCGATTGCGGCTTATGCCGACGTTACAGATAACAGGCTGACACTTACAGGGCGGCTTTTATCCTTAGACGGTCAGGAATGCGCCGAGGCAGAAATTTCAGGTTCTGTAAATGAGGCCGCCGCTTTGGGTGAGCGTATCGCGCAGGACATCAGGAATAAATACCCTGAACTTGTGCCGGTCAGTGATAATCCGGAGGGATAGGGCTGACGCTCTGAGATGCATGCATATTCTGTTGACCCGTCCCAAAGATGATATTCCGGCACTGAAACAAAAACTTGTCGAACAGGGTTTTACTGTCTCAGCCTGTCCGATGCTGGATATAAACATCATGCCCGTCGAAGAGGTAGATACCTCTACAGCACAAAAACTCGCTGAGGCTCAGGCTTATCTTTTTACCAGTGCTAACGGGGTAAGGGCGGCGTCCCATCATGGCTTCCCAAAAACTCCAGACCTGCCCGTTTTTGCTGTTGGACCTGCAACCGCGGATGCTTGTAGAATTGCAGGCTTCAAAACGGTCACCGAAGCGGGGGGCGATGTCCAGAGTCTTGTTGGGATGATTAAGGCAACTGATATAGCTGAGGCGTCAGGCTCGTTGGTGCATATTTCAGGCCGCGATCAGGCTGGAAATCTTGTCCAACAGCTTTGTGATGCGGGTTATGATGCTACCTCTTTGGTGCTCTACCGCGCTGAAACAATTTCTGCCTTACCTGAGGATATCGCTACACTTCTTGCTTCGGGTGATATTGAAGCCGTTATGTTTTATTCCTCCAGAACCGCAACTCATTTTGTCACGCTTACAGAGTACGCTGGTATCAAGCTGTCGATAACAGCCTATTGCCTGTCAGAGGCGGTGGCTCAAATTTTAAAACAGGCCGGGGTTGCAGATATAAAAGTTGCGGAAACCACAACTGAAGACAGCATGCTGAATATGCTGGCTGAGCATCACTGAACTTCTATTGATTATACAACGCATTATTTAGAACGTTGCAACTCACCGATGCAAAAGGCATCATGTGGATAAATTGTCGTGATTCGCAATTTGAGCAATATATGGCTGCCAGAAAACCAACACGTAAAACACAAAATGATGCCCCGGGGAAAACACCCGGGTCTAAGACTGTTTCCGGTAAAAGGAACACCTCATCAGTGGAGACTGACAATGATGTGGAAGCCGAAATTATTGAACCTGAAAAAGACGAGACTAAAACCTCGTCCAACGCATCCGGCAATGTTCCCCCTTTTATTGATATGCCGACACATACGCCGCGTAAAAGTATAATGCGGCGTCTTTTTTCAACTCTTTTGCTGGTCATCATCACATCTGCTTTATCGCTGGTGCTGACATTTGGTGTTTTGTTTCAGACGGGGATTTTTAATCCGCAGGATAAAACGCAATTAGAAACATTGGAGAATAATCTTCAAACCAAAACTGATGACTTGCTGGCTCTGCAAAAAGAAATAAATCAGCTCAAAGCACGTAATGAAGCGGCTCTTGCTTTATTCTCTGAATTTAATGAAAAGCTGACGGGTCTGGAAGATACTGAAAATCTTGAAACACGGCTGGCCGGGATGGATGAATTAATCTCGGCATTAGAAGAGCGCAGTGATGAAAACAGATCTCTCTTGCTGAGTGATGCTAAAAAACTTGAGACCCTGTCGCGTTCTGTTGGGGCGCTTAGGGAAAAAACAGTAACTGTCCTACCACAAGCCTTTTCGACTTCAGAGTCCCAAAACCCGGCAAATCTTCTGGCACAAGCCATTATCAGAGGTGGCCCGTTTGAGGCAGAATTAAAAGCTGTCGAGGCTGAAGGGCAACTCAGTGCTTCTCTCGACTGGGTTCGGCCTTATGCGCGTGAGGGCATTCACTCGCTGGAGCGTTTGACGGAAAAATTTCAAGACCGTATCTCAGAACTGCTGCGTAACGCGCCTTCAGGTGAAAACGATGAGATAATGTCAGAGGGGTGGGCCAAACGCTGGTTTGAGGGTTTGATGGATGGGCTTGGTGACTGGATTCGGATTAGACGAACAGATTATCCTGACATTCAGGAAATTGGCGGTGACGCTGGCCCGGCTTATTCTTTAGCACAAATTGAAAAGGCTCTGCTTAATGATCAGGCTACAGAAGCGCTGAAGCTTAGCCGTCAATTACCTGCCGACATACAATCTGATTTGAAAATATGGATGGAAGATTTGCAGGGGTATGTGGAAAGTCGACGCCTGCTGGTAGTGTTGAGTGAACTCGACTACCCCTCCAAGGATAAGGAGTCGGCAGAGTGAGGCGGCCTTTATTTAACATTATTCTCCTTACCATTATTGGTGTTGTGGCTATCTGGCTTGGTGACCGCCCGGGTGATTTGGTGGTGCGCTGGCCGGGCTATGAATTACGAACAAGTGTCGCGACAGGCATTGGGGTAACACTTGTCACCCTCTTTATCTTTTTGGTTATGTGGCGTGGTTATGCCTGGCTTATAAACTGGCCTCAAAGATTTAAGGACATGCGCCGAAAGCAAAAAAAGGTGCGTGGTGAGGCGGCAATGGCAGGCAGTCTCATGTCTCTGGCTGAGGGTAATGTCGCTGAGGCAAGTAAAGCTGCGCTTGAGGCGCAGAACAATTTGCCAGACCATGCCCTGCCGCTTTTGCTCGCGGCGCAGGCTGCACGAATGGACGGCAATCATAGTTTGGCTGAAAAAAAATATAAGGCATTGATTGGTTTTCCTGCGCCCACAAACAAGCAAAACAATCCCAAAGAGCTTGGTTATCGTGGATTGTTTTCTATGGCACTTGCAGAAGGAAAACAAGACGAGGCGCGTGAGCATCTCCAACACACGCTCGCCGCATCTGCTGTTAAAAGTAAACCTGTTTGGGCCTTGCAGGGTCTTTTTCAAATTGAGGCGGGTGACGGCAATTGGCAGGAGGCGTTAAAGCTTGTTGATCAGCTTGCCGCACGTGGTGGGATTGAAAAGCCTGACGCAAAGCGGTTGCGGGCTGTGTTGCTGGTTGCCGAGGGGCAGGCACTTGCCTTGCAATTAGCAGAAAATGAAAATGCTGCAATAAGGGCGCAGGGTTTAAAACTTGTCCAACGTGCCATTATTCTCATACCAGATTTTATTCCGGCGCTTGTGTTGGCATCTCAGCTTGCCACTACAAATAATGGTGGTAATTCAGCACATAAGATTGTCAAACGTATTGAACAGCTTTGGAAGAAAGCGCCACATCCTGATTTGGTGTCTGCCTATCTTGCTTTGCAGCCTGGAAAGTCGGCCTTGCAAAATCTCAAATTAGTTCAAAAACTCACTGCAAAAAATCGCACTCATTCCGAAAGCCGTATCGCGCTTGCTGGCGCGGCAATCAAGGCGCGGCGCTGGAGTATGGCACGTGTTGCTTTAAGAGATGAGGCTGAAACCCCGACGCGCCGCGTATGCCGATTAATGGCTGATCTTGAGATTGGTGAGAATGAGGATGCGGGGCTAGCCCGTGAATGGATGGACCGTGCCCTGACTGCGGCACCTGATGCTTGTTGGGTTGGTCCGTCGGGGGAAGCGGCATCGTGGCAGGCTGTATGTCCTGAAACGGGGCAGATTGACGCTTTTAAATGGGGGCATCCGGGGCAGATGATGTCATCGGCTAGTTCGGGAACTGCGCTTATTGGCTAAGCGCATATCCAAGCGTTAAGAAAATTTAACAAACCAAACCTGTCTGCTGGACAAATAATTTATCCATAGGGTATTTTTGCTAACGCGCCGGTGTAGCTCAGTTGGTAGAGCAACGCATTCGTAATGCGTAGGTCGGAGGTTCAAATCCTCTCGCCGGCACCATCAAAATCAGCATTATCAATAATTGTGCATAAATTATTTTTTTGACTTGAAAAAGGTAATGTCTCGTTTTGTCATGAGCTTAATAAGACCAATATTTATTCTTTATTTTATTGGAGTGTACTATGCGTATTTTTACAATCTTGTGTCTTTTAATTGTCCCGAGCCTCTCTCACGCCGAGCATATAGACAATATTTCTTTTACAATTAAATCTGATTGTTCAATGGAAAAATATTTAAGCCTTGTTGATGAGTTTAGGGCCAATCCGACAGTTAAGAAACACGGTTACAAGGTTAAAATCTTAAGCCCGATTGCCAGTTCAAATATGACAATTAATTGGTGGGAAGGAACTACAAAAACTTTGGATGACTATTTGAATTTTGTTTCTGACATGCGAAAGAAAATCCAAACGGCCGGTAGTCCTGAAAATAAACTTATGGGGAAGTTTAATCAATGCATTACCAATCACACGCGGGCTACACATGACGAGCCATTTGAAATAGATGTCAGCAATGCTTCGCATCTGGATGTTTGGGGTATCAAAATCAGGGATAACTGCTCTCTCCAAGAATGGGTGGCGTTAAGTGGTGAGTTTAACGACATTGTGAAGCCCCTTGGTATGAAGGGCAATATTAAGGCTCCTATTATCACGCCGGATATAAATGGCTATTATTGGGTGAATTATGCCAATAGCCACTCAGCACTTCAATCAGCACAGGCCAAGTTTGATAGCGGCTCTGTTGTAGAAGGCTCGAAATTTCAAAAAATTCAACAAAAAGTGAATGAATGTATATATGCCACGAGCCGAGAGACGTTTACTATTATAGATAAATAAATTCCGGTTCTTGATTAAACAATTTGGGAAGTGGTCGTTAATATAATTACCCTCCCTAAAGGAATGTACTTTTGTACTTACTGGCCCCGCCTAAATGGTGGGGCCTTTTTTTGATGGCTTTAGTCTAACTTGTAGCCCGGCACGTCTGCGAAAGATTTTCGACTAACGGCAAAAGCACCACTCCCACGCCCAATTTCTTTATCTTCATCATTATAGATAACGGCCTCGGCAATATATTGGTTTTTGGTTCTACTGACGACTTTGCCAACGCCACGTATTTTACCTGAATGAACAGGTCTTAAAAAATACAGATTGAAACTTGAGGTCAGGAGAAAGAACTCTTTTTCCATAGAATTTGCGGCAAAAATGGCAACGTCGTCCATCATCTTAAAATACACAAAACCGTGAATGGCATTTGCGGCATGATGCAAGATCGGATCAATTTCCATTTCCAACTCTGCTTTACCCTCAGAGATTTTCAATTTTGATTTAATCAACTCCTGAAAGGGAGCTGCGTGATACATATTCTCAAGTTTCTTGAAGTGTTGCTCTTGCATGATTAACTCCGAGGCAGGTGACGCATGACTTACTCTAACTATAGATACCGATAAATTGATTGCATTTATATGACTTTGTTCCCTATGTTTTTGGGTAGTTCATATTTGCCGAAGGCTGCGATGTAGTGAAGAGGGGGGAAAAGATATGGATAATCGAGATATAGTAAAATCATTTTACAGCTGTATTTCCGGCGGCGATGCTGTGGGACTTGAAAAGCTGGTAGATGAAAATTTTGAACTCATTGTGCCAAATGCCGGTGGGGTTTTATCAGGAAGATATATCGGTAAAGCGAGATTTATGGCTGATATATTTGGCACTGTTTTTGGCTGTGTGAACCCTGAAGACATTGTTTTTTGTAAGAATGTTGAAATTATGTGTGCAGAGGGCGACAAAGTTGTTGCCATTGCCCAGAATGACGGTATTGCGTCAAGTGGCAAAAATTACAATCAAGTCTATGCCCATATTGCAACCGTTCGGGATGGAAAAATTACCAAGCTTATTGAGTTTTTTGACACTAATCTTGCCAATCAGGCACTTTGGAAACCTGATATGGATAATGTGACGCCTGATGAAGTTTTTAGTTTTTCCCAGATTTGCTGACTTAAAGAGTTTATAGTTCATGTTGAGGTGAGATTTATCACTAAAAGATTATCTCTAGATTTTAAGATAATGTCACCGTTTATTTGTAGTTGATTTTATGACCCTTACCCCTTTTGAGATATTTACCCCGGTGCATGTTTTGACGATTGTCATTACATTAGGGTTGGCAATTATAATCCCGCTTGCTTTACGCGGGCGGTCGTATGAGACGCGTTATACTGCTGGTGTTTCGATTGCAGTTCTCATTACCTATCATATGATAAAACAGACCGTTGATACGCCCTCTTTTGGCTATCCTTGGCAACAGGCTCTGCCTTTTCATATGTGTGATCTCTCCTCAATTGCGATTACGGTCTACCTTTTCTCGCGTCAGCGGATCTATTTTGTTATCGCTTATTTTTGGGGAATCGGTGGCGCGACAATGGCTGTTTTTCAGCCAGATCTGCCATATTTCTACCCTCATGTTGCCTATGTCCCGTTTTTTGTAAGTCACGGTCTTATTTTGCTGGGTGTGTTTTATGCGCTTATTGCCCTGCGAGAGCGTCCGGTAGCCTGGGATGTTCTTAAGATAATTGGCATCACGATTTGTGCGGCTCTTATTCTTTATCCGATAAATCTGTTTTTGGGAGAGAATGCAAATTTCTGGTATCTCACGGCAAAACCACAAGGTCTCAACCTTATGGCGTTTTTCCCAGAACCGCCATTCCATCTTGTGCCGATTGTGCCGCTGGTCATCTTTGTGTTCTGCTTGCTTTATTTGCCCTTCGGAATCAGGGATTATATTGTTCAAAATCGGATAGGTGTTTTCTTAAAGAAGCTTCGTGCCTGAGCTCATTTCTGATACACATTACATAATTGTAGTTCTTCCGCCTTTTAAAAGAGAGAAATATTATGGGACGAGTTGAAGGAAAAAAAGCTTTCGTGACGGGCGCCGGCTCAGGCCTTGGGCGGGCTATTTCTGAAATGCTGGCATCCGAAGGTTCAAAAGTTTGCGTTACGGATATTAATCTGGACAGTGCGCAGGCGACCCGCGATGCAATTAATGAACGCCATGGTGAAGGAACAGCCTTTGCTTTTGCTCATGATGTCACCAGTGAGTCTGAATGGCAGGCAACGCTTGAGTCAGGTGCTGAAGCAATGGGCGGCATGAGTATCTTGGTCAATAATGCCGGTATTGGTGACGGCGGTACAATTGAAGGCACAAGTTTTGAGCTTTGGCAAAAAGTGCATAAGGTCGACCTCGACTCCGTGTTTTTTGGCTGTAAGTACGCTCTACCTTATATGCGTGAGGATGCACCAAGTTCTATAGTCAATATTTCATCTATTGCTGCTCTGATTGCCGGTCACAATATGGCGGCGTATAATTCTGCTAAAGCGGGTGTTTGGATGTTGACCAAATCAGTCGCTCTGCATTGCGCCCGCAAGAATTACAATATTCGCTGCAATTCAGTTCATCCGAGTTTTGTGGATACGCCTATTTTAGAGTCCTTCACGGCAAACCTCGACAGGGAAGCTCTGAAAGAAAAGCTTGTTCGTCAAATTCCTCTTGGATGTATTGGTGAAGTTAACGATGTTGCCTATGCAGTTCTTTATCTTGCCAGTGATGAGTCAAAATTTGTCACGGGCTCTGAATTGAAAGTGGATGGCGGCATCAGTGCGATGTAAATTAAGAAGTAATGCAGTGTCTCAGAGTAAGGTGGCACTGAAAAATTTAACTCATTCCGAACGGAGAATTTTATGCTGGCTCTGTTGAAACTCATCGACACAATCATCACTCTTTATATCTACGTCATTATTGCAAGCGCCGTGATGTCCTGGCTCTTAGCGTTTAATGTCATAAATATACGCAATCAGTTTGTTTATAGCTTTTCTAAGGCCGTTAACAGTTTAACTGAGCCTGTTTATCGCCGTATCAGGAGGTTTTTACCACCATTGGGTGGGCTTGACCTCTCACCGGTGATTATCATTCTAGGGTTAATGTTTTTGCGCGATTTCATGTGGGAAATTTTCACACCCGGCGGGTTTTAAATGCCAGCTGCGTTGATTGACGGTAAAGAGATTGCATCAAATTTACGTGCGCGTATCGGTGCAGGGGTCGCAGATTTACAGGCTACGCATAATCTGACCCCGGGCCTTGCAGTTGTTCTGGTCGGGGAAGACCCGGCAAGTCAAGTTTACGTGCGTAATAAGGGCATAGCGACCAAGGCCGCAGGCATGGCGTCTTTTGAGTATCGACTTGATAAAGAGGTGTCTGAAGCTGATTTACTCGCAAAAGTAATTGAGTTGAATGAAGACGACGCAGTGCATGGCATTCTGGTGCAGTTCCCCGTCCCGCCGCAGATCAGTCAGCAAACTATTATTGAAACTATTTTGCCCAGCAAAGATGTAGACGGGTTGAACCCCATTAACGCAGGACGTCTGGCCTCGGGGCTGGATGCCTTAACGCCTTGTACACCTCAAGGCAGTGTCGTGCTTGCAAAGCAGACATTGGGTAATCTTGAAGGTCTGCATGCCGTGATTGTCGGGCGGTCCAATCTTGTCGGTAAGCCCGTGGCGCAATTGCTTCTGCAGGAAAATTGCACTGTTACGATGGCGCATTCAAGAACGCGTGATTTAGCAGACTTGTGCAAGACGGCTGATATTCTTGTTGCCGCAGTCGGCATAGCTGAAATGGTGAAGGCGGATTGGGTTAAGCCGGGGGCTTGTGTTATTGATGTGGGCATTAACCGCATTGATGCGCCGGAACGTGGGGAAGGTAAAACGCGTCTGGTCGGGGATGTGGATTTTCAGGCCGTATCAGAAATTGCAGGGCATATCACACCCGTTCCGGGTGGGGTCGGGCCGATGACGATTGCGTGTCTGTTAAAAAACACCCTCGACGCTGCTTGTGCACAGGCCGGGCTTGAGAAAATAAATCTCTAGCCGTTGCGTCTGCCGAGCAGTTTGAGCCGCAACGCATTGAGGCGAATAAAGCCTTCGGCGTCTTTCTGGTCGTAAACGGCATCTTCCTCAAAAGTCACATGAGCCTCTGAGTACAGTGAATAGGGTGACTGCCGCGCAATAACATCGACAGACCCTTTATAGAGTTTGAGCGTTACGTCGCCGGTTACATGTGTCTGGCTGGCATCAATTGCGGCTTGTAACATCTCGCGCTCCGGCGAGAACCAGAAACCGTTATAAATCAATTCGGCATAGCGCGGCATCAACTCGTCCTTGAGATGCGCTGCACCGCGATCAAGAGTGATGGATTCAATGCCCCGATGCGCCGCCAGCAAAATGGTGCCGCCGGGTGTTTCATAGACGCCGCGTGATTTCATGCCAACAAATCTGTTTTCCACCAAATCAAGCCGCCCGATACCATTCGCGCCGCCAAGTTCATTCAGTTTTTCCAGCAATGTTGCGGGGGACATATCTTCACCATTAATCGAAGCGGCATCCCCTGCTTTAAAGCCAATAGTGATTTCAGTCGGTGTGTCCGGTGCGTCTTCAGGCGCTACTGTGCGCTGATAGACGTAATCGGGACATGGTTGTGCCGGATCTTCCAGCACTTTGCCTTCGCTGGAGGTATGCAGCAAATTCGCATCAACTGAAAAAGGCGCTTCGCCCCGTTTGTCTTTGGGGACAGGGATTTGATTTTGCTCGGCGTAGGCAATGAGTTTTTCCCGCGAGCTTAAATCCCACTCCCGCCATGGCGCGACGACTTTTATGTCGGGGTTTAGGGCGTAATAAGAAAGTTCAAACCTGACTTGGTCATTACCCTTGCCTGTCGCACCATGGCAGACGGCATCTGCGCCGGTTGCGGCGGCAATTTCCACCTGTCTTTTTGAAATCAGTGGCCGCGCAATTGACGTGCCGAGTAGATAGATGCCCTCATAAACCGCATTGGCACGAAACATGGGAAACACATAATCGCGGACGAACTCTTCGCGCAAATCCTCTATGAAAATTTCTTTAATTCCCAACATTTCGGCTTTTTGCCGCGCCGGTTCAAGCTCCTCACCCTGCCCTAAATCTGCAGTAAAAGTGACGACCTCACAGCCATAGGTATCCTGCAACCATTTCAGGATGATGGAAGTATCCAGCCCGCCGGAATAAGCCAGCACAATTTTTTTAATATCAGAACCTGACATAATCGCTCCGCCAAAATTGCTTTTAATTTATCAAGAATTTTTAGTTATAAACCACTTTCGCGGAAAGAAACCAACTTGTTTTTATCGTCATCCCAGATATTCAGCCGGATTGTTTTGAGGCTGTCTCTGATGGTTAGGCGGTTGATTTCTTTAAGCTCGGGATAATCCCTTAGGACTTGTGGCAGACGATAAAAAGGAATGCGACTGCACAGATGATGCACATGATGAGCGCTCACATTCCCTGTCATCCATTCAAGAATACCGGGCATGGGGTAATAAGAGCTGGCGAAAAATGCCGCATTGTAAATGCGCCAATTGGGAGCTTTCATCAAGGTAATGTTTTCAAACTGATGCTGGACATAGGTAAACCATGCGCCCAGTGCCGTTGCGACTAAAATGGTCGGGGTAAAAATAATCAAAAAAGCTTGAAACCCGAACAGCATGACCCCAGCACCGACAAATCCGACCAGGCCAATATTACAGATAATGACACTTTTCCAATGTGTGAGGCGCGTCATTTCAAGAAAGGGCAGCCGAAAATAAACCATGAAATAAAGCAAGGGTGCCATGGAGAAGCGCAACATCCAGTTGCGCTCTAACCGGTAGATCATTTTCTGGATTAGCCCGGCATTTTTATATTCGTTGATTGTGAGTATCCGAATATCGCCTTTGCCGCGTCTGTCATATTGCCCGATAGAGGCATGATGGCGCAAATGCGAAGCTTGCCAGACATGATAGGGCGTGCCTGAAAATATGCCGATAAAATGCCCCGCATATTCATTGGCGACAGGGCTTTTGAACAATGCGCGGTGTGTGCAGTCATGAAACATGCTGAAAATGCGGACATGTATGATGGACATAACCAAACTGACCGGGAGTGATGCCCACCACCCAAAACCAGCGAGAAGCAGAGCGGCAATAACCCAGAGCGCGGCATAGACGGATAGCACAAGTGCGATTTCTGCCAGACTGCGATAGGCATTTGGCGTGTCAAATATTTTACCATTTTTGATGACCGTAAAATGACCTGTAATCAACAAAACCGCAAACTTATTATCCTCTTGTGTAAAGTCGCTCAGTTTTAAATTATCTCCTGCATGATAGGTAAATAATTCAAATAAATTGAGATGCCGCAGAACAGTGGTGAACTCCACATTTGTAACACCACCATAAGGCCATTCATCCGAACAATCCTTAAAAGCGGCCTCAACTTTATCTCGTTGCAAATCCGGCAAGACGGTCATTAAAGCGCGTGGCCCACAATCATGTAGCCCGTTAAAATTGTTTTCATCCGGTAAAGCCTTATCCCGCTTTACAAAGACCCAAATAAGAATAGCGACGAATAGAAATATAAGTATGGTTGTCATTGTTTTGTGTTTCCATTTTTTTCTTACGCATGATAACACGATTACCCATAATGCAATGAGTGTTGCTAACAATCTGACATGTCTCACATAAATAAATCTATCACTCCCACACCCCTTTACTATTAATTTTTATCGATATTATTTATTCCTATGTCCTGAGGGCACTCTCTCCCACCTCAATCATCGCGCGCCTCTGAATAGGCGTATATATTCATTCCACAACTTTTGCGTGTAACGCTTTTGGCGCGGGTCTGTTATACTGTTTGGGACAGTCATGCGGAAGGTATGGCTGTTGGGGCGTTAGCAACCCCAGCTCAAGCGGTAATCACCAATAATCAAACCGCTTATTGCGTTTCCCTTTGTACTTAAGGAGCGCGCGTGTTTTTCAGTCATGAGTTGCGTTTAAGCGGTTTTACTTTTTATTGACTGTTTATCGAGAAAATCCCGTCACCACGACTTAGTCGGGGTGACGGCGGAATACGTTTCCCCTTGGGGAAACCAATACGCTGTAGTCCAATCTTGGGCTGGATTGCTACCACCCCGACACCATTCGGCCTTTATCGGGCATAATGGTGTCGGTTGAGGCGCCAAATCAAGAAGGACAAAACATGGCTGAAATTATTTTCAATATTTTTAACAATAGCTGGTCGTGGGTGCAGGTCGTGATGCTTATTACCCTGCTGGCTATGGTCGTCTGGCCGCTGCATCTCATTTTAAAATATCTTCTAAGAAGGCGCGCCTTGCCGCCTGACACAGTGCTTGCCATCCGGCAAGAGGGCGAAAAAATCACCGTCATGTTTGACAAAAATGTTGAAATTGAAAACCTGCCCTTGCAGGAAATTCGCGGCCTCGATTTGCGCCAACGGATAAATTAAGCCGCAACAGCTTTACCGGCGGTGCAGGCTTTCATCTTGTGAGAGATGCGCTAAAAAATAAGCCGTTGCATCGGCGGCAGAGCTTGGGAAAAGCGGTTCCAGATATAAGTCAAAATGGCCACAGTCATAATATTTCTTGGTCACGCAGGCGCCGGCTTTTTCGGCAAATGCCTCTGCCCCTGCATTATCAACGGTTTCGTCTTGCGCGCAGATTTGCAACAGCAAAGGCGTGGTGAATGCGTCGGCAATCCGTATCGGATTATTGACCCCTGTCTGCCCTTTCGCAAAACTCAAAACGGCGACTTCATTGCGCCATGTCGGGCCGCCCACCTCGTGGAATTTAACCGACTCGTCGCTGGGAATGATTGACATACGACCGGGGTCGGTTACCGGCAGGCACGGCCCGCGCAGACCGACCAGATTCATCAAAGCCGCTGTCACGGCAAGGCGTTTCAATTTGTTATTTTGCGCCGGACTGCGCTGTGACATGCCAAGCTTAATGGTTTTTGGATTATCCATCATCGGGCATTGTGCAACAACGGCGCGGATATTCCCGTCATCATGCGCAACATGCGTTGCCAGTCCGCCGCCGAAGGATGTGCTCCACATCACAATACGATCTGCATCGACATAGGGGCGGTTGCGCGCATAGGCCAGAACGTGATGCCAGTCCTCCATCTGCATGGGGACATTGATATATTGGCGAAGCCGCCCGCCGCTAAATCCAAAATTGCGATAATCAAACGTAATGGCAGTGAGCCCCGCTTCGGCGAATTTTTCTGCAAAGGCAAAAAGACGGCTATCCATGGTGCAGGACAATCCGTGCGCCAGAACAACTGCCGCACCATTCAGGCGATTGTCAGAGGGTTTAAAAATCCGGAGCGCGAGTTTGTCCCCTTTAACATTAATCTCATCTGCTTCCATGGTACTTACTCTTTACTGTCTACTCTAACTTATGGGTCGATTCAGACGCTGGGCAGCAAGTTCAGCTTTCTTGCGCTCTGCCGCAGATGTTTTTTCACTGGCAGATTTTAACTGACCGCAGGCCGCCATAATATCGCGGCCGCGTGGTGTCCGCACGGGGCTGGCATAGCCCGCATGATTAACAATATCGGCAAATTTCATAATCCGATTTCGGCTTGAGCATTCATAAGGCGACCCGGGCCATGGGTTAAACGGGATGAGATTAATCTTCGCCGGAATGCCGGAAAGAACCCGCACAAGCTCGCGGGCATCTGCGTCGCTGTCATTCACGTCTTTCAGCATGACATATTCAAATGTGATGCGCCGGGCATTGGACAGGCCGGGATAGGCGCGACAGGCATCCAGCAACTCTTCAATCGGATATTTTTTGTTCAGCGGCACAAGCTCGTTACGCAAATCATCACGCACCGCATGAAGCGATATGGCCAGCATCACACCTGTCGCATTGCCGACGCGAGCAATGTCGGGGACGACGCCCGATGTGGACAGTGTGATACGCCGCTTGGACAATGCCGTGCCATCCCCGTCGCTCATGACATTCAGCGCGGTAATCACATGATCGGTATTATAAAGCGGCTCGCCCATGCCCATCATCACAATATTACTGACAGCCCGCTTGCTCTCATTGTTTTCCCAATCCTCCAAATCATCGCGCACAGCAACAAGCTGCCCGACGATTTCATGTGGCTCAAGATTTCTGACCAGACGCATCGTGCCGGTATGACAAAACGTGCAGTTCAAAGTGCAACCGACCTGGCTGGAAATACATAATGTGCCGCGATCGGTCTCAGGGATATAGACGGTTTCAATTTCATGCCCGTCATGCAGTTTAAACAAATATTTCCGCGTGCCGTCTTCCGAGACTTGTTTTTCGCTTACGCCAAGTCGCTCAAGTGTATGGTGTTCGGCAAGCCGGTCGCGCAGCGCACCGGACAGCGTCGTCATTTTATCAATGTCTTGAACGCCATGGACATAAAGCCAACTCCAGATTTGGCGGACACGCATATTTTGTTCTTTTTCCGGTATCCCTATATCGGCAAGTACCTGCTTAAGCGCGGTGCGGTCTAGCCCGACCAGTGAGGACGGCGTTTGAGGGGAAAGGGATGACATACGGTTACGTCGGCTAAGCAGCCGGGCAGGCTTGATTAAGCCGCGCCAGTGCTTTGGAGAAACCGAGTAAAGAGTATGTGTCGGTTGTCAATGTGCCACGTGCAGACGTACCCTTAAAGACAAGCTGGTTGCCGCGCTTCATCATATCGATAAGGCGATCATGATGGGCGGGGTTACGAAGCCATGCCCAAGACGGGTCTGCGTCCATTTGAACGCCCGAGTCAAAATCAAAGCTATCCGTTCCGACACGCGCATAGGGATTGCTTTTAGGGGAGAAAGGATAGCCGATGCTAACCGATGCCTCATTCCGGACACCATTTGCAGGATGATGCATAATGGAAAAGTAAATTTTTCCGCGGCGCACATTGCGCGGGAGTTTCTCAACAGGCTCGGAAAGCATGTAGCAAACTTTATTTACCCCATTACCCAGTTGATACACGCGCCAATAACGAAACGTCCCAAGTTTTTCAGGCGTGGCAGCGTGAGCTTGTGATAGGGCTTCATTTGATACACTTAAAATCGTCAATGACCCGACAGCCATTATAATGGCAAGAAACAGACGGCTCAGATTATGAAGCGTGTGATGAAATATGAAATAAGGAGTGGCTGAAATTCTTGACATAAAACCATCATAATTTGCGTCGCTGAATAATTCCATATTTTTCGTCGGGCCGGTTTTGGAGAGAAAAATGCAATTGGTAGTGGATAAATCGGGGCTTTTTAGCTTGCATCTCGTCGGTGGATAGAGTTTGTTTAGAATGATTTGAATTTAAACATGCAAGGAATCGAACGTGGCCGGAACATCTAGCGGCCGTGGTGTTGATGTAAAGTCGGGGTCACCCGGCTCTCCACCTACGACTAGTAAATCTACTTCACAGTCTAAGCCGCGGAAAAAGCTGTCCTCAGGTGATAAGGCAGCTATGGCTGCGCTGGCGACTTTGATTGAGGATATTGCTAAGCATAAAAGCAAAGCATCGTTTAAAAAACTGTTCGAATATTTTGCCCCGCGTCTTAAAGGGTATCTTATGCGCCTTGGCTCATCAGAGGCGCAGGCTGAAGAACTCGTTCAGGACGTCATGTTAACTGTCTGGCGGAAAGCGGCGCTTTTTGATCGCCGTAAGGCAGCCGCGTCAACATGGTTGTTCACCATCGCGCGTAACCGTCGGATTGATATTTTAAGACGTGAAAAATATCCTGAGCTTGACCCTGAAGATCCCGCGTTGGTGCCGGATGAAGAAGTACCGCCTGATGATGCGGTGATTATGGCCGAGCGCAAGGCAGAGGTGCAAGCCGCCATGGCGACACTGCCGGAGGAGCAAGTCGAACTTGTGAAGCTTGCTTTCTATAAGGGGTGGTCGCATAGCGAAATTGCCAAAGAAACCGGACTGCCTTTAGGCACGGTGAAGTCACGCTTGCGCCTATCCTTCACGCGATTGAAAGAAGCGCTGGACGGTAAAGTCTAATTTAATGGTTCTGATTTTCAGATGTCTTTAGGTTGAAGGGTTTTTGCTTTTTCTGCGTGGATTCCCGCCGGGCATTACCGGACGGTCTTCAAATTTGTTGAAACTTTGTATCCTGTCATACATGACAACCGCGCCGGCGATTTGGACATTTAAACAAAAATGCGTCGGCACACGGATGATGTGGTCGCATTTATCAAGCATAGCTTGAGATAATGTCCCGCGCTCAGGACCCAGCACATAGGCTGCGCATCGAGGATGCGTGAAGCTCGGCAAGTCAATCGCTTCGTCCACCAGTTCAATGCCGACAAGTTGGCAATGTCTTGGAAGTATCATGTCCTCAAGATTGTCCCAGTCATACCAAGGGATGTTTTTGGGTGTCTTGGATGTGTCCGATCGGGCTTCGCGGACTTTGTAATTGGCATCAACCGTAAATGCAAAGCTGGCGCCAAAGGCATGCCCTGAACGTATTAGACTGCCCATGTTCATAGGCTTAGAAATGCCTTCAACACCAATACCAAAATAACCGCGCATGAGGTTTTCCTTTTTTTGTTTTTACAAAGTCGAATAATAACTTTAGATTTCACGAATTGGAAATTCTTTAGGGGAAATAAATGAGAGCGGTTTTATGCAAAGATTATGGTCCGCCAGAAAGTCTCGTTCTTGAAGACATTGAGTCACCGACTGCCGGTGAAAATGATGTTGTCATTAAAATTCATAACGCTGCGGTCAACTACCCTGATGTTCTGGTGATTCAGAATTTATATCAAATTAAGCCCCCTCTTCCATTTTCACCCGGCGGTGAAGTTTCCGGCGAGGTGATTGCAGCAGGTGCCAATGTCGACACGCTGAAAGTTGGCGACAGAGTGATGGCTGTTTGTGGCACAGGCGGCTTTAGAGATGAAATCGCACTTCCTGCCGCTCTTTGCATGCCTATTCCTGACAGCATGGATTTTAAAATCGCGGCAGCTATGGGGCTGACTTATGGCACATCCTATCATGCACTTAAGGACCGCGCGAAAATTCAAGCTGGTGAGACCTTATTTATTATGGGGGCTTCCGGCGGTGTTGGGCTGGCAGCTGTTGAGCTTGGTAAGGCAATGGGCGTGCGCGTTATTGCGGCGGCCTCATCGGAAGAAAAATTGCAAGTATGTCGTGACCATGGCGCTGATGAAACTTTGCTTTATAAAACCGGCGGTCTGTCCTCAGATGATCAGAAAGCTTTTTCTGAAGAGATTAAAACCCTCACAGGCGGCAAGGGTGTCGATGTTGTATATGATGCCATTGGCGGTGATTACGCAGAGCCGGCTGTGCGGGCAATGGCTTGGGGCGGGCGTTATCTGGTTGTCGGTTTTGTCGCCGGTTACATCCCTAAAATACCGCTTAATCTGACTTTGCTCAAAGGCACATCACTGGTTGGTGTGTTTTGGGGCCGTTTTAATGCGGAGCAACCCAAAGATGCACGGCAAAATATTATCGAGCTGATGGGCATGTTAAAGGATGGGACAATAAAACCTCATATTTCCGGGGTCTATTCTTTGGAAGAATCGGCAGCAGCGCTTACGCAGATGGCGGCCAGAAAAGTGACAGGAAAGCTTGTTATTGATATGGGACGCTGAGATTATCTTGTTAAGATAACAGACGGATAAAAATTTGTTGCTTGGTGAGGATTGTCATCACCTTTTTTGTTAAATGTTGTGTCACGCGTTGTCTTGAGGAAGGGCGTTTAACCCTTTGTTAGGACTTGGGGAGTAAAATGATAACGACTTCAAATTGATAATAACCTCTCAATAATTACTCAATTTGCAGTATTTCAGCACCCTAAGTTCAGGGATGCAGGAAGGGATCCGGTTTTAAAAAATAAGAGCTCGGTAAACGAGTCGCCGGAGACCGCCCCGCACTGGAGCGAGCGCCCATTAAAAATCGGCGCGAGGTCTGATTAAAAAATCAGAACAGGATTAAATCAAATCACCCCTATTTTTGTCTGGGTGCCGTGCGGTCCATAAACCTTGCCATATCAATATCAAGTTGAGAAATGCCATCGGCATCATGAGTGGTTAATATCACTTCTACCCGATTATATACATTGAACCATTCAGGGTGATGACTCATTTGTTCTGCTTTCATAGCGACACGGCTCATCCAGCCAAAGGCAGATGAAAAGTCCTTAAATATAAACTTTTTTGTCATCGCATCACGTCCGCGTTGCTTTTGCCAGCCCTTAAGGGTTGCCAAGGCTTTGCGTCGTTCAGTGGTGGAAAGTTTCTCAACTGTACCGGTCATAAATATCTCCTAAATTGTTACTATGAATGCGTATTTAAGAGGCAGTATGTCAGGTATGGATAGACAATTTCAATATTGTAATTTGAATAATCTTTACTGATTACAATATTTTTCCTTCATTTATTTTGTTGAAATATACCTCCTTGTATAAGGCGGCAACATCATCTTATCTGTACTTTAGTATACTGCGTATAATTTGCTTTTTTGTCAGGGCTACATGGCATCGTAAATAGCATCTTAATAGGGCGGAGTGGTTCAATAAGACGTGGTTCAA
>DJZB01000032.1:20902-28183 GCA_002450335.1 Rhodobiaceae bacterium UBA6963
TAAGACGTGGTTCAATAAGACGTGTCAGTAAGACTGAGTGATTGCTCTTAGGCTCAGGTTTTGTGGGTGATTGACAGTCAAATATTGCCGTAAAATACTAGAGTAAAAAAAATTGTAAAAACCGTCTGGCGTTGACATTTTTTTAACCATCACATGATAGAAATGTTGTTGGTAAGTTTCGTGATGTTTGTTTTATCAGTATTTGTTACCAGAAATTTTTTTGAAAAATTTCGTATTTAAGCAGAGTGATTTCAGGATTTGATTAATCTCTGCATCAGTATTTTCGGCATTTGAGTAGTTTCGGCATTCGTAAGATTTAAAAATAAAATTGAATGCCCCTTCTGTTGCTTCCGTAAAACCGTTTTTTGTCACATTTCGTTTCCGAGTTTGTTTTAGACGGAAATTTGATTTGTGTTTGTCAACTTGTCACCTCTGGCTTTTCGTTCGGTTGCTTTCCCACAATTTAGTTTTAAGCGTTCGCCCAAAAATAATTACATGCATCGGCTGCCCACCAAGGGTTGGTCGGAAAGCAAAAATAGAAAAGTGGATTTTGAAAATATGTTTTTAGATCGTCGTTTTTTACAAAACAAGCTCCTCAGCAGCTCCTCCTTTACATCCTTGGACACACTCAATCTTAATCGTGAGAAAAGCCTCAAGCTTATAAGTTCGCCTTATACGCTTTCTCCGATTCTAGCTGTTTTGCTGGCTGCGTGTGGCGGTGGAGGAACAGTGAAAGTTCCGGTTTATATTACAGATCCAGATAGTCCAAATCCCAATCCAAGACCAGATACTGGTATGCCGCCGGTGACACCGGATGGTGGTGGCCCAGGTGTCGGCCCGGGTGTTGGCCCAGGCGGTCCGGGTGATTTCAATGCACAGCCATTTAATATTTTCGTGGCTGATGGCATCATTGAGGGTGCGCTTGTTTATGTTGATGTGGATGAAGATGTGAAAGCGACATTTGACGATAATGAAATTCAGCTTGTTGCATCTCTTGTCGCCATTGCCCGTTTGAAAGCCGAGGCTGAAGGGGCGGAGGAAATAACCTTCCCGCCCGGACTGGAAAATTCTGCGCTGGAAGTTGTAACGTCCGAACGGTCTCTTTTCAAAAAAAGAACTGGCGCATTAAACGCCAGCTTAACCGTTATTGACCAGAACATTCGAGAGAATGAGATGTTGGCTGAAAACCTTAAAGAGCGAGTGGAAATCATTAAACCCCTCGTTGAAAAAGGTTATGAACCAAAGCTTACATTGCTGGAACTCGAGTCGAATTATGAGCAAACCGTGTTGGCGGCACAAAAAGCGCGTGATGAATATAAAGCTACTGTTGATAATTTTCGCGCCGATGCGGCTAGTCAACTTGCTGAACATGAAGTTGCCGCCCGTCAAGCAGGTGCGCGCGAAGATGCTTATCTTGCGAAAGTTCGTCATGCTGATGTTCGCGCCCCCAGTAATGGCATTGTCACATCCGTGAAAGTTAAGACAGTCGGTGCGGTTTTGCAGGCCGGTACTGTATTGGCTGAAATCGTCCCCGACGAACAGAGTTTGCTGATTAGAGCCAGATTACCAGCAGATGATGTGGCCAATGTCTATCCTGGTCGAATTGCTCAGGTGTCGCTATCAACCTATGATGTTTCCCGTTACGGGTCGCTGGAAGGCCTCGTGCAACGCATTGCACAAAACACGACGCAGGAAGAAGGTATACCACCCTATTATGTGACCATGATTGAGGTGCCCAATCCGAAATTCTCAAAAAGCGAAACGCCTGTAGAGATTACGACAGGTACGCCGACAGTTATTGACATCATCGGCAAAAAGCGCACCGTGTTGAGCTATATTCTCACCCCACTAGAACGTGCGGCAGGTGTCGCATTTAGGGAGCAATAGCGTTATCGCTTTTACCAAGAAGCTGGGTAAGCCGGTCGATATGAGGCAGTAAATTAGAGACCATAATGGCAACCCCTTCTTGGTTTGGGTGAATAAGGTCGGGCTGATTGAGTGCGGGGTCTGCCGCCACGCCTTCAAGCAAGAATGGCATAAAGATTACATCATATTTTCCTGCCAGATATGGATAGATAGCATCAAATTTTTGAACATAATCCTCGCCCATATTCCGCGGGGCGGCCATGCCAGCCAGCAGCACGGATATTCCGGTTTGATGAGCCTTGATGATTATGGCTTCAATATTTTTTCCGGTTGACTCGGGGGGGACCCCGCGCAGTGCATCATTGCCGCCTAGAGCGATAATAAGTGCGTCTGTTTCTGCCGGGATTGACCAGTCAAACCTTGCCAACCCGCCGGCTGTTGTATCACCTGAAACCCCGGCATTAATGATATGAATTTTTTTCTTTTTATCAGTTTTTTTATCAAGGGCGGTTTGGAGTTGATCCGTTAACCCTTCGCCAATTGGCAAGCCATACCCCGCTGTCAGGCTATCCCCAAGCATGGTGATGACGATTGGTGCGGTCTCGCTTTTTGCCTTTTGAAGGCTAAAGCACATTAAAATCGTGCAAAAAATGGAGATGTATAAAATAGGCGTCCAGAAACCTGAAATAATCGTATAGGTCTGGTATATACTCAAAGTCTTGAAGCCTTGAAATAGTCTGGAGTGCTTGCCCAACATGTCTGCTGATTCCCTTCTGGAAGTACAAAATTTACATGTCTCCTTGCCCAGCCTAGCCGGAGATGTCCATATCCTTAAGGGCATCGACCTGTCTGTCAAGAAAGGCGAGGCAATCGGTTTAACCGGCCCGTCCGGTTCAGGAAAATCGACTTTGCTCATGACGCTTGCCGGTCTGGAACTACCAAGTGCAGGAAGCGTGGTCATGAACGGGCATTGTCTCTCTGATATGGATGAGGATTCGCTTGCGCGCTTCCGTCAAACGAATATTGGTATTGTTTTTCAATCTTTTCATCTCATCCCGACATTGACAGCATTTGAAAATGTGACACTCCCGCTGGAGCTTGCCGGTATGGGTAAAGATTATTTGGAAAAAGCGGAGGCTGCGCTTGCAAATGTCGGTCTCGCGCATCGACTGGATCATTACCCCGGGCAACTTTCCGGCGGCGAGCAACAACGTGTCGCTTTGGCGCGAGCGGTAATTGCTCAGCCTCCTGTTTTGCTGGCAGATGAACCGACGGGGAATCTCGACCAATCAAACGGGTCGCAAATTATGGATTTAATTTTCGGTCTGAAGGATAGTCTGGGTGTGACGCTTATTATGGTGACGCATGATATGGGTCTGGCACAAAGATGTGATCGCATTATCCCTTTAAGCGATGGGATGATTGATGCCGGGTGATAAACAATCGTCAGGCTTAAATAACCTGAGAGCACCTATGATGCCCCATTTAGCGGTTCGATTAGCCGTCCGTTTGGCATTTCGTGAACTTAAAGGTGGTATCCGGGGCTTTCGTATTTTTTTGGCATGCTTGGCACTTGGCGTCATGGCCATTGCCGGCGTGGGGTCGCTTTCAGAAGCGCTTGTTTCAGGATTGAATTCAAAAGGCCAATCCATATTGGGTGGTGACCTTTCCATTACCATGATGCACCGCACTTTAAACGCTGACGAAGAAAAATGGTTACAGGCGCGTTATGATATCTCCTCATCAAATGAAATGCGCAGTATGGTGCGTTCCAGCCAAGCCGAAGAAAATGCTGAAACCGATCAGATGCGCCATGCTCTGGTTGAGTTAAAAGCCGTTGATTCTTTTTATCCGCTTTATGGCACATTAAGGATTAAACCTGCGATTGACCCGCGTGTGGCGTTAGGTTTACAGCAACCCAAATCTGCAGATGGCAATGAAAATGTAAACTATGGCGCTTTAGTTGAGCCGACCCTGCTGGAAACACTCGGCATTGAGGTGGGAGACACAATTAAAATCGGCTCCGGTTTTTTTCCGGTAACAGGTGTTATTCTTTCCGAGCCGGACAGGTTATCCGGTGGTTTTTCTATTGGGCCGCGGGTTCTACTGAATGAGGCTGGTGCGCGTCATTCAGGCCTTTATCAACCGGGCAGTTTTGTTGAAAACAATTACCGCCTGCGTTCTATAATCCCGCTTTCCGAGGGTGACCTGAAGGCCGCCAAAGTTGAAATGAACGAAGCCTTTCCTGATGCTGGATGGCAAATTAAGGAACGTACAGATGCGTCGCCATCTTTGCGGCGCAGTATTGAACGCATGGCTATTTTCCTGACACTGGTTGGTCTGACAGCTCTGGTTGTTGGTGGGATTGGTGTCGGTAATGCTGTTCGCGCCTATCTTGATCATCGCCGTAATACCATTGCCATTATCAAGTCACTTGGGGCGACGGGAACTTTGGTATTTTTGTTTTATATGCTGCAAATTTTTTTGATGGCTTTACTGGGAATTTTTCTTGGTCTTGCCTTGGGTGCGTTGACACCTTTATTGGCGAACGGACTATTGGCGTCGCTTCTTCCCTTTGACCTTGATATGCGCTTATTTCCTGCACCTTTAGCCGCTGCCACCGGATTTGGCCTACTCACGGCAATCGGATTTGCATTAAACCCCTTGGCGCGGGCGCAGACTATTCCTGTGGCTAGCCTGTTTCGCGATAGCCTTGTGACGGAAAAAACAGTCCTCCCTCTCTGGGTGATGGGTCTTTATGCAATGTGTGTGCTTGGTCTTGTTTTGATTTCATTTTTAGTGGTCAGATATATTGAGATTACACTTTGGTTTCTTGCTGGCGTGACGGCCAGTTATCTTATTCTGAGGTTTGCGGCAGGCATTATTTCAAGCCTTGCGCGTTTAGCAGGACGTCGCCGTAAACTCCCAAGTCCGGAGTTTCGGATTGCCTTAAAAAATATTCATCGCCCCGATGCACCGACACAAGCTGTTATGTTGTCAGTCGGGCTGGCGGTGACATTGTTGTCAGTCATCTCTTTGGTTGACGGAAATCTTAAAGCCGAGATAGATGGCGATATTCCTGACATGGCGCCGTCCTTCTTTTTGCTGGATGTTCAAACGCAACAATTAGAGGGCGTAAAAAACCTTGCGAAAGCTTCCGATGGTTTTAGAGGGCTAAATACCAGCCCCATGTTGCGCGGTAAGTTGACACATGTGAATGGCGTGCCTTCTAGGGATGTTTCACCCGCGCCGGAAGCTGAATGGGTATTACGCGGCGATCGCGGGCTTACCTATGCTGCAGGCAAGCCAGAAGGTGTTGAGTTGACTGAGGGTGAATGGTGGCCGGCAGATTATAACGGTCCGCCTTTATTATCGATGGATTATGAGATTGCTGAAGGTCTGGGGCTTGCGCTTGGTGACACCGTCACTATGAATGTGCTGGGGCGACCTTTTACAGCTGAAATTTTAAATATGCGAAAAGTTAACTGGGAGTCCATGGGCATTAATTTTGTCTTTCTCTTCTCACCTCAACCTCTGGCATCTGCCCCGCATGCCCATCTAATGACAATTTCATTAGACGATGTTGAATCTGAAAACGAGGGCGAGGTAATTCCAATAGGTGGAGAAGCCGCACTTAGACGTGCTCTGATAAATGAATACCCGAATATCACCGTTATTCGCATTAAAGAGTCACTGGAAACCATAAAAGATATTCTTGATGATTTTGGTCTGGCAGTTCGCGCAATGAGTGCACTGTCAATCATTACGGGTATCCTTGTGCTGTCAGGAGCAATTGCAGGTGGGCATCGTAAACGTGTTTATGATGCAGTCATGATGAAGGTATTGGGCGCGGAGAGGCGCAGGATTTTATATGTTTATCTGATTGAATACGGACTTACAGGGTTAGGTGCTGCATTGATTGCGGCATTTATCGGGACATTCGCTGCCTGGGCGATTGTAAAATTTGTACTGGGCATAGCTTGGGTAATGCTGCCGGGCACATTGGCTCTGACAATTATCTGCGCGACAGGGATATCTATGTTTCTCGGCCTTATGGGAACATGGCGCAGTCTCGGGGCTAAGGCCGCTCCCATATTGCGTTCAGACTAGACAACAATTCAAAATCGCAAGGTTTTTACCAGTTAAGCCTTGAATTTTAGCGGCTAACAACAGATATTAAGTAATATCAATTTGAAAGGTGATACATGTCTGATTTTGACAATATGAATTCTCAAAACCTCGCAGCAGAAGCGCGCAGTCGTGATATTGACGAAGGCCTGCGCATCTACATGCTTAAGGTTTACAACTACATGTCCGTTGGTTTGCTTGTAACGGCATTAGCTGCATTTTTTGGTGCGTCATCCGGTATTTATCAAGCTATTGCCAACACGCCGCTGGTTTGGGTCGTGATGTTTGCACCTCTCGGTCTTGTCCTTTATCTATCCGCTCGGATAAATAAAATGTCTGCAAATGCGGCGCGAACAACCTTCTTTACCTATTCAGGTATTATGGGTTTTTCTCTGTCCTATATTTTGCTGGTTTTCACACAAGAAAGCATTGTGACAACATTCTTGGTTACCTCCGCATCATTCGGTGCGCTTAGCCTTTATGGCTATACCACCAAGAAAGACCTGTCGGGTATGCGCTCATTCTTACTTATGGGGCTGTTCGGCATTATTCTGGCCTCCATCGTCAATATTTTCATGGCGAGCGCAGCGATGCATTTTGCGATTTCCGTGATCGGTGTGTTGCTTTTTGCGGCACTGACAGCTTATGACACTCAGGCGATTAAACAGATGTATTATGCAGGTGACACAAGGGAAATAGCTGAGAAGAAAGCAGTCCTCGGGGCATTGAGACTGTATCTTGATTTCGTAAATATGTTCCTCTTCTTGCTACAATTCCTCGGTAATCGAGACTAGTCAGAGTATCTATTTACAGTTCAATCTGGTTTAAAAGGCGCGGATAATCTGCGCCTTTTTTGCTTTTCCTTTTGAGTTTTTTTTGTTTTTTATGGCTTTAAGGACTTGTGGAAGGTCATGCCCACGTTTCAGAACATGCCCGTGACTGTTAACCAATGCATACATGCCCTGCCTTTTATTTAGGGATGGGTTCTTCTCGATGCGATAAAGCGGCTGATCATGCGCGCGCTTGAAAACGCTGAAAACGGCTAAATCTTTTGTCGCGTCAATGCCATAATCACGCCAACGTCCATCAGCAACATGCTGTCCATAAAGAGATAAGATGATGTCCAGCTCTTGCCGAGTCCACATTGTCAGCTTTGAGGGACGAGCCGCGCGTTGTTTTTCAAGCTCAAAAGCATTGCCGACAAATTGCAAGGATTTAGACTGACTCATAGACTAATCCTGACGTAAATTCGCCGGCAAGGCAAATGGTCTCTCACTTATGCGGCGA
>DJZB01000032.1:28547-38319 GCA_002450335.1 Rhodobiaceae bacterium UBA6963
GCGGCGAGTTGCCTCCTTTTGCCGCCTTTAAGCGGCGAGTTGACGGAGAACATATTGCAAGATACCGCCACTGCGGAAATATTCTGTCTCGTTTTGCGTGTCAATACGGCTTAGCAGGTTGACCTTGGTGTTGCGCCCCTTAGCCCGTTCGATGACCATCTGAATCTTCTGGCGTGGTTTTAACTCATCCAGCCCTTCAATAGTGATTTTCTCTGAGCCATCTAGCTTGAGCTTTGCCCAGCTATCGCCTTCAGCAAATTGAAGCGGCGCAACACCCATGCCGACAAGATTTGAACGGTGAATACGCTCAAAGCTTTCGGCAATAACTGCGCGTACACCCAGCAATCTTGTGCCTTTCGCAGCCCAGTCGCGACTGGAACCTGTGCCATATTCCTTGCCGGCAAAAACCACCAATGGTGTTTCAGACTTCGCATATTCTATGGCGGCGTCATAAATGCTCATTTGCTTTTTTGACGGTTGGTGGCGCGTGACGCCACCTTCCGTTCCCGGTGCCATCTGATTACGAATACGGATATTGGCAAATGTACCGCGCATCATTACTTCATGATTACCGCGTCGTGAGCCATAAGAGTTAAAGTTCTGTGACTTCACCTTATTTTTTGTCAGATAGCTCCCCGCGGGACTGTCTGCCTTAATCGATCCGGCAGGGGATATATGATCAGTTGTGATGCTATCTCCGAGAAGGGCAAGAATACGTGCACTGTTGATAGGTTGAATATCTTTAATTTCCTTATCACCCAAATCATCAAAGAATGAAGGTTTCTGGACATATGTGGATTTTGTATTCCAGTCGAATGTCTGGCCTTTTTGCGCCTTAATTTTGCGCCAACCGGTATCGCCTTTAAACACATTAGCATAACGGCTTTTAAACATACTTGGCTTCACGGCTTTGCGGGCTGTGTCAGAAATGTCATGGCTGGATGGCCAGATATCCGAAAGATAAACAGGGTTACCTTTTTTATCATGACCAATCGGGTCTGTAGCCAGATTGATTTTAACCGTGCCGGCGATAGCATAGGCAACAACAAGAAGAGGTGATGCGAGGTAATTGGCCTTCACATCAGGGCTGACGCGACCTTCAAAATTTCTGTTGCCGGATAAGACGGAAGTCACAATCAAATCATTTTTATTAATCGCTTCTGAAATTGGCTTCGACAATGGGCCTGAATTACCGATACAGGTTGTGCAGCCATAGCCGACGAGATTAAAGCCGAGCTTGTTGAGGGATGTTTGTAATCCTGCTTCTTTGAGATATTCCGTTACGACCTGAGAGCCGGGCGCGAGGGATGTTTTGACCCATGGCTTGACGGTTAGTCCTTTGGCGACGGCATTTTGTGCTAGAAGCCCCGCGCCAATCATGACGGAGGGATTGGATGTGTTCGTGCAAGACGTTATCGCTGCAATCGCCACATCACCATGGCCGAGATCAAACTTCTCACCTTTGACAGTGACCCGTTTATTGCGGGCATATTTGGCGGTGCCGAGGTCTTCTAGTGCCTGACTGAAATTATCTGCCATGCCCTCCATTAGAACACGGTCTTGGGGGCGCTTGGGTCCCGCCAGACTTGGGCGGATGTCTTCAAGTTTCAAACTCAGTTTTGAGGTGAAGACCGGGTCCGGTGAGTTGGAAGTACGGAACATGCCTTGTGCTTTGGCATATTTTTCAACCAGTTGAATACGGGAGGGTGATCGCCCTGTGGCTTTTAAATAGCCCAATGTATCTGTGTCAACGGGGAAGAATCCACAGGTGGCCCCATATTCAGGTGCCATATTGGCAATCGTTGCTTGATCTTCAAGAGACAGTGAGTCGAGGCCTTCACCGTAAAATTCTACAAATTTGCCAACAACGCCTTTTGCGCGAAGCATTTCGACGATTGTCAAAACAAGATCTGTCGCGGTAGCGCCCTCCGGCAATTGTCCGGAAAGTTTGAATCCAACGACTTCCGGCAACAACATAGAAATCGGCTGTCCAAGCATGGCAGCTTCAGCTTCAATGCCGCCAACGCCCCAGCCTAAAACGGAAAGACCGTTTACCATAGTTGTGTGACTATCCGTGCCGACGAGCGTATCAGGATAGGCAACTTCAACCGATTTACCGTTAAGAGAGGTTTTCTTTGTCCAGACTGTTTGTGCCAAGTTTTCCAGGTTAACCTGATGGCAAATACCTGTTCCGGGCGGGACAACGCGGAAATTTTCAAAGGCTTGGCTACCCCAGCGCAAAAATTCATAACGCTCTTGATTTCGGTCATACTCAAGATCAACATTTTGTTTCAATGATGAACTTGTGCCAAAATGGTCAACCATAACTGAGTGGTCAATTACCAAATCAACAGGTGTAAGAGGGTTAATCTTTTTGGGGTTGCCGCCAATATCTTCCATGGCGTTCCGCATTGCGGCGAGGTCCACAACAGCCGGCACTCCTGTGAAATCCTGCATCAGAACGCGTGCCGGACGATAGGCAATCTCACGATTAGACTTACGACGCGACATCCATTTTTTCATCGCGATAATATCATCAGCCGTGACGGTCTCTCCGTCTTCATGACGCAGAAGATTTTCGAGCAAAACTTTCATTGAATATGGCAGAGCGGAAATGCCTTCCAGACCGTTTTTTTCTGCCTGTTTTAGGCTAAAATAAGCATAGGATTTCGCGCCAACCTTTAGAGTTTTAAGTGCTTTAAAGCTGTTTGGATGTTTGGGCGATGTGTTTTTTGCCGCCCTAGAAGTGGTTGTCGGTTTTTTCTTTTGAACTTTTTTATTTACAGTTTTGCTGACACGTTGCGTCGCCATGTATGTCCCCTAATTAGCTAAATGCTGCGCTGATAGTTTGGAATTAAACCAGTTTTGAGGCGAATATACTGTTTTTAGATTCTAATTTCCACGCCTTAGAAAAATTTATTTTTTTGCTCACACAAGTGTATATTAAAAGCAATGATTAATACTTATAATTTCCCGCAATCTGACATTTTGATAGAGGGTAAATCCCTCTCTAGTCATCGTAGTGCGCGCCTTGTTTTTTCCGGGTTGGATTTTAGCCTGCAATCGGGCATGGCAATGATGGTGCAGGGCGCGAATGGGGCAGGGAAAACCACTTTATTGCGTGTCATAGCAGGGCTTCTCCCGCTTTCCGGCGGGTCGTTAAAACGCCCGGAAACGGCCTCACTCTATCATTATCTGGGGCATCAAAACGCGCTTAAAAAGCAAAAAACCGTCAAGGAGAATTTGTCTTTCTGGGCAGAATTCCATGGTAATGGCGCGTCACGAATATCCACAACGGATATTTTGGAAGCGGCAGGTATCGGTGGTCTGGAGGATATGAAAACCGTTGCGTTATCTTCGGGGCAACAGCGACGACTGGCTTTGACACGTCTTATTGTCGCCCCGCGTCCTATTTGGTTGCTTGATGAGCCGCTGACCGGGCTTGATGATAATGGTAAAGACTGGCTAACGGACATGGCGCGGTCACATTTAGCACAAAATGGTCTCATTATCGCGGCCAGTCACGAGCCGTTGGCTTTCACCACGCATAATTTGAATATAGGCGGTGCAAAACGATGAATAGTTTTATCGCCCTTATGCGCCAAGATATTGCGCTGGCATGGCGCCAAAATTCTGCCGGTCTTTCCATTAGCTTTTTCATGATTGCTGTCGCTTTGATACCCTTTGGTTTGGGTCCGGATTTAAAACTCCTGCGGGACATTGCCCCCGGTCTTGTCTGGGTCGCGCTTTTATTGGCCGTGCTGTTATCGCTGGAGTCAATCTTTCAAGCCGATCTGGAGGATGGTAGTTTTGACCAATATCTCTTGTCTGACACCCCGCTTGAAATTTTGATGCTTGCAAAGGGGCTGGCGCATTGGCTGGGCGTTGTTTTGCCATTGGTTCTGGCCGCACCTCTTGCCGGGCTTTTGTTGAATATTGATACACCAAGCCTGCTTCCCGTTTGCTTGATTTTGCTTGCGGGGAGTCCGGCGATGAGTTTTCTGGGGATGATGGGGAGTGCGCTGGCGGCGGGGGTTTCCCGCAGTGGACTTCTCGCTGCCCTAATGGTGATGCCGCTTTATGTGCCTGTATTGATTTTTGGCAGTTCCGCATTGTCGCAAATTCTCACGGGTGCGGCGACAGATGAATGGATAAGCGCCGTATTTCTCTTGCTATCAATTGGCGGAGCGGCCCTATTTTTTGGTCCTTTAGTTGCCGCCGCCGGATTGCGTGCCTTCCTCAAATGACCATCATGTCGCTTTGACTTTCCATATAGGACGGATAAATTACACGAATGTTAACCTACGCAAATCCGAATAGATTTATGCAACTTGCCCGAAGCTTGACCTTGCCGGTCTGGGGCCTGTGCCTTGCGTGTCTCAGTATCGGTCTTTACATGTCCTTTTCTGCTCCGGCAGATTACCAACAGGGTATGACCGTTCGGATTATGTTTATTCACGTTCCTGCCGCTTGGATGTCTTTGTTTATCTATACATTTTTGACTGTTTCTTCCATTTTCGGTCTTGTTTTTCGTCATCCACTGGGTCATGTCGCCGCGAAATCTGCGGCGCTCATCGGGGCTGGCTTTACACTAATAACGCTCATCACAGGTGCGCTGTGGGGCAAGCCGATGTGGGGCACTTGGTGGGTTTGGGATGCGCGGCTGACCTCCGTTTTGGTGCTGTTTTTCATCTATCTTGGCTATCTGGCCATATGGACGGCGATTGAAGACCCGCTTCAGGCCGGGCGTATTTCGTCGGTTCTTGCAATTGTCGGCTTTGTAAACGTGCCGATTGTCAAATTTTCAGTTGATTGGTGGAACACGCTTCATCAACCGGCAAGTGTTTCGCGGTTTGATGCGCCTGCGCTGCATAGTGATTATCTCTGGCCTTTATTAGTCATGGCATTAGGCTTTCAGCTATTGTTCTTTGCCCTGTGGCTTTTGCGAATGCAGACAGAAATTTTTAAACAAAAATTGCGTGTTCGGCGTCTAGGTCTTGTGGAAACCTCAAACGGGACAGCAAGTTGATATGGAGCATGATTTCTATATAGGCCTGAGCTATGGCGTAACCGGAGTAATTTTATGTCTAATGACGGCAAGAACCTTGCGCGCCTATTTTAGCTTCAGGAAACAAATTGATGATGAATTTAAATCAGAAGATTCCGCCAAGGGCTGATAATGTTCGTGCATTGGGAAGATATTTCATCTTCTTTGCCGTCTTTGTTTTGATATTCATATTGTTTTTATTTGCCTTGCAAAAAGGTGACCCTTCCTCACTTCCTTCTGTATTGATAAATAAACCCGTGCCGGCGTTTTCTTTGCCTCCCCTTCCGACCGATAATCCAGTGAATGGGTTTAATGGATTTGATGCCTCGGATTTGAAACGGGGTAATGTGTCTTTGCTCAATATTTGGGCGAGTTGGTGCGTCCCCTGTCGGGAGGAGCATCCTGCATTGATGACGTTGGCACGTGCGGGTGTTCCCATTTACGGCTTGAATTATAAAGACAAGCCGCAAGCGGCGACCCGATTTCTGACTGGTCTGGGTAACCCGTATCAAAAAATCGGTATGGATCAAGACGGTCGTGTCGCTATTGGTTTTGGTGTTTATGGTGTGCCGGAAACTTTTGTCATTGACGGTGAGGGCAAGATTTTGCACCGTCACATTGGCCCTTTAACACAAGAATTCATTGCTGAAACATTACTTCCAATGTTAGGGGTATTTAAAGAATAGTTGTTATTTGCGTTTTAGTGCCGTGAGGGAGTGACATGGTTTTTCAAGATAAATCACGAGATTACAATCACGTCCCGCTTTTTTCAAAACGCGCACCGGATAATGACACTTTCACCAGAGATATTTGCGACACATGCGGGTTCATTGATTATGTGAACCCGAAAATTGTCGCCGGTGTTGTTGCTCTATGGGAAGGCAAGATTCTTATGTGTCGGCGGGATATTGAGCCTCGCAAAGGTTTCTGGACTCTCCCTGCCGGTTTCATGGAACAGTTGGAGACCACACAACAAGGTGCTGCCCGCGAGGCAAAAGAGGAAGCCTGTGCGGATGTTGAAATTGGACCCTTGCTTGCCATTTATAATGTTGAGCGCATCAGTCAGGTGCAGATATTTTATCGCGGTGATTTGCGTTCCCCCGATATTGCTGCCGGTGATGAAACCGTTGAAGTCGCTTTATTTGACTGGGAAGAAATTCCCTGGGCTGAGCTGGCTTTTCCGAGTGTTTATTGGGCGCTGAAATATTTTCATGAAACGCGGGAAATGGAAAATTTCCCGCCTGCTCCCCAGCCAGCAGATTGGCTCGCCACACCCGGTTTCAATTATACGGGTTAAGCAATATCCTCAAGCCCGACAAGCGCACGCGCGTAAGACGAAGCATCAAAAAGCAGAAGATCTTCAGCCGTTTCACCAACACCTATATAATGTATTGGCAGATGGAGGCGCTCGGCAATTGCCACCAGCACCCCGCCGCGCGCCGTACCATCAAGCTTGGTCATAATAATCCCTGAGGTTTGGGCAGATTTTTGAAATATCTCTGCCTGCGCGAGAGCGTTTTGCCCGGTTGTGGCATCCAGAATAAGGAGCGAGGCGTGAGGCACATCAGGGTCAATTTTGCGAAGCACACGAATAATTTTTTCCAGTTCAGCCATGAGGTCGGTATTTGATTGCAACCGTCCCGCCGTATCAATCATTAAAATATCTGTGCCGGAGGTTTTGGCTTGTTGTAAAGCGTCATAGGCCAACCCTGCAGCATCACCGCCTTGTTTGGTTGTGACCACAGGCACATTGGCGCGCTCTCCCCAGATGGTGAGTTGTTCAATCGCGGCGGCTCGAAATGTATCACCCGCCGCAAGTATCACGGATTTGCCGTCACTTTGAAATTTGTTGGCCAGCTTGCCAATCGTGGTGGTTTTACCTGCACCGTTTACCCCCGTCATAAGAATGACATAGGGCTGATGCGTGTCAGGATTTAACGCACCGCTATGCGAAGAGAGTTTTTCTGTGATTTCAGAAGCCAGCATTTCTTTGACTTCAACTTCTGAAACGTCACCTTCGATTTTTTTCTGCGCAATGTTGGCAATAATATCTGCTGATGCTGATAGACCCAAATCAGAGCTTATGAGCAATTCTTCAAGCTCTTGAAGTGTTTCCTTGTCCAACCTGCGGCGGCCAATAATACTCCCAAGGTTTTCACTAAGAGCGCGGCTTGATCTGGAGAGGCCGGTCTTTAGGCGGTCAAAAATACCCATCAGTTTCGGTTCTCTTTATTTGCAGTCATGCGATGCGCTTTCCGATTAATTTTGTGCCGTCATGCCCGGTAATATCAAAATTATATATTTCGCCAACTGACATAGCCTCTTGTTCTTCATTGGAAATATCAATCATGGCAAAAGTTTCACTTCTTGCCTGACCCGGTTTTTCAATCAGGCCTTTCACTGTGGTGCCGATTTGCGTCTCCAGCCATTCTTGTCTGACTTTATCTCCGGCGGCGCGCAATAATTTGGCGCGCTCCCTAATGGTTTCGCCGGAGAGCTGAGGCATTTTAGCCGCTGGTGTGTCTGGGCGCGGCGAGAACGGGAAAACATGCAACCAGACAATCTGACATTCCTCAACCAGCTTGAGGGAGTTCTGGAACATTTCATCTGTTTCTGTCGGAAAGCCGGCAATGATATCAGCTCCAAAAACCATATCCGGTCTTTTGGCTTTCATCTCGTGGCAAAAAGTTATTGCATCCTCACGTGTGTGACGGCGTTTCATACGTTTTAAAATCATATCGTCACCGGCTTGCAAAGAAAGATGCAAATGGGGCATGACACGTTTGTCCAGTACAACACGCTCAAGCAATTTGGCATCCAGTTCCACCGCATCCACGGATGACAGACGAAGCCGCTCCAGCGCGGGTGTGTTTTCCAATATGGCTGACACCAATGCGCCTAACCCGTCTTGTTCGTGACCTTCAAGGTCACCTCCCCAGCTTGTAATATCGACGCCAGTGAGAACAATTTCACGATGACCTGATGACACGAGTGTTTGGCAATTCTTTACGACCTCCATTATCGGGGTTGAACGAGAATTTCCGCGCCCGAATGGAATAATGCAAAATGTGCATCTATGGTCACAACCTGTTTGCACTTGCACAAAAGCCCGGGCGCGACTTTGTTGAGGGACATTGGAGCGCGGCACAGCGCGAGTGATCTCCATAATATCACTTACCTGAACAGCTTTGGCGTTTTCTAACGTCTCGGCTTGGTGTGTGTTTTGTGACGCATAAGAGGCGGCCAGAAACTTTTCCTCATTACCAAGTACCTGACTGACTTCGGGCATGGCGGCGAAGGCATCGCCGTCGGTTTGGGCGGCACAGCCTGTCACAATAATCGGAGTTTTTGGTTTAGCTTTTGCCGCTTTACGAACAGCTTGCCGGGCCTGCTTGACGGCTTCAGCTGTCACGGCACAACTGTTAATGATGGTAGCTTGCGCCAAACCTGCTTTGTCGGCGGCATCACGAATATGGTCACCATCAAGGGCATTGAGGCGGCAACCAAAATTCCTGACTGTAAGGTCATCATTTTTCCTCACAGGCTTACCTTCCCGTCAAATTCAAATTCAGCAGGTCCGCGCATTATATAAGTCTGTGCGCCCGGTTGATAACGAATGGTGATAATGTCACTTTCATTCCTGTCTCCATTAACAGGCGGGATTATATCCACCTCGGTGCGTAATGTAGCGTCGGGTAATCGAGTTGCGCCCAGTTCAATAGCTGCGATAGCCGTGGCACATGCACCGGTACCACAGGCTTTAGTCAGCCCGGCACCGCGCTCCCATGTGTGAAGCAAAATCGTAGCTCTTTCAAAGTCTCGCAATATTTGGGCAAAATTGATATTTGCCTGTTGCGGAAAGAGCGGATGCATTTCGAGGTCACTGCCATATTTGGATGCCATCCATTTGGTTTTTTTGGAAGCGAAGAACACTGCATGTGGATTGCCGACATTAACCAAAAAAGCCGGTGGCAATTCATCATGTAATTTTACGCCATTGGTTTTGACCTCTTCAGCAACAGGAATGTCTGCCCAAGCAAATTTTGGTGCCGGCATAGTCACCTCTACGCGATTTTCCGGCATAACCGCACAGCTCAGCGATCCGCCAAGTGTTTCAATCACAGGATTGTTTTGGCCTTTATGTTTGGCAATATAAGCGGCTACTGCTCGGGTACCATTACCGCAGGATTCAGCCCGGCTACCATCGGCGTTGCGTATATCCATGAAGCAATCACCCTGTTCATTGGCAGGGCGCAAAATCAAAATCTGATCACAGCCTTTGGTCGCCGGATTGTCTCTATCGGCAATGTTTCGCCATACATTTTGGGCGATGTCATCAGGTAATGAGGTATCATTATCCATCACATCAAAAATGATGAAATCGTTCCCTAGCCCATTCATGCGGGAAAAAGGCCTCAAATTATCCTGTCCGTTTGTATTAGTCACAACGGGAGTCCCAAATTGCGTTTACATATTTAAGTCAATAGCGCCTATATAGGCAGAATAGGCAAAAATAGCCAGTTTTGCATCAAATACGATAAGCGAGATGTAAGCATCTGCTTTACTTGACTTTCTCTCATTCTCTGCCTAATTTAGCTTCAAATTACAGAGATAAGTAACCTTATCTGGTTTTAGCTCGCTGGAGCAAAATCAACACCCGACAACGATATTCGTCCTCGGGTGCACTATTGGTTGGAAATTATTCACGAAAAATGGCTTTGAGTG
>DJZB01000032.1:38655-40597 GCA_002450335.1 Rhodobiaceae bacterium UBA6963
TGGCTTTGAGTGTTTGGTTGTGAGTGTTTGGTTGTAAATATTTAAATGAGTGGATGAAACAAAGACATGTTTGAAACACTGTCTGAAAATCTGGAAGGTATATTTGACCGCTTGACCGGACGCGGAGCGCTGTCTGAAAAAGATGTCGATGCTGCGCTTCAGGAAGTCCGCAATGCGCTATTGGAAGCTGATGTCGCCCTGCCTGTTGTCAAAGATTTTATCGCATCCGTGAAGCCTGCGGCGGTGGGAGCGAATGTTCTAAAATCCGTAAAGCCAGGCCAGCAAGTTATTAAAATCGTTAACGACGCTTTGGTCACTATGCTCGGTGAAGCCGTGCCGCTTTCATTTGAAGCTGTGCCGCCCGTCCCTGTGATGATGGTGGGTCTTCAAGGCTCAGGTAAAACCACCAGCACCGCAAAAATTGCTCTCCGCCTGAAAGGTGAGAAGAAAAAGGTTCTTATGGCGTCTTTGGATACGTCACGTCCTGCCGCGATGGAACAGTTGCGAGTGTTGGGAGAACAAATCGACGTTGAAACCCTGCCGATTGTTGAGGGGCAACGCCCTGTTTCTATTGCCCAACGTGCGCTTGATGCCGGGCGGCTTGGTGGTTTTGATGTGGTCATGCTCGATACAGCAGGACGCACGAATGCAGATGAAGCGCTTATGGCAGAGCTTGCCGAGATTGAAAAAATTGCCACGCCGAAAGAAGTTTTGCTGGTTGCTGACAGTCTAACGGGTCAAGAAGCGGTTACGATTGCCGAGAAATTCAGTCAACGTGTCAGCCTAAGTGGGATTGTATTGACCCGAACCGAAGGTGACGGGCGCGGCGGTGCGGCTCTTTCCATGCGGCATGTCACAGGCGTTCCAATCAAGTTTTTAGGCACGGGTGAGGGCACAGACAAAATTGAGGCCTTTGATGCCCAGCGCATAGCCGGTCGTATTCTTGGCATGGGCGATGTCGTTGGACTTGTCGAAAAAGCTGCCGAAACCTTGGATGCCGAAAAAGCCGAAAAAATGGCGGCGCGCATGAAAAAAGGGCAGTTCACGCTGGAAGATATGGCGGAACAGCTCAAACAAATGCAACGAATGGGTGGCATGGCCGGTGTGTTGAATATGTTGCCCGGTAATTTGTTGGGCAAAAAGGCCAAACAACTTGGTAATCTCGGCATGGATGATAAAGAGCTTATCCGTCAGGCCGCAATAGTTTCGTCCATGACGCAAGCAGAAAAAGACAATCCTAAATTACTGAATGCCAGCCGCAAGAAAAGGGTCGCTGCCGGGTCCGGCACGCAGGTTCAGGATGTTAACAAGCTTATTAAAATGCACCGCCAAATGGCGGATATGATGAAAAAACTGGGCAAGGGCGGGCTGTCAGGCATGATGGGCGCACTCGGTGGTGGTCTGGGTGGAAATCTTCCAGCTGATTTACCGGCTGACCTCCCGGCAGATTTGCCAACCGGCAATCAAATACCGGATTTTGACCAGCTTTCCAAACAATTAGGGGGATCGTCTTTCTCCGACCCGTTTGCAGGCGGTGGGAAGCCGAGCTTCCCTCCTAGAAAGAAATGATTAAGTGATTTGAAAGGAATATAACCAATGGCACTTAAAATTCGTATGTCCCGAGGCGGGGCAAAGAAACGTCCTTATTACCGCATTGTTGTTGCTGACAGCCGCATGCCGCGTGACGGTCGGTTTATTGAAAGAGTGGGTATCTACAACCCTCTTTTACCTAAAGATCACACCGAGCGTCTGCAACTTGAGCTAGATCGTATCAAGCACTGGCTTGAAAAAGGTGCTAAGCCGTCAGACCGTGTAGCAAGATTTTTGGATGAAGCTGGCATGTGGAAGCGCACAGAGCGCAATAACCCACAAAAAGCTGTTCCTGGTGTTAAAGCGCAAGAGCGTCTGGCTGCCAAACAAGAAGCTGAGGAAACTGCCAAAG
>DJZB01000009.1:0-10485 GCA_002450335.1 Rhodobiaceae bacterium UBA6963
CTTTAGCCACTCGGGCATCCCTCCAGACCTTGAGAAACCCCAGGTCAATAGAAACCCTATGCGTATCAGGCCCCTAGCGGGGATTCCCGTCCAAACTAAACCTAACAAGAGTTTCATGAATAAAACGAAACCTGTTAATTTTAGCGAACAAAAAATGCACAAAAACCTGCCTGACCGCAGATTAACCTAATGGCTAAATCCATCGGTTAAATCCAAGTCAAAAAAGTATTTGCGACATTTAACGGCCTCTTATAAGCGCAGAAAGACCTTTGTGCAAGCCTCAAATAGAGAAAAACGTGGGGAAACAGATATTTATATCTTTTCATGCCACCTCCCATCAGCCCCATATACAAGAAGATTCAAATTATCTATAAATGGCGCATGAAAAAAACCTCTTCCAGCCCGAAATTCAACCCTAAAAACCTTAAATCCGGCAAATCAGGGCGAAAGGAAAACCCACATGAGGATGACAGCGTTATTTACGGTTTGCATGCCGTGATTGCGGCTCTGCAAAACCCTGCCCGCAACTGTCAAAAGCTGATAGCAACCAAAAATGCACTTAATGAAATCCGACAACAGACAGACATTCCACCAAATCTGGATGTTCAGGAGGCTTCACCGGATCAAATCAATAAAAAACTAAAACCGGGGACTGTCCATCAAGGGGTTTTACTTAATGCTTCCCCTCTCCCGGAAGTCAGTCTCGAAACGGTCACAGCCAGTGGCAAGCCCATTATCGTACTGGATCAGGTAACAGACCCCAGAAATATTGGTGCGATTATCCGTGCCGCCACGGTTTTCGGTGCCGGCGGGTTGATTATGACCCGTCATAATAGCCCCGCATCAGGGGGGGCTTTGGCAAAAACAGCATCTGGTGCACTTGAAAAAATGCCTCTCGTGCGAGTGGCTAATCTTGCCAGATGCCTAGAAAGCCTCGCTGAGGCCGGATATCTGACCTGCGGGCTTGATGAAGACGGCACACAATGGTTGGGCGATATCCCTCGTGACCAGCCCATTGCCTGTGTTATGGGCGCGGAAGGTAAGGGGCTGAGACGCCTTACCAAGGAAAATTGCACACAACTTGTGCGCCTTACCGCATCTGATGCGTCAAGCTTTGCGACGCTTAATGTCGCTACAGCCACTGCAGTCGCGCTATATGAAATTGTCAGATAGAAAATTTGTGATGCTTGCGTAGGCCGTCTACCAGTATCATATGCGGCACTGTAAGCGCGGCGAGACCAATGAAAAGCCCCGCAGTGAGTGCCTCTGTAAAATGATCCTGTGCCTGAAGGGCAAAAATAAAAATAAGCGCGATTGGCAGAACTGAAAACAGCGCAATTTGCCTTAGATGACCTGATTTGACCAAGCCACCCTCAATTTGGGTATTCAGCACCACGAAGTGCCGCAATGAATGAACGCAGCAGAAATATATTGCAAACGACCACAGTGGCGGGAGAATGAAATACAGCCCGACGAGAAGCAGCAAAAGAGCCGTCTCCCTCCCCCCGGTTTTAGGAAGATAAGAAAGCATAATGCCAATAGCTGCCAACCAAAGAGGTAATAAAAAGATAATATAGATTATAAGATAAGACGCCGCCTGACCTGACAACAGAACAAACACATCATTGACCTGAATGGGATGAAATAATGGAATAAGCAGAACCGGCCCACCACCCATGGCGATAATTCTTGCCCAGTGATGAAAACGGTTTTGCGATTGGGTTCCTCTTGCTATCAGATCTGAGGCAGATACATCACCAAGACCAAAATGGATGCAGGACTGGATAAGAAACAATAACAGACCAAGCACGGGGTAGACATACCATAAGGCTACAACCATCCCTGCGATAGCGAGATATGAACTTACAAAAATCACCCAGCCTTTTGGGGCGGGCTTAAAATTTTTGAAAGCGAGCAAACCGTCTCCTGCTCCATGGGGTAATCCAACGAGCATAATAAACAAAACTGGAAGCAAATCGATAAGCGTCATTGGCAACATTAAAATCTGACAATACTTTTTAAAAACGGCCCAGACGGCATGGCATTAATTGTCTTTAGCTTTGGCAAAAAGCCTGACCTCCCATTCATAAATTTGGCAAAATCATCTGCCTTAACCTTTTTGGCCATTCGGGTAAAAAGATGTGGTGCCAATTCAGGTTTTTTAGTGAGCACATCCAACATAACCTCATCCATCCATCGCTCAAAAAAATCAGCACCTGCCTCAGGCATGCCCCAAATCAGTGTTTCACGTTTTGCATAATCATAAGCCTGTCGATTTATCTGAGCAAAAGCATAGGAGCTTGAGGCGCGCATTGCATTAGCTGCCAGACCGAACGGGATGCACCCTTCATTCTGCTTTGGCTTTACCTTAGACATCGGCAAAACCCCTTCTTCTTCTCTCAACACGGTGACCTGCTCACCGTTTAGATGTAAAGATCGCTTGATATAATTTGTAATCTGCTCCCTATACCACTCTGGATCATGCGGTCTGCGCGAAAACACCGTCGACTCGATAAAAGCTTTTTTTTCCGTAAAGGGCAAAACATACATGAAATGTATGCCGTCTTCCTGTGACACACGAAAGTCCATCAACATTACCTGACCCGGGTTAAAAATGTTTTTGGAGACTTTGATATGCTGTCCAAGAAAATGCTGCTTCATGCAATCATACGGGGCAATATAATTGACAGTATCGAAAACATGATGCGCTGTAACTGTCTGCTCATCTTTCATCAGCATACGCGTATAATCTTCATTAATGGAGGTTTTCATCACAGTGCCATTCACAAATCTAACATTTGCTCTGGCACATTTTTCTGCCAAAACTTTCATATAGGCGCCGGATGAAACGGCATAATAATGATAGTCTTGCCCGCGCATAACTTTTGCATTGCTCGGTTCTGCAATCTGCCAGTGCCACCACTGCGACAGCGCATGCTCACGCGCCAATTCAAGATGCGGACTTCCATTGTCCCAGAAACCCCATATATGATCGGGCTTCGGCATACCGTCATCAACAACCAGAATTTTGAGATCATGGAATTGCGAAAGATGGTAGGCGAGACTTAAACCTGCCAGCCCACCCCCGATAATTCCAACATCGGCTCGACGCCTTTGTTTAGCAATGCGACGACCGGACATGCGGTAAACCAATCAGATGTTTATGAAGTTCAGATGAATGTTGGACTTTTTTTGTATATCTAAACCTTACATCAACTAAGGCAGAGAAACTTGCGATGATTTTTGTGCCCGGCCCCGTGACCTCTCGGGTGGACCAGCTATAAAAATTTTTAGACCGCATGCGATGACCAATCGCCTGATAAGCTCGTCCGGCAACTGCAATGGCTGTTCGCGCGCGAGCCGGTAGATATGGCAACCCCTGAAAGCCGGAAACATAATATTTATCTGCAAGTCGCAACAAGCGATAAAGAGATAATTGCACCAAATGGCTTATCTCAGTTTCTGAGTCATCTGCGGCCGCTTTACAGATTTCTGCTGCCGATAAATCTGCACACCAGTCAGCAGGGATATAGCGCCGACCCATGCGGGCATCCTCGGCAATATCGCGGGCAATATTAGTCAGTTGCATAGCAATGCCCAAATCAATTGCATGGGCAAAAGCATCCTCATCATAACAGCCCAGAACTGAACTCATCAGAACCCCAACCGTTCCGGCAACACGATATGCATAGCACAACAGGTCAGCTTCGCTTTGTAATTCGGCCGGCTCTCTGTCACCAATCAGCCCTTCAAGCAATTCATTCAATGCCGTAAAGGACAAATGATTTTCATCGGCAAAATCCAGAAACCTTGCAAACTCATCCATCTGTCCCGGAGGCACAACTGCTCCTGATAGTTTTTTCTGCATATCCTCAATGCGCGTATGACCATGTGCTAACCCGTCATCCGCCAAATCATCAAGGTAGCGACAGAACGCATAAAGTTGTGCCGCCTTGTCGCCATTTTCTTTACCCAAGAAACGGCGCGCCCAATTGAATGTTTTGCCATGCTTGGCAAGCGTTGCTGCAGAATCCTCATAAGGTAAAAAAACCTCACTCTCAGAAAAAGATGCCGGTCCGTTCATTCACCCGCCTCCGCTAAGAAATCGGCTGCACCACCCTGCGACTGAATTTCTGACTGAATATGCGACTGCGCCGGAATCATTTTTTCCAAAGCTTTCGCAGAACTTAAAACACCGGGCAGACCTGCCCCCGGATGTGTTCCCGCGCCAACAAAATAAAGATTATCTATATCCGGATCCTGATTGTGATACCTGAACCAAGCTGATTGTCTGAAAACCGGCGCAATAGAAAAACCAGCCCCATGGGTAGCGCGGTATTGTTTTTCAAAATCACCCGGATGCATCCAGAAATCTGCCGTTACATGTGCCTCAAGGTCCGGCATGATTGTCTCAGATAGGGCTTTGACAATTCGGTCACGCAATTCAGGACCATAAACATCCCAGTCAATATTACCCTGCAAATTCGGCACCGGGCAAAGAATATAAAAACTGTCACATCCCTCCGGCGCAAAAGAAGGGTCTGTTGCCGTCGGGCGATGGAGATAAAGCGAAAAATCATCTGTAGCGATTTGTTTGTTGAAAATATCATTCAGCAAGCCTTTAAACCGTTCGCCTAGCCATATGGTGTGATGCGCCACATCTGGATATTGACGCGTGGTTCCAAAATAGAGAACATATAGACCCATAGAATATTTGGTTAATGCTTCTGGAATTATTTTTTTGGGACGCAAGAATGACTTGCCGCCTACAGGCATCATTTCACGATAGACCGTCGGCGGGTCAGCATTGCAAACAACAAGATCCGCGTCCATCTGACGGCCATCAACACATTTAATGCCGGTAACTTTTTTGTCGCTCACAACAATTTCTTCAACATCTGCGCCGGTATGAATGCCAACGCCGTGCCGCCGCATCAGTTTTTCAAGTTCGGAAACCAGCTTGCCGGTCCCTCCCATGCAAAAATGCACACCCCATTTGCGCTCTAAATAATGTATCAGCGCATAAATGCTTGTTGTGTCGTAGGGATTTCCGCCAACCAGTAACGGATGAATAGAAAGAGCCTGCTGTAAATAGGGATGCGTAATATATTTTTTGACAAACTGGGAGACCGTCAAGTCGCTCCGCAATTTCAAAAGTGCGGGCACTTGTTTCAACATATCCGTAAATTTCAAGAACGGTTGATCTGCAAGCTTCTCAAATCCAACCTCAAAAATTTCCCGTGATGCTTCGAGCAATCTGCGATAGCCCTCAATATCAGCCTCGCGGTATCTAGCCATCCCTGCTTCAAATGCAGCCATGTCTTCCCCATAGTCAAAATCCGACCCATCAGGAAAATGAAATCTGTACCATGGCGACACGGGAACAAACTCAAGGTGATCAGAGAGCTTTTCATCGAAGAGTGAAAACAACTCTTCAAACATAAAAGGGGCTGTAATTACAGTTGGCCCGGCATCATGACGAAAGCCGTCTTTTTCAAAGACTTGAGCACGCCCGCCAAGACTGTCCAAGCGTTCCACCAGATCAACATGATAACCAAGCGCACGCAATCTTAGTGCCGCTCCAATACCACCAAATCCAGATCCAATGACAAGGGCCTTAGGAAGATGTTCGTTCATAGGGCAGTTAACCTAACTGGATGCATTAGAGGTTGACGAGATGTGATAGATCTTCCGGCTCGCGGCAGAGAGATAATCCGTTACGGGTAACAAGACACTTTTCATGTCATAGGCATAATCATTGAGATCTTTATCAACCTCCACAAGCAAGGATGTGATTTTATCCGCCGCCAACTTTCCGCCTGTCATAAGAAGTTTCTGCATCCATTTTTCATCTGTATGAGCGCACACTGAACCTTGCATAAATTTTTCATCAAAATCTTTGCGGGATCCGTTGACCAAACTGTCTCTGAAAAGAATAACTACAGCGTTGGGTGACTGTCTCAAAACATCTCCACCTTGACGGGCTGCACCATCTGTTCCCATAAGGTTTTTGATGTCGTTTGTAATTTGATAAGCAAGGCCGAGATTACCAAAAACATTTTCAAGGCGTTGATAATCCTCATGCAAACTGGCAAGCAGAAAAATCCCCTCTACAGGAATGCTAATCAGCTGCCCGGTTTTACCTGAGACAATCCGACTGTAATGTGCCCAGTTTGGATAGGTGGAAGATACAAACTCCGAAGCTTGGCCGGTTGAAAGCTCAGACATGCCATGGGCCAGCAGAGCCGTGCTCGCTGTTTGTGACCCGGTATAAGAATAAGCCTGACTGTCCGCTTCGGCGGCATGAATAAATGATTGCGCTACCAACCAGTCGCCGAGACAAATGGCCTGCTGAAGCCCAAAAGCTTTCCAGATAGTCTCTCTGTTACGTCGGCTGGTGTCTTCATCACAAATATCATCATGTACAAGAGATGCATTGTGCAAAAATTCGACGCTCAGCGCCCATTGCATGGCAATGTCGCGATTTAAATCCAGCATCTCACCTGCCGCAAGAGCGATTTGACCACGGATAAGTTTTCCTGGGTCAGCAAAATGATGTATTGCCGCGGCATTTAAAGGATGACCGGCACCGGGTAACTGACTTTTGATATTCAAAAGCAGTTCCTGCAGAGTTTCTTGCGAATTACGTGAAGGTTTTTGTGGATTCTTGTAAGGGATATTCGAATCAGAACGAGTCTGAAGCGCCTTCTTTCCCTCCATTAGTTCAGGCAGCAAACCGGACATACTCTACTCCTCAACAATTCCGACTGTAAATTCGGTTACCCTCCCAGGTAGATGCCGAATTGAGCCTATACAGTCGCTACACAGGATTTAATTCATGAAACCCTGATAACAAATATGAAACGGATGAATCGCTAAATGCTGTTTTCATTTAAAAAAAACCGCAAATCCCCCACCTCACAAACTATGCAACAAATCAAATCACTGCCGCAAAACCACTATGCGAACACGAATTGAGCCGGTCAAGCATAAATAATGACAAATTTATTACAATTAGTTTGGCAGCCACCATCCAAAAAGCCTTTATGTAAAGACCCTGCGGAAAAAGGCAGGTAAATTTTGCTTTATTCTTTCCTACTGTTTAGCCTCGCAGAAGCGTGAACTTAATTAGCAAAATGAAAATAGTTTCATATTGCCTAGTTGTTTTGAACTCATTGTAAAAATGGGGTGCAAAAAATGGAGATACTATGCCGACCAAGATATCTGATGTTCCTGAAAACCTGCTGAGTGATTTTGATTTGGTTGCCGACCCGGAAATGATGCGCAACCCGCAACAAAGAATGACCGATGCACTCGTCAATGACGAGCGGGATATATTTTACACACCTCATAATGGCGGGCACTGGATTGTCACAAATTATGAAATGGGGCATGAAATTTTGAGCAACCCAGAACTTTATGGTTCATTCCCGATTGGTGTGCCGGCTAATTACGAACAACGCCCGCGCTTGATACCGCTGGAAAGTGACCCACAAAGTCACCCGCGTTACCGTCGTCTCCTGCTTCCGGTATTCGCACCCAATATCATCAGTAAGATGGAAGACAAAATTCGCCAACGCACAATCAATGTTCTTGATGAAGCACTGCAGACGCCGGAAATTGACTTTCTTTGGGATATTGCCAAACCCATTCCAACAGGTGTGTTTCTTGAAATGCTCGGCCTGCCCCAGCACATGCAACCGCAGTTCTTTGAATGGGAAAACGGTTTTTACAGAGCTGAAACTGTCGAGGCGCGTGTTGATTACGGCCAAAAAATCGCACAATATTTAAGCCAAGCAGCGGAAGATCATGTCACCAATCCGCGCGATGATGTAATGAGCATGTTGCTTGAAGTAGAGGTTGAAGGTGAAAGGCTTTCACGCGACGAGGTCGATGCAATTTGTTATTTACTGTTTCTCGCCGGAGTGGACACAGTTGCCGCCATGCTGACCTTCATTGCCAATTACCTTGCCCAAAACCAGGATCTTTATCAAAAAATTAAAGCCGACAAAGCATTTCTGGAAACGGCAACCGACGAACTCCTCCGCATGCACGCTTTCATCAATCTGAACCGTATATGCGAAGCGGATACAGAATTCCACGGTGTACATTTCAAACAAGGCGATAATATTGTTGTTCCATCATTCGTTACAGACCGTGATGCGGCAACTTTCCCGGATCCACATAATTTCAATCCTGACCGTTCGAAAGTTGAGCGCAATATGCATCATGCTTTTGGTGATGGTCCACATAAATGCATCGGCATGCATCTAGCCAAGCTGGAAGTTAAAATTGTGTTGGAGGAATTTGCCAAGCGGGTTGATACATTTTCAATCACTGATGAAAGCAAAATTAGGGCGCATGGCGGCACAACCATGGGCATGGACAATTTACCCATCACATGGACTGCTTGAGCCTCGTTTGTCAGTGAACTAAAAAACCTTCTTTAGACCAATGGAAAAATGTCTCGGTTCACCGGGGAAGTAACGTGCATTGCCAAATGCAAAGTCTGCGCGCTTGGCATATTTTTCATCAAACAAATTCATTACGCGTAAACTTAAAAACGCTCCGTCCGCAATCTCACGCGCCAGAGTCATATCAACCAAATCATGACCCGAATAAAAATTGCTGTTTCGTTCGTCAGTAAAATATTTGCCCACATACTGCCAGTTCACCTTCAAAGACGAAACATCATCCGGCGTCCAAATTGCTGAGACATTACCCAGGCGTCGTGGCGCGGTATCAATATCACTTCCCTTAACAATACCATTAGGCGTATGTTTAAAATCATAACTGTGCACTGCATAAGTCAGCTGCGAGCTCAAAATCAATTTTGGCATAGGGCGGAACTGCACATCAAGCTCAACACCCTCATGACCGGTTTTACCATTACTCACATTTTCATTATTGGAGTCACGAAAATGAAAATGCTTCTTCTGCATTTTATAAATTGCGACCTCATAACTTAACGCCTTTGCCGATTGACCCATCAAACCACGCACCCCGATTTCAAAACTGTCAATCTGTTCGGCTTTTATTGTTTCAGGTGTCTGCCCGTTGCGAAGGCGGTATAAATCTGTTGTCTGGGGCGAACGATGACCACGTGTAAGATTTGCAAAAAAAGTTTGCTGCCGAATTTTACTCACCCAGCCAAGCTTCGGCGACCACGTTTGAAAATCATCATCTCTATCAGCCGGACGGAAAAATCGCCCAAACGCACCATCGTTTGTTTCATTTTTATATGCATAATCTGTGTGCTCTCCGCGCAAGCCAATTGTCACTTGGGCGGTCTTACCCAACGGTATTTCACCCTGAACAAAACCGGCAAATGTCTCTGCCTTGACGGTGTAATCATATTGAACACCCGGCAAGAACCCAAATTGCGCCGGGCGTGTTTGAATTTGAGTCAGATCCCCTTCGGTGACTTCACCATCAAGACCATAAACCAACTCAGATAGAAATTTAGTGTCATAGAATTTTTGTGTAATCGCAGATTGAACACCGACACTATAATGACGGTTGGTTTCTTCCGGGTCAGCACTGGCAAGGAAGTGCATTAAAAAACGCATATCGTGATAACGGATATAAGGTGTCAGGCGTAAAGTTCTGTTACCGGATAATTTTTTTTCCACATAAAGAGCCGCCCTTAAACTTTCAGCATTTCTGAATGCGTTATCATCAGAGTTGATTTTTGCGAGTTGCTTGTCACGGTAACTTGTTGCGTAACCGGCAGTTTCCTGCTCCAGATGATTGGCAGATATGACCAACCTGTAATCTGTATCAACTCCCCCCCTCCAGCCGGATTGAAATTTGATTTTTTGTTGATCAAATCCTGACGCCGCCCGATAACCCTCAGCTTCACCTAAAAGAGTGACCCCAAGCCTGTAGCCTTTTTCATCATCACCATTTTGAGAAGTCATATTTGATGTGAAGCGATACCTGCCATAACTCCCTAATCGCGCCTGAAAATCAGAAGTGGTGTCATATGGCGATGGCGCAATAAAATTCACCAGACCATGAACGGCATTAGATCCATACATGGCAGGGCCCGGCCCCCTAATGACCTCAAGTCGTTCACTATGTTCATTTTGTGCATCAAGCAACGCATTCACATTTGAAAAACCGGCCGCACGAAAAGCGATGCCATCTTCCATAAATAAAAACGAGCCTGCGCCAGCGCCCCCAACAAGCACCGGCGAGCGAATCGACGTCAGATGCTCCACTCCACTGCCACGATGCATCATCACACCCGGGACACGAGCAAGTGCTTCGACAGGATGAATGAATGTTTCATCCTCAATAACAACACTGATATTCCCGGGCCTGTTTTGCTTTAAGGACTCAGCCCGCTTGCCTGTCACAATTAAGGGCTGAAGCATAAGCTCTTCATGTGAGACCTCAGCCAAAGCCTTGATTGGGGAGCAGACAATAAGCGCACCCACAAAACAGGCGGCAAGGGAAAGGAATTTTTGGAGACAGACACGT
>DJZB01000009.1:10878-58446 GCA_002450335.1 Rhodobiaceae bacterium UBA6963
GCAGACAAAACAAGCTGTCGCAGATGGATTTGAAGGCGCTGAGGGTTTAAAGAAAAAATTTATGACTCAACTTTGACCGGGAAAGCATCAAAATAGAATTGAAATTTCCCCCGTAATGCAGCCGGATCAATATCAAAATCGCGCTTTAGGTGATAAGCAATCTGCCCATATTTGCCACGGGGATGCTTATCCATAAAGCCCTGCAATTCACCTCGTGCCTTATCCGTTAATGCCAAGCCGGCTTTCTCATAAATAATCTCAAGTGTCGCAAAGGCATCAGCCATAAATTCGTTGAACATAATATCCACACTCTGCGCCGCAGGAATTTGCGAACGGTCACGAACACATGCCTCAAGTAATTTATAAATTCTATCCGCCCAATAATGACCTATCTCAGGCACATCAATACTGTCGCGAATGGCACGCCGACCATATGCAACCATCGTTGCTGCCGATTGGATAACTGAAACAGGGTCACGATGCGTAATCGGAATAATGGCATCGGGAAATACTTTTTTCAGCACCGGTAATTGCTCAAGATGCTGGGGGCATTTTAGCACCCAACGTGTTTTTGCCCCGCTTGCATCGCCGTCCTGCCAAGTGAGAATCTTCAAAACGGTTTTCATATATTCATAATGCGGGGTTTGGTCGGCAGAGAAATAATAATCCCGCCAACGGGGTGAAGTGCTGAGCCATTCAAAATTGTATGAAGCAAAATCAGGGCCCATTAATTCAAGCTCCTCATGAATATGTTCTGGATTCATTGGATGCATCGCCGCCATAAGTGGGCTAATTTGCTGCATGGCCTGCCATTGCGCATCACATCTTTCATATCGCGGATCTTGACCATTTTCCCCCATCTGCTCGCCGGGTGTCGGGACAGGCTCATATGATTCCCATAAAGGCAGAGACCGCAGTCGACTATCCGCCGCCAGAAGATTCAACAAATGCGTTGTGCCTGAGCGCGGCAACCCTGCCACAATAATTGGAGCATCAATTTTAACATCATGGATTTCAGGGTGACGGGTCAGTAAGTCTTGTATCAGCAAACGGTTTTTGGCAAAGGTCACCAGTTTGCCTCTCAATCCCAGAAGCCCAAGATTATTAATTGTCTCATCCTGACCCCATTCCTCACACAGCAAGGTGAGCCGAGGCATAAATTCCATATCTCCAAAATCTTCAAGCGACAGCGTATCTTTGGCTTCTGCTAAAATCTCATCAGGGTTCAGGGCTACAGACATGTCCGCCACCATTTCCATAGCAGCTTGCGCGGCCTCGGTCAGAACCGGCGCAGATAAATCGTCAATTGTGATGATATTTTTTTCCATGACCCCTCCAGAACGGGAAGACTACAACAGGATATCACCGATGGGAATGCCATGTATCAGTGCAATTATACTCTTTAGCTCTCAGAAACCCTATAAACCTTTACGCATTGGGGAAAATATGGGTAAATCTCAATATGTTGCTCGCAGATGTAATTTCAGACCTAGTTACATTCCTAGATGATAAAATCTCAGACGCGCCTTACACGCTCGCAGTTTCCGGCGGTCAGGGGGCTGGCAAGTCCACCATGTGCAATGCCCTTGAGGACGCTTTACTGCTTAAAGGTCAAAAAACCCTCACACTCTCTCTGGATGATTTTTATCACTGCAAAGCCACGCGACAGAGGCTCGCCGACACCATCCATCCGCTATGTGCCACACGCGGCGTACCCGGCACGCACGACGTGACACTTATGCGTCACACGCTGACAGCACTTAAAGAGGCCCAAGACAGCTCACACACCCCAATTCCGAGATTCAGCAAAAGCCATGACGATAGACTGTCAGAGGGGGACTGGCTGATTTTTGAGGGCCGCCCCAATTTGATTATTATTGAGGGCTGGTGTGTCGGTGCGGAGTCCGGCTTTATTGCCGAATACCCGCCCACAGATTGGGAACGCAAGCACGACCCTGAGGGAGTTTGGAAGCGTTGGGCTATGGAGCAAGCCGATGACTATAAGGATATATGGTCTGCACGAGATGCGCTCATATTATTAAGACAAAAAGATTTTGAACAGGTTATTGATAGCCGCTGGACACAAGAGCAACAAAATGCGCGCGAAAGTGGCATCTGGCAGTTTGAAAACCGTGACGCTGTCGCAGATTTTTGTGCCCATTATGAAAGTTGGACAAAGGGAGTCTGGGAATATTTACCAAATTACGCCGATTTTCATATTTATCGGGACTCTAACTATGTTTTCAGCTATCTATAGGATGAATACCAAGGCTTAGTTACAGTGTTAAAAAATATACTCTCCCAGCATATTGAGTTTATATATCCGCAAGCGGACTCATCGACACTAGTCGAGAAAATATGTGACAGCTTTGACATCTCTCCAACCATTGAAGCAAAAACAGACCGAGAATTTTGGAATGAGAATGACAGCTTTCTCATAACCTACGGGGATACGATTTTATCAGAAGAAAAACACCCGCTCCAAAACATCCATGAGTTCCTCGGTGATTATCTCGAAAAAGCTATAACTGGCGTCCATATTCTTCCCTATTTTCCCTTCACCTCGGATGACGGCTTTGCCGTAAGTGATTACCGCACTGTCCGCCATGATTTAGGCGATTGGGAAGATATTCAGGGCATTGCAGAGGATTATCGCCTGATGTCCGATGTGGTTATCAACCATGCATCAGCCAACCATGAATGGTTCAAACAATTTTTATCAAATGAAAACCCGGGTCGGCATTACATCAAAACATCTGATCCGACGGAGGATTTATCCCTCGTAACACGCCCGCGCCCATCCCCTCTGCTTATTCCATTTGAAACCACATCCGGCGAGAAACATGTCTGGTGTACATTCGGTGCAGATCAAGTCGATCTTGATTTTTCCAACCCTGACCTGTTGTGCGAATTTATTTCCCTTATGCGCTTTTATATAAATAAGGGCATTCGTGTGTTTCGGCTTGATGCAGTGGGTTTTTTATGGAAAGAGGCCGGCACAAATTGTCTTCATCTGCCGCAAACCCATGAAATTATCAAACTTATACGCACACTTGTCGATCATCTGGACGATACGGTCTTGCTGATAACTGAAACCAATGTGCCCAATCATGAAAACCTTCAATATTTTGGTAATGGCAATGAAGCCCATGTAATTTACAATTTCAGCCTACCCCCTTTACTTGTGCATGCCCTTCTCACAGGACGCTCAACTTATTTGCGGCGCTGGATGATGGCCATGCCACCGAGCCAGGATGGGTGCACATTGTTTAATTTCTCAGCATCTCATGATGGCATTGGCCTGCGCCCGGTAGAGGGTTTGCTCCCGGAAGAAGAAATCTCCAAAATGATTGATACAATTATGGGATTTGGCGGGCGTGTAACCATGCGCAGTTTTGAGGGTCGCGAAGTGCCTTATGAAATGAACACCACCCTGTTCAGTGCATTAAAAGGGACTGTTCATGGTGAGGATGACCTTCGTGTTGCCCGTTTCATTGCCTCGCAAACTATTATGATGTCGCTGGAAGGCATACCCGCTTTTTATATTCAAAGCCTTTTGGCATCTGAAAATGACGAAGCGCGCGCTGCCGAGGCAGGCCATAACCGCGCCCTAAACCGCACACAATGGTCGGCCAAAAATATCGACGAGACTCTGTCAAATGAGACGTCACCTTTGTCTCAAATATTCCGTGAATTGAAAAAACGGCTAGAGATTAGAAAAAATCAAAAAGCCTTTCATCCGGATGCAACCCAATTCACGCTTCATCTCAAGCCAGGCATGTTTGGCTTCTGGCGACAGAGCCTTGACCGCAAGCAATCTCTTTTTGTTGTGACCAATATCACCCATGAAGAAAAACTTCTCAGCCTGCGCGATATGAATCTTTACCAGCAATCACAATGGCAGGATTTATTGAGCGACAAAATTGTTGACCCCTCTGATGAGGTGCTCACTTTAAAGCCCTATCAAAGCATCTGGATTACGAATATTTCTGGATAAGCGGCGGGTAAGCTACGCAGCATTATCAAGCTTCACGGCTTCCGCATAACGCGACAGAAAATCTGACTTCGCGGCATTCACACGGTTCCAGCTTGGCAGGAACGGGGTCTCCATAGGATTTTGTAAATAGGTTTCCCCGGCGACCATAATATTGCGCGCAAACAGCTCAACAGCTGCTTCCTCTGAATGTCGGTCTAATGTCAAATCATTCATCATGGCGTCATTATAGTAGCAATCAATCCGGTCCAGCGCCTCACGGTAATAGGTTGCTTTGATGGTTCTGAATTTCTCCGCAGAAAATACTTCACCATCTGTTGCCAGCTTGCGGAACACGGCTTTGCTGATATCCACGCTCATGCGCGACAGGCCTTTGGTAACATCCTCGGCGGACATTTCTTGATGCTTATGATCATACTGGTCGGCAATATCAACCTGAGAGATAACACGGTTTGAATAATTGCGACGCACTTCGGACAGAACACCAATCTCAAGCCCCCAGTCAGAGGGGATACGGATGTCATTCACAACATGACTGCGCATGGCAAACTCACCAGCTAAGGGATAGCGGAAGCTATCGAGAAAACGCAGATAATCATTATCCCCGCAGACTTTCCGCAAGGCTTCTAAAAGCGGCGTAATCAGCAGGCGCGTGACACGCCCCCCCAATTTTTGTTCATTAATACGCGGGTAAAAACCTTTGGCAAAAACATACGGAAAAACAGGATGCACCACAGGATAAAGCAAGCGTGCCAGCATCTCGCGATTATAGGTGAGGATATCGCAATCATGTAAGCCGATAACATCGACATTACGCAAAGACAGCATATAGCCAAAACAATACCAAACATTGCGCCCCTTACCCAGTTCAGATGGCGCAAGCCCAAGCTCACCCAGCTCTTTATCAAGAGCCGTTAGGCGCGGGCCGTCATGCCATAAAACCGAATGCACTTGCGGGAGACGAGAAAAATATTCTTTGGCATGGGCAAATTGTTTCTCATCAGCACGGTCAAGCCCAATAACAATTTGATTGAGATAAGGGACTTTAGTCAGCTCCTGCACAATATTTTCTAGTGCAGGGCTTTCTAGTTCGGAGTAAAGGCTTGGTAAGACAAGACCAATAGAGCGTTTCTGACTATAAGCAGAGAGTTCGCGCTCCAAATCTTCGACTGAACGCCGCGTCAGATTATGAAGGGTTGTAATACTGCCATTTTGAAAAAAATCTGCCATCGCCTTATTCCATATACATATTATTTAACTAGGTCTTCTTCTCAGCAAGAAAAGTAAATATAGCCTCAGCCCATCCTGACGGCCCAGCTTGTTTTGTCAAATAAAGTGTATGTGTCGACGGTAGTTGAGCCGTAACCTGCAAATGAGGGTTACAAATGAGCGCCCCCCTATCGGCGGCAAGCAGCATGCTCACATCATTTGGCCCATCACCTAACGCCCATATTTGGACATCAGATTTATTGTTTTGCGCAATAACACGCTTAATGGCCTCGGCTTTATCGCGGCGCGGGATAAGGTGATAAAACCGCCCACCGCGAATAATGTAAAACCCTTTATCGGCTAATAAATCTGTATCAGGCACGCCCTCGCCAGACCATATGAAAGGTTCGCTGGCCTCACGTTTGGCGGCAAGTGTTGCAGCTGTTTCATCCAGCCCCGTCAGTTCAGAAACCTCCGCAACGCTCATATCACCAAAGCCTTTTATAGTGGCGCGCACAGCTTCCGGCAGCGTATTCAGCGCCTCTCTGATGTCATCAATATGACCGGCGCTGTCGATTGTCCCATCCGCATAGGCGATAATTGCACCATTCTCGGCAATGATTGGGCCTTCTAATTTGAGCTGTGCGACAAGCGGCATAATTTCTGCGCGGGTTTTACTGCTCACAATACTTACGCGAATACCAGCTTGCGCCAAGGCTTCTAATGCAGGAAGTGCGGCATCAAATGCATAGGTTTCATGGTCTAGGAGTGACCCATCTAAATCTGTGAAAACCATTACATCAGTCATAAGATAATCTTATCATTTTTAATGCTTAATGGCTGAATGAATTTTGGGAAAATGGTGCCGGCACACGGACTTGAACCGCGGACCCTCTGATTACAAATCAGATGCTCTACCAACTGAGCTATACCGGCTTAAAACCACGCCTTGTATAGCGACTCTGCAAGTCCTATGCCAGCATTTTTTTAAGAGTTTTTTTAAGAGTTTGTTTGAGAATATTTTTTTGCAAATGGATTCAGAAATCACAAAAATCACAAAATTCATTCAGGCTTGAAATTAACCATGAATACCGTCATTTTTCCAATATGACTGAAACGCCACCTCTCTCTGGGACTGATAAAGTACCTCAACCACCAGCAGACAGACCTGTTGTGATTATGGCGCTTTATAAATTCACAGCCCTGCCCGCATTTGAAGCTCTGCGTCCACCGCTTCAAACAGCTGCGCGCAAAGCAGGCGTCCTTGGCACAGTTTTACTGGCGCATGAAGGTATTAACGGCACGCTTGCCGGTCGCCGCGACGCCATCAGCAATTTTCTGAACCGACTGGAAAGCGAGCCAGCTATTGGCGCGCTTGACGTTAAATTTTCTTTCGCGGAGGAGCAGCCTTTCTATCGCATGAAAGTCCGTCTTAAAAAAGAAATCGTCACCCTTGGTCAACCTGCTGTTGATCCGACAAATACAGTCGGCACTTATGTTGACCCAAGGGACTGGAACAAGTTGATTGATGACCCCGACACACTCGTTATCGACACGCGTAACGATTACGAAGTCTCCATCGGCACATTTCAGAATACCGTGAACCCCGAAACATCAAGCTTTCGTGAATTTGCAGATTTTGTGGAAGATAAGCTCAAACCGCTGATTAAAGATAAAAAACCCAAAAATATCGCCATGTTCTGTACGGGCGGCATAAGGTGTGAAAAATCCACCAGCTATCTTCTGCAACAAGGCTTTGAAAATGTGTTTCACCTGAAAGGTGGGATTTTGAAATATCTCGAAACCGTGCCGGAAGATGACAGCAAATGGCAGGGGGAATGTTTTGTTTTTGACGAGCGGGTTTCTGTTGGACACAATTTACAGCCTGGCAGCTATGATATGTGCCATGCCTGTCGCATGCCCTTATCGCAAGAAGAAAAACAACATGCCGCATACCGCGCCGGCATTTCCTGCCCTAAATGTGTCGATAAGTTAAGCGAGATGCAGATACAAAGATTTGAAGAGCGCCAGAAACAGATGAAACTCGCCAAACAAAGAGGCGAAGCACATATTGGCAGGTTTCACAATACGGAGGAGAGTTAAAACGAGTGGTTGCGTTACCGTCCATTCCGGTCATTTACAGCTTCAGAAGATGCCCCTATGCCATGCGTGCGCGGCTCGCCCTCCTCGCCAGCGAACAGATTTGTGAGCATCGCGAAATACTCCTGCGGGACAAACCGGCCAGCATGTTGACTTTATCCCCCAAAGGGACAGTCCCGGTCATGTGGTTACCCGATGGCAGAGTGTTGGATGAAAGCCTGGATGTGATGTATTGGGCTCTTCACAAAAATGACCCGCTTGGCTGGCTGGAATACACATCAAACGACATTCTGATGGCGACCAAACTTATAGAAGAAAATGATGGCCCCTTTAAACATCACCTCGACCGCTATAAATATGCCGACAGATATGAAAAAGAAAATCTCGACATGCATAAAAACGCTTGCCTCGAGACGCTGGAAAAATTGAACACACAACTAAACGGGAATGACTGGCTGTTCGGTGGAGAAGCCCGTATGGTGGATTACGCACTCCTGCCATTTATCCGGCAATGCCGAATTGCCAATAGCGAATGGTTTGACGCACAGACCCAGCTTGAACATGTGCATCGCTGGCTGCAAAATTTTCTAGCCTCAGATATTTTCAATACTGCCATGCATAAATATGACGTCTGGCAAGATGACCACAAGCCTGTTTCTTTCCCCCCTGACGGGTCGTTTGATTGGTAAAGCCTGCCTGAGATTAGTGGCGTAAAGTTGTCAGGTCAGGACAGTCAAATTTTAGCTTCTGAATAATGACGCGCTCTTCCGCGAGCAGGGGCGCAAGCTGTGCATGCTCCTCAATACGCTTTTTCAACCCGTAAAGTGTTGGCGAGTCGGCTTGTGTCAGGCGATAGCCTGCATGTTCGACATTAAAGAAATGCGTGACCACCCCAATATCAGCAATGGACAAGGCGTCCCCGACCAACCAATCTCGCCCGCCAAGGATAGGTTCAATATAAGCAATAACCTCTTCCATAAGCTTAAACGCTGTTTTGACCTTTTCAGCATCATGGGTTTCACCCCGCGCCCAAGAGAAGAAAACATTGCCAAACACCCCAAAGGTGCAATTCTGAGCAATGAAGGTATCACCATATTCTTCAAGCCAGAGCGCTTGCCCATAATCCATAGGATCCGCAGGATAAAGCGACGGGCTTGGTTGGTGCTTTTCAATAAATGCAGCAATCGCAGAACTATCGGCAAGGGCAAGCTCCCTGCCATCATCCTCAATCACCAAAGCGGGAATTTTTTTGAGAGGGTGAATTTTCTCATAACCCTCAGGCACTCCTAAAGGAGAAACATTGGTATCAATTTCATAATCGATATTTTTCAGCGCCAATATCATTCTTACTTTACGCACAAATGGAGACAGCATCGCCCCATATAATTTCAACTTCATGTTTCATCCCTTAAACTCAATATCTCTAAAACCTATACAAACTTCACGAGATTAACAAACACTGATAATATGCTTCCATGATTTGGGATTTGCCCATACGCGTTTTTCATTGGCTGCTGGCTCTCAGCATTTCTGGCTCGTTCATAACGATTCAGAATGACTGGATGCTGGCGCATGAAAAATGTGGGCTAACAATTTTAGGCCTGATGGTCTTCAGGCTTATCTGGGGGGTCATAGGCTACCCGACGGCTCGCTTTGCGCAATTTGTGAAAGGGCCGCGCGCGATACTGGCCTATCTGCGCCAGCTTGCCGGAAATGAAAAAATCCACTCATTCGGGCATAATCCACTTGGCGCTTTATCGGTCATCGCTTTGCTGTTTGTTATAGTGATGCAGTCACTATCCGGCACGCTATCCACGGATGATGTTTTTTATGACGGCCCACTTTATGCGGTCTTTCCCGCCTTTACAAAATTTGCCGGAAGCCTGCATCAATTTTTGCCGCCCTTTATTTTATCTCTCATCGGGCTGCATCTTGTTGCAATTTTCGTCCATCGCATTTTTTTCAAAGAGAAACTCACATCGCAAATGATTACGGGCAAAGCTCATTTTTCAGAAATAACAAAGGCGCAAAAGAATGAACGCGTTTTAGAAGATGAGAATCAACCTAAAAGCGCGCCCATAATCGGGCTTTCTCTTATGGCAGTTTGTGTGGCGGCAAGCTGGAGTCTCACACTTATAAGCTAGCTAATAAGCTCACCATATTGCGCTTTATTTTTTGCGGTATTTCTTATGACAGGCTTTGCAACTCGCACCTACACCGCCAATCGCCGTTTTAACGAGACTAATATCATTTTGTTCAGCCGCATTTTGAAGCTCTAAAGACGCTTCTTCAAATACGAGAGCCGCAGATTTAAAGCCTTCAAAATCCGTCCAAATATTGGGCTTGGCTTCATCATTATCGCTATCACTACCAAACGGAAACGCCTCCGGCATATCTTTGGCCCATTTCACCAAAACTGTCGCTTCGGCTTTGATAGCTTGATAATCCTGTGCAGGTAAGTATTCGCGGTAAAGTGCTTTCATAGACGCACCGCTGGCTTTAAACCTTTTCTTTCTTTCTTCTTGAGCGGTTTTAATAGCGTCGTCGCTTTGCGCCATTAGCGGCTGAAATCCTGCCAGTGTGACCCCAATGAGTACGGGAATACCGACCAATATCATTATTCTTTTAAACACTTATCCCTCCAAGAATGTTTGAGCGTTCTTACTATTTCACTAATTTTAAGCCTCGTCATGCAAAATTTTAGAAATCGCCCCCGACCAGCGCGTTAAAATCATTTGGCGTCGCGATGCTGGCATTTGCGGGGCAAAACTTCTATCGAGTTGCCATTTCGCCGTAATATCTTCAAGCCTATCAAAAAGGCCCAGCTGTAATCCGGCAAGATAGGCCACGCCAAGCGCTGTTGTTTCAATCGTTACCGGACGGTCAATCGGGATATTGGTAATATCCGACAGGTTCTGCACAAACCATTTATTATTCACCATGCCGCCATCAACCCGTAAATGTGACGGGGAGGACAGCCCCTGCGCGGCCATATCAGAACGCATCGCCAATAAAAGATCTTCCGTTTGTAACGAAACCGCTTGCAAAGCGGCATGAGCAATTTCGGCTCTCCCCGCATTTCTGGTCAGCCCCATAATGGCGGCACGCGCTTCAGGCCGCCAATGCGGTGCGCCAAGTCCGGTAAAGGCCGGTATCAGAACAACTTCATTATCCGGGTCGGCAGCTTCGGCCAGCGCCTCGGTTTCAGATGAGTCCCGTACCATATTCAGCCCATCCCGCAACCATTGAATAATCGCACCGGCCATAAAGATGCTGCCTTCCAGCGCATAAACTGTCTCACCGTTTAACCGATAGGCAATGGTGGAGATGAGTTTATTGTTAGATTGCACCTGATGCGACCCTGTATTCACCAAAGCAAAACACCCTGTCCCATAGGTTGATTTCATCATCCCTTCTTGAAAACAAGCCTGCCCAAAAGCGGCGGCTTGCTGGTCTCCAGCGACCCCTGCAATTGGAATTTCAGCATCAAAAAGACCGGCTGCCGTAACCCCAAAATCATCGGCACATTCTTTTACCTCGGGCAGGAGTGCCGCAGGAATATCAAAAAGGCGCAACATGGTCTCGTCCCACTGCCCTGTCGCGATATTATAGAGGCTTGTGCGCGATGCATTGGTCACATCCGTGGCATGCACTTTACCACCGGTCAAATTCCAGATAAGCCAGCTATCCACTGTGCCGAATGCCAACGCGCCAGCTTCAGCCGCTTCACGCGCGCCCTCAACATTAGTCAATATCCAGTTAATTTTCCCCGCCGAGAAATAAGCATCCAACAGCAATCCCGTGCGGGCATGCACTGCTTCTTCATGCCCTTGGCGTTTGAGCGCATCACAGAAATCTGCGGTACGGCGGTCCTGCCAGACAATCGCTGGATGGACAGGTTTTCCGGTCTGGCGGTTCCAGAGAATTGTTGTTTCCCTTTGATTACTAATTCCAATACCCACAACCTCAATATTCGGCACACGTTTTAGTGCCTGACGGCACATGGACAGCGTATCTTGCCAAATGTCGTCGGGGTCATGCTCGACCCAGCCGGAATCAGGGTAGTGCTGTGTCAGTTCTTTTTGTGCGATTGACAATGCTTGACCTGATTGTGACAGCACCACCGCTCGGCTGGAGGTCGTACCTTGATCAATACTGAGAATAACTTTATCGCTCATCATGCTTTCATATCAAAATTATTGACGAGTCACACCTTTTACGTTTTGTTTTATTTAAAAGAGGAATCCCGCATATGAAGATAGCGTTGACCGCAACAGACCAGCCCAAGGCGCAAGAGGCTCATGCCGAACTTTCCAAACGTTATGATATTGTCGATGCATCTGATGCAGACATCATCATCGCACTCGGCGGTGACGGTCTCATGTTGCAATGCCTCAAAAAAAGCATGGACACCCATCAGAAAATTTTTGGCATGCATTGTGGCTCTGTAGGCTTTTTGATGAATAATTACAGCGCAGACAATCTCGAAGAGAGGCTGGCAGCCGCCGTTGAGAATAAACTAAGCCCACTAAAAATGACGGCGACTGACATTGAAGGCACTAAACAAGAGGCGCGGGCTATTAATGAAGTTTCTTTATTACGCAAATCCGCGCAAGCCGCACATTTGAAAATCATGGTTGATGACCGTGAAAGATTGTCTGAACTTGCCTGTGACGGCGTGATGGTCGCGACACCGGCAGGAAGTACGGCTTATAATCTATCTGCCCATGGCCCTATTCTGCCTATTAACGCGCCGCTTTTGGCATTAACCCCGATTTCCGCTTTTCGCCCTCGGCGTTGGCGTGGTGCACTTTTGCCCGACATAGCCAAAGTAACAATCCAATGTCTTGATTATCAAAAACGCCCGGTCAGTGCCATGGCAGATAATTTTGAGATTTTAAATGTAACTGAGGTTGATATTGAGCAGGATAAATCAACTGAGCTGAAAATATTATTTGATGCTGACCATAATCTTGATGAACGTATTCTTAACGAGCAATTTGTTAATTAAACAGTTTCTTTTCGGTACCCCAAACCACGCTTGATTATTAAAGTCATTAAAAGTAGCGATAGCGTGAACAAGGTAATAGCGAGGCTCAACCCTACGAGATTATCAAAAGTCCAGCCACTATCCAGCAAGATACCTGAAACCCACGGCGCGAGAGACGTTGCAAAAATAAAAAAAGCGCCGGTTAGAGATTTAATTGAGCCAAGAAATTTTGTGCCGTAAAGCTCCGGCCACAAACTTGCGCCGCATGTGCCCGTCGACCCGACATTCATCCCAACAAGCGACATGTAACAAAATAGCGCTAAAGTCTCAGGTAGGGCATGAGAATTTAACAAGAAAATATAAGCACCAATTATGGGAATGGCTGTAAAAGGCAAAACAGTAACTGCTGAAAAACGGTCAATCATAAAGCCCGTAAACAAGGATATAAAAACCTTGATAACTGCATAAAGCATGAATGCTGAAGCAAGCGTAGAAATATCCCAACCTCTTTCAGCCACCATAACCGTGTGCTGGAAATAGAGCCCCGTCAAAAGAAGCGGCGATGATAATACAAACAGAGTGAAAGGATAAAATGTCCAGTCCTTGAGAACCTGCATACGGGACATGCCTGTTTCAACTTCTAGGTCAGTTCCGTCTTCATTGGAGATAGAGGGAACGGGTTGAGCCTTGCCCAACCAAAGCACCAGAGGCCAGCCGATAAACAGCAGGAACAGACCAAAGGCCAGCCAACTTTGTTGCCAGCCCAAATTAAGAATAAGAAACACTGCAATTATCGGATAAAGCCCCTCACTCAATGGAAGCCCAGTCTGAGCCAATGCCAAAGCCCGCCCACGATTTTTATTATAGGCGCGGGCAATTGCAGTACCTGCAGTGTGCGTACAAAGCCCCTGCCCAAAATGTCGGAGCATAAATAACGCAAGAAATAAGGTCACAATGTTTGAAGAGAACGCCATAAGAAAGCAGCTCGTAATGAGACCCAATAAAGTTAAGGAAGTAAAATAGGACAAGCGCATCCGGTCAATAAACAAACCAGACCACATCAACAGAAGACCGCTGGCCAGCGTCGCAATGGAATAAATAAGACCAAGGCTGGATTTACTTAAATCAAAACTTTGTAGGATCTCGTTATTATAAAGCGCGATAACATAAGTTTGTCCAAAGCCTGAGAAAGCCATAGCCATAATACCAAAGCCGGTGAAGCGGGCATTTTTTTTAATAAACTCAGAATAAGTCATGGGTATGGATACTCGCGCCTCACTTCCACACTAAAAAAATACTTCATACATGAACGGTTGCTTTACTCGCCTCATCGAGAGGCAGTTTTCTGTTCAACATAATATTTCTGTTAAGACAAAGCATGAGAGCAACCAATGAGCCGATAAATAATCCGTCATAAAGACCAAAAACACCGCGCTCCAAGTAGATACCTGAAATATAGGAAACGGGGATCATCAAACAGCCAAAAGACATAAAGTGAATAACAGGTGCTGACCAGTTATCACCCCGCGCCCTAAATGACTGCGCAATAAGCGATTGTCCTGCATCCAGGAGAATGGCATAAGCTGCAAAAGATAAAACTTTAGCTGCCAATGAAGTCAGTTCGCTATCAGATGAATAAAATCCAACAATATAATCTGAATAAAAAATCATACAGAGTGTCAACGGGAACATAAGTGCAAATTGAGTTCCCAGCCCAATCCAGCCAAGCCGATAAACCTGACGCCAGTTACCGGCCCCATTAGCATTACCGACTCTGACAGCCGTTGCCGTACCGACCCCAAGGCCAAGCATAAAACACAGGCTGAAAAAATTCATCGTGATGGTATGGGTGGCCAAAGACAGTGTGCCAATCATCCCTGCAAAAATAGATAGGAACGAAAAGGCCGTATTTTCAATACCCATACTCAGCCCTGCGGCATACCCAATGCGTCGTTGTTCACGCGATGCACCGGGGTTACGAAGTGGTCGCTTGCGAACTGCATATTTTTGTTGGTCATGCATGAACCAGACGTAAGCAACAATCATAGACATCATCATAAAACGAACAATATTTGTTGCCCATGCCGAGCCCTCGGCACCCATTTCAGGAAACCCCATGCGACCGTTAATCAAAATATCATTAAGGTAAATATTCGCGACATTTACGATAAGAATGATAACCATGCCGGGTCGAACTCGATTTATACCTTCCAGAAAATATCCTGTAGTGATCTGCAAGGCTATCAGCGGCATGCCAAAACCCATAATTAAAGATATCCTGCCCCCTGCCTCGGCAATCTCGGGCGGCTGCCCCAGAAAGGTCAAAAGCGTCTCCCCGCAGGCACAAATAGCAAGAGCTAAAAGCCCAAGCCCAAAAGCAAGAGGCAAAGACCGCCACCAGCTAGCCCCGCAATCCTCATAACGGCCTGCACCATAATGATTTGATACCTTGACCATTGTGCCAAGCAATAAGCCGACAATAAACAAGATGCAGATACTGCTCGGCACAAGACCAATGCCCAGAAATGCCAGCTCATCGGACGCATATCGTCCGACCATAATCGTATCTACAACAGCAAGACTGAAAATCGCTACCCGACTGATAACAACAGGCCAGGCTAGCTCAACCAGCGATGTAATCTCCTGCAACAAACTCCGCGGGGGGCGGCTCATTGAGAAAGCCAATGGGTTAAAACGTCTTGAAGTTCAGGTCTTGCCCGTTCCTTTGGGGCTTCCGACGCGGTACCAATATAAATGAAGCCTGCAATTTTTTCTTTTTCAGTAAGCGCCAATAATGAAGCGACTTTAATGTCATAAGCGATCCATTCAGTAAGCCATTGTGCAGCAAACCCCATACTCTGTGCTGCAGTGAGGAGGTTCTGACAAGCCGCCCCGGCAGACAAATACTGCTCCCAGACAGGAATTTTGGGGTGTTCTTTTGGAGAAGCAACGACCCCAATCACAAGCGGCGCGCGCTGAAAGCGGTTCTCTTCCAGTTTCAATTCTTCATCTGTTGCGTCGGGTAAATTTTGCTTATGAATATCAGCAAAACCTTTACCTATTTTTTTACGCGCCTCATTTTCAAACACAATAAATCGCCAAGGCGCTAATTTGCCGTGGTCAGGCACACGTGCAGCAATTTCTATGAGGTCGTTAATTTGTAGCTCAGTCGGTCCGGGCGATGTCATATTTCGTGCCATAACGGATCGACGTGATTTTAAAAACTCATGAAGCTGGGTTGTTTGATATTTAATCATGAAGGTCTCGACGGAAACTTGAGTCAGCAAGATATAGGTCAATACCAGCTTTCCCCAAATTAAGGAACTGATTTGACAACTTGTAAACTGCCGGGGGACTAGCCTGATTTAAAAATCGAGGTAATTTTTTTGAGTTTAGCGCTGATGCTGTGGCGTCTTTGTTCTTTTTTGACAACATCGTCACTTATTACCCAGTTCATCTGAACGACCCGACGCACACCGTCAAAGGACTTATGCCCGTGCCAGCTATCTTTCGTGCAACGAAAAACAAGCAGTGTGCCCCAATTTGGATTAATTTCCTCAGCATAATCTTCAAGACTGTCAGGACTGTTAAGAACACGTAAGCGTCCGCCATCCTCCCCCCACGCCGCATCGTTCAGATACAACAAAACCGTCACGATTTTGCTGGCACTGTCACAATGAATTTGTCCGTTATGAGGCGCGCATCGACCGCGCACAGTGTACATGGTGGGATATTTATCCAAATTAAGATTGAATTTTTCGCTGATGATTTCTCGAAATGTCGGCCCGTCCAAGGCCTCCATGAGTTGCTTGAAGGCCCCTTGAATTTTCAACTGGGAAGGCGGAAAACTTCCGGCACCGGAAATTTCAGGGAAATCGCTCGCTACATTTTCAAAAAATGAAGGCTCAACAAATTTCTCCAAAACGAGATAATCGTAAGGCGCAGTTTTCAACGCGGTATCTTTTAGAGCCTGATAATCAAACATTTGTGCAAATCTTGTCTTAATATATGAATTTTAAACATAGCATTGAAACAGCCAATAGAAAACATGTCCCAGCAAACACATTGATGCGGATATACTGGGTAAATGATAAACTGTTTTCATGATAAAAATGAATAGCTAACAAATTTTTTTGCCGTCGCCGGACAAAATATTTAACAAAAACCAAGGCCTCGACAATCCATGCGCTTTTTATATCAACCAAATGCAAAATTTAATTTTTGCAAATCAGGCTTGTGCCGACATTTTCTCTTTTTGGGGAGCATTATGTGCTGTCTGCAATACATCCTAACCTCGCCACTAATGGCAGGTGCGTGGGTAAACACCCCGGAGCAAATAAAACTTTTTCTTACCCAGCAAACAAGACGTGAAGAAGTCGAAAAAAGCGCATTATCATCCCCTTTTCGGGACATTAGAAATATAACTGAAAATCACGCCTATATTGAATATGGATGGCACCCAGAAATCACCCTGACAGGAAATATCGTCATCAGTGATCATCAAATGGGCAAAAATAATCAAAGAACGCAATGGCTGGAGGTCGGGGTGAGACACAAAGCCGACTGGGCTAAGACGAATATTATTCCATTAAAATTCGATTTTCGTCATCAACATAAAAATATCAGTAAAGCTGCCTCTATCAAACTCGGCTTGGTTCGGGACGAAGGGTATGACACGAGAACAGGTTTAAATATAGCTCTGTCACAAGGGGAAAAAATTCAGATATCAAGATTTAATTATCTGGAATTACTTCTAGAAATTAACCAAGAACTGATACTTTGGTCTTCTGAAGATGGTTTTTATCGCGCACATAATAAAATCATATTGAGTAAAAAAGGAGTTTCTCTGAATTATCACCGTTTAGATAGCTTCGGTTTCGGAGAAAATTCTCAGAGTGAACATATTGACTATTTTGAGTTTGAATTCCCTGCGGCTCTTCTTTTTGGAGAAACTTTGCCAAAAACCACGTTTGTTAAAATCGGCAGAGGGGAGAATACCCGTAAAGGGACTCAAACCAGTTCCGGCAACAGTGTTTATCTTCAGCTAAAATTTGACCTAATACCCTAAAAAAATTCAAGCTTTCAAGTCAGGGGGCGTAGCTTCATCTGTGAGCATCTGAACAACCTCATCCAACGACAAAACTTGAGACTCTTTCGACCCCAATCTGCGCATGGAAACAGTCCGCCCTTCTGCTTCTCGACCACCCACAGCCAAAATAACAGGGATTTTCGACACAGAGTGTTCACGAACTTTGTAATTGATTTTTTCGTTACGCAAATCAACGCCGGCACGAAGGCCGGCCGCTTTAAGAGCGTCCAACACCGTCACGCCATAGCTATCCGCCTCAGTCGTAATCGGACAAACCATAATCTGATGGGGCGCCAACCAAAGCGGCAACTTACCCGCATAACTTTCAAGCATAATACCGATAAACCGTTCAAGCGTACCGAGAACCGCACGATGGAGCATAACGGGTCTGTGCTTATTCCCATCCTCGCCTACATAAGACGCATCAAGGCGCTCCGGCAGAACAAAATCAAGTTGCAACGTGCCGCACTGCCATGTCCTACCAATGGCATCACGAAGATGATATTCAATTTTGGGGCCGTAAAAAGCGCCTTCACCCGGCAATTCTTCCCAATCGAGTCCTGCGGCTTTCAAAGCTGCACGCAAACCTTCCTCAGCCCGGTCCCAAACTTCATCTTCGCCGGCACGCAATTCAGGGCGCAAAGCAAGCTTGACACTGACATCCTCAAAACCAAGATCTGTGTAGACCCGCGTAACGAGATTACAAAAATCAACGGCCTCAGAAATGATTTGATCCTCACGGCAGAAAATATGCGCGTCATCCTGAGTCATCTGCCGAACGCGCATCAAACCATGTAAAGCGCCATGTGGTTCATTTCTGTGACAACAACCGAATTCAGCCATACGTAAAGGCAGATCGCGGTAACTTTTAATGCCTTGTTTAAAAATCTGAACATGAGCAGGACAATTCATTGGCTTTAGAGCCATCAGATCTGCCTCGCCCGATAATACGGTTTCTTCATCATCAAGTGACGGCACTTCGTCGGGCACGACGAACATATTCTCACGGAATTTTTCCCAATGGCCGGATTGTTCCCAAAACTTTTTATCAAGAATTTGTGGGGTTTTTACTTCCTGATAATCATTTTCGGTTAACCGACGGCGGATATATTGTTCCAATGACTGCCAGATTGTGTACCCCTTGGCGTGCCAGAAAACCGACCCCTGAGCTTCTTCCTGCAGATGGAACAAATCCATATCCCTGCCAAGTTTACGGTGGTCGCGTTTCTCGGCCTCCTCCACCATATGAAGATAGCTTTTCAGATCTTTTTCATTTCCCCAACACGTGCCGTAAATGCGTTGCAGCATTTCATTATTACTGTCACCACGCCAATAAGCGCCGGCCAACTTTGTGAGCTTAAATGCCTTGCCTAGCTTTCCGGTTGATGGCAGATGCGGCCCACGACACAGGTCTTTCCAATTCCCTTGCCGATAGAGACTCACATCTTCACCGGCAGGAATGGACGCAATAATATCGGCTTTGTAAACTTCACCAATATCGCGGAAATGAGCAATAGCCTCATCACGGTTCCAGACCTCTCGGATAATATCCTCGTCGCGGTCAACAATATCCCGCATACGCGCTTCAATTTTTTCCAAATCGTCTAAACTGAATGGGGTCTCCCTGGCAAAGTCATAGTAAAATCCATTTTCAATGACCGGGCCAATCGTCACCTGTGTATCTGGAAAAAGCTCCTGAACAGCCTCCGCCAAAACATGTGCGCAATCATGGCGCATCAAATCAACGCCCTCCTCATCGGAGGCAGTCAAAACGGCAATCTCACAATCACTGTCAATCACTGTCGCCAAATCAACGGGCTCCCCATTGATTTTGAGAGCCAGCGCTTTTTTTGCCAGCGATTTTGAAATCGACTCGGCAAAAGCAATGCCATTCAGAGGTTCATCAAATTGCCGGGTAGCCCCGTCCGGAAGAGTTAGCGTAATCATGGTTTTTTCATTTCTGCCTGTGCAGCTTTTAATCTCCAAGGTGCATACCAAGGTGCGGGTAAAATCTCAACAGGTACAGGATCAAATCCACTATCCGCTCCAAGCCACTCAATCGGATGGCAGCGCGACAGTCTGTTAAGTGTTAACCAAAAACCTATCCATGCCCCATGTTGGCGTATCGCCTTTTCAGCATAGCTGGAGCATGTTGGTTCAAACCGACAACTTGGCGGCGTAAAAGGAGAAATCAGCAAGCGATACCCCCAAATCGGTACCAATAACAAACCACGCAAAAAATAAGATACGATTTTCATTTCCCCATCATATTAAAGGTTCGTTATAATACCAGTGTGAAGAAATCTTAGAAAAACAAGAAAGAAAAAAATGAATTATATAAAATGGGCTGAGAGTAAAATAATAAATTTCAAATGGTATGACATTGGTCTCATCAAACTGAGTGTCTTCGCTTTTGCTTTTTTAAGTGCAAAGCTCTGCCCTGAAGTTTTGAGTTTACATTGGGGTTTTTACTTGGCCGCCGGGCTGGCGTTCGCTCTTCCTGTGTATTGCAAGATATTAAAATCTTAGTATTAAAAAGCTGGGTTAAACGCCAAGTTGGGAGAGACAATCCTCTACTGCATCAAATGTCAGGAGCGCAGAGGCATGACGATTTTTATAATCTCGAACTGACTCGAGTAACCCAAGCTCAGACCAATTTCCGCCTCTAACAGAATTTTGCGGCGGCTTGGCGTTTTCCTTAAGCATACGTCGCATATCATTTGCCACACTGCGTAATTCATCCGGGGAAGCGCCAATAATTTCTCGCGCCATAATTGCCGCAGACGCCTGACCTAGCGCGCAGGCTTCAACCTCATGTGCAAAATCGGTAATAACCCCGTCGTTCATTTTAATATCCACACAGACTTTTGAACCGCAGAGTTTAGATACTGCCGAAGCTTGCGCATCAGGAAATTCTAATTTCCCAATGCGGTCAATCTTGGCAACAAGGGCAAGTATTTTTTGGCTGTATAAAGCGTCCATAAATTAAAGTTAGAACAGTTTTACCTATCTGGCGAGACGCCATATTGTCCCGCCGGGACCATCTTCAATCACGACACCCATCTCAGTTAGCTTATCTCGCGCCGCATCAGCCTTGGCATAGTCCCCGGCGCTACGTGCCTCTGCACGTTCTGCAATAAGCGCTTCCACCGTGTCACGGTCTATGCTGGCAGAGGCCTGAGCAAACCAGTCATCCGGCGATTGCTGAAGCAAACCCAACAAGCCTGCCGCTGAGAGAAAAGCGCCTTTAGTCTCTGCTGTGTCAATTGATTTAGACAAAGCAAAGAGCTCAGCTAATGCCTTTGGCGTATTCATATCATCGCACAAGGCCGCCAAAAAACTGTCTGGCGCGGCAACATCTGCCGCCTCAATATCTGCCACATCTCTCAAAACACCGTAAAGGCGGTCAAGGTTTTTGACAGATTGCTGTAAAAGAGAGGATGTGAAATCCAGCGTCTGGCGATAATGCCCCTGCAACAGTGCCAGCCTCAAAGCCTCGCCGGGAGCTTCGGCCAGTAAATCTTCCACCAAAGCTATGTTACCCAGAGATTTGGACATTTTCTCTCCCGACATGTTCAACATACCATTATGCAACCAGTAACGTGCCAAAGGTGCTTTATGTGCACACCGGCTTTGCGCAGCCTCATTTTCATGGTGCGGGAATTGTAAATCTTGTCCACCACCGTGGATATCAATTGTCGTGCCAAGATGTTTTTCAATCATGGCAGAACATTCAATATGCCAACCCGGGCGCCCGCGTCCCCACGGACTGCCCCATCCCAGCAAATCTTCAGGTGAAGGTTTCCAAAGTACAAAATCAGCAGCGTCGCGTTTATATGGCGCCACTTCAACTCTGGCTCCGTCAATCATATCCTCACGGTTACGGCCCGAAAGTGCGCCATATTCAGGGTCTTTGGCAACCTCAAACAAAACATGCCCCTCAGCCTCATAAGCATGACCGGAGGCAATGAGGCGTTCAATCATCTCAATCATTTCTCCGATATGCCCTGTGGCATGGGGTTCTATATCAGGGGTAGAAACCCCTAAAAGCGACATATCCTCATGGTATTTCGCCTTAAATAAATCGGAAATTACTGAAATATCAACGCCGGCATCAGCTGCCTTGGCATTAATTTTATCATCCACATCTGTGATATTCCGGGCATAAACAAGGTTTGGGTATAGATATCTTAAGAGACGCGCCAATACGTCAAAAACAACTGCAGGCCGCGCATTACCGATATGTGCAGGTCCATAAACCGTAGGACCACAAACATACATGGTTACCCTGTCGGGCTCGAGGGGATGGAACTCCAGCTTCTCTCTGGCGGCAAGACTGTATAATTTTAACTGCATTGAGCCGCACAATAAGCTTGTTTTATGACTTAAACAAGCCAAGCCCCTCATCCAAAGCCGATAAATAAACGTAGATTAAATATCAGTTTATGGCTTGTGCTTGACCTAAAAAAGGCAGAAACTATATTTTGATAGCTTGTTATGGGTTTTACGCAAAACCCTATGCATGATTTAGCGGCGAACACTTTTACGCTTCATGGCATAAGTCATGATATGTGGGTGCCAGAATAGAACACGGGCATTGAATACGGGCCAGAAAATCCCATGAAAATGTGCCTGACGTAGGCCGGGACGTTATTTCCAGGCAAGAGGCAGAATACAATGGATGTACGAGTAGACGACTCAAAGAATGTTAATGACGTCGTAAATGAGCGAGATGTAAAAGTGGCTAAACCATCAAGAGAAACAGCTGAGGAAGCTGTCAGAACTCTGATAGCTTGGGCTGGAGACAACCCTGAGCGCGAAGGACTTATTGATACACCCAAGCGTGTTGTTAATGCCTATCAGGAGTTTTTCGCAGGATACGAAGAAGACCCTGAAGAAGTTTTAGGTCGTACTTTTGAAGATGTTGAAGGTTATGACGATATGGTCATGCTCCGCGACATTGATTTAGAAAGTCACTGTGAACATCATATGGTCGCTATTCTCGGCAAGGTACATATCGCCTACATGCCCGTTGAGCGCGTGGTCGGTATATCAAAGCTGGCTCGGGTGATTGAGATTTATGCCAAGCGTCTGCAAACGCAAGAAACCATGACTGCCCAAATTGTTGATTGCATTCAGCGTGTCTTGGAGCCTGCAGGTGTTGCCTTGCTTGTGGATGCAAAACACCAATGCATGACAACACGTGGTATTAAAAAACCTGATGTGGCAACCATTACAACAAGGTTTACCGGCGTATTTGCTAATGATCCGCGCATGGAAGCCCGTTTCCTTGCCATGATTAACAACTAGCAGTATAAAGACGCTCAATATCACTCCGGTTTAATCCGGTCTTGAAGGGTGTTGAAAATGTCAGGTCCATTTTCGGAAAGAATTTCGGTTGAGCAGGTCGAGGAAAGCAATGAACTCGCGCCTAAATTTGATGTGAACGGGCTTATCCCCGTCGTAACAACCGACCATGAAACCGGCGAATTGCTTATGCATGGCTACATGAACGAAATGGCTTTCCTCAAATCAATCGAAACCGCAGAAGCACATTATTACAGTCGTTCGCGCGAAACCATCTGGCATAAGGGCGCGACCAGCGGTCTGGTTCAAAATATCGTCGAAATGCGGATTGATGACGATCAAGATGCTGTATGGTTACGTGTCAAAGTTGCCGGTAACGGCGCCAGTTGTCATGTAGGCTACCGGTCGTGTTTTTATCGTTCCGTACCGACAGGTGCCGTCGATGATAAGCTTACGCTTGAGTTCGAAGAACATGACAAGGTCTTTGACCCTCTAGAAGTTTATGGCGATGCGCCAAACCCCACAAAGCTCTAACACACCAAACTCTATCCTGTGACGATATAACTTTTCAGCGCCTCGGCTTCAGCCTCGGTGTCCATGATGCGTCTTTTAACAACATCCCCAATTGACACCAGACCGCAGATCTTACCCTCATCAATAACCGGCAAATGGCGAATGCGTTTTTCAGTCATAATCTCCATCGCCTCAACCACGGTTGTTTCATTCGTAATGGTGACCGGATTAGATGACATGAAATCACTGATTGGTCTTTCAAGTGCCGGTGCCCCATGATTGGATAGAGCGCGCACAACATCTCTTTCGGAAATAACACCTGCCATAGGTTCCTCAGGGCTTGTCGTGACCAATATTCCCACCGAGCGATTTTCCAACACAGCAATAGCGTCGGAAAGCTTGTTGGAACTATCGATGGTAAGAACATCCGTCCCTTTATCGCCAAGGATCATTTTAACATTCATATTATTCATCCTCCTGACAATATTTTGTATCAATAAAAATTTTGATGCAAGGGCAGTGCTCTAAAGGATTGAAATAATTTACTTTTATGACTTATTGTTATCCGTATGCGCGCCTGACCATTCCCCAAAGTCAACATTTCCGGGGCCACCTGAGGGCGACAAAGGCGGGGTTTCAAACCAACCTATAAGCAAAAGGCCGGCAAAAAACCCACCCAGATGCGCTTGCCAAGCAACCGATACAGATGCCCCGCCCGGCGAGACAGATATCAACCCAAAAAGAAGGTTTAACACCACCCATAGCAAAACAAACATCAGAGTTGTGCCATTGGTAAAAACCTTTCTCAAAGGTAATAAGCGAGGACGACGATTTGAATTGGAAAAAATATCCCCTGAAAAAGCGAAGCGCGCGGAGGCACCAAGCATAGCAGCAACGCCACCCGAAGCCCCGATAATTGGGATGAGCGACTCTTGACTGAAAAAATATTGCACTTGAATGGCAATGACACAGCACAGCAGAAAAAATAGCAGATATATTTTAGCACTCTCAATACGTTTGGCGACAGCCGACCCAAAGGCAAGTAACCAGACCATATTCATGATTAAGTGCTCCCAGCTTCCATGCAGAAACGCATAGCTGATAAGTGTCCATAGCTTGTCCCCTCGCGAAAAATCATCAGGAACGAATGCCAAATTTAAAAACAGGCTTGTGCTAAGTCCTGAGGAAAGAATTTTAGTGAGAATAATGTGTATGCTTACCATCAAACCGATCAAAAACAGAATGGCCGACGGTGCTTTTAAAATGGGTTCATTTTTGGAGATTTTCATTTTTCAACTTTTCTTCAACCAACAAAAGGCGGTCATTCCCAAAATACATATCTGTTTCATTGATAAACATTGTTGGTGAACCAAAACCACCTCTTTGACACAACTCATCAGTATTTTCCCGCAAGCGGGATTTGATGGCATTATCCTTCAGAGAGGTTAAGAAATCATTTATCGGCAAATCGCATGCCTCTGCAATGCCTGACAATATATCTGGATTGCTGACATCCAGACCATCTCGCCAATAAGCCTCAAAGCCGAGCCGCGCATAGTTCGGCAGTTTATCGTGGTCAAGCGCAAACAAAGCCCCGCGCATTATATTCACCGCATTCACCGGAAATATCTCTGGCCAATTAATGTCAAGACCACAAAAATCAGCCCAGTCTTTTAAATCTTTGACGCTGTAATTCAATTTTACCGGATTAGGATTTGCACGCGTTTCATAAAGCTCCTGATTGACGCTGTTAAAAACCCCACCAACCAAAATGGGACGCCAAACAAGCTCCGCTTGCATTTTTTCAGTCAACGCTTCTATCCGGCTAAAAGCCAAGTAAGTCCATGGGCTTGAAATATCAAAAAAAAATTCAAGTCGCGCCATGCTAGTCAACAAAATCCAAGACCTGACGGGGCAAAAATTCTTTGCCACGAATATGGTCGGAAATTTTTTCTGCCATCATGATAGTCGGCGCATTTGTGTTGCCGCCAATCAGCGTCGGCATGAGTGAGGCATCAACAACGCGTAAGCCCGACACCCCATGCACTTGCCCGTTTTCATTGGTGACCGACATGGCGTCAGTTCCCATTTTACAAGTCCCGACAGGGTGGTAAAGGGTCTCACCTGTTTCCCTAATCCAAGCATCCAGCGCATCATCGTCCTCTATATTCACTTCTGGCCCCGGTTTTAACCTATCTGAACGATACGGATCGAATGCCGCCTGCTTAAAAACCTTATGGGTGAGGCGTACGCCATTTCTTAAATCACGGCGGTCATTTTCAGTTGAGAGATAATTAGGTTGAATATGCGGCGGGGATTGAGGGTCAGTATCCCTTAGCCCGACAGAGCCACGACTTTCGGGGCGACAAATATATACCAGCCCGCTAAAAGCGTGCTGAGTGGATGTTTTATCGCCGCGCCCATGGCTATCTAACAGACCCAGCGAGACGTAATGCACCTGAACGTCGGGAATATCCTTCTCGGGTGCTGATTTGAAAAAAGCACCGGCAGAGCATGGCGGATAAGAGGCATCACCCTTTCCGGCGAGCAAATATTTTATCCCTGCAATAGCCTGAGGTATTGTCCCCACAGATTTGTGCAATGTGATGGGTTGCGGACAAGCAAACTGACAAACCACGGCAAGGTGATCCTGTAAATTCTGTCCCACACCCGGCAAGTCATGGATGACCGGAATTTCAAAATCCTTCAGTGTCTGGGCATCACCAACACCTGACCGCAAAAGAATTTGCGGCGAGTTAAGCGCCCCTGCCGAGAGAATAATTTCTTTAGAGGCCGTCACTGTAAGTTTTTTTCTTTTTTTAATGAGGTCAACACCAACAGCGCGATTACCCTCAAATACGACTTTATCGACTGTTACGTTGCTGAGGATAGTCAGGTTTTTTCTTTTTAGAGACGTGTGCAAATAAGCACGTGCCGCGCTCCACCGACGTGCTCCTTTAATTGTGTGTTCGTAACGCGAAAAACCTTCTTGTTGCTTGCCATTAAAATCCTGCGTCTCAGGAAAACCCGCCTCAACACCTGCCTGCACAAACACATCCAGCAAAACATCATTTTGACGGTCAGATTTTTGAACACTAAGCGGGCCAGACTCACCATGATATTCGGCATCGCCATTCCCTTTGTAGGTTTCTGCGCGTTTAAAATAAGGAATAACATCTTCATAGCCCCAGCCCTTATTGCCGAGTTGCGACCATAAATTATAATCTTTGGCGTGACCTCTTGTATAGATCATTGCGTTGATTGATGACGACCCTCCCCAACCTTTTCCTCGCGGCCAGTAAAATTGCCGGTCATTCATATTGGGATCTGACTCCGTCTCAAAGCCATAATTATACTTTCCGGGTTCAGGCACAATTTGGGAATAGCCCGCAGGCATATGAATAAAAAGGTTTCTATCTTTTCCGCCGGCCTCCAGCAAAAGTACGCGGCAATCGGGGTCCTCGGTAAGTCTCGCGGCAAGCACACACCCTGCACTACCGGCTCCTACAATGATATAATCATATTGTTCCAATTTACTTCTCTCGCCCGTAAATTAGGCAAACCTTCTATAACTTTAAACCAATATGTATGATAATGTGAGAAGTGCCGGCAGCAGGCAAGAGGTTTATGTGTCCAGCACATGTAAATCTGATTTGAAACGCCGCCAGTTATCAACATATGACAGAGCCGACAGCCGAATAAAATTAACAGCCTCATCTTCCAATGTCTTAACGACCTTACCGGGTGCACCCAGAACCATAGAATTATCAGGTATTTCGACATTTTCAGTAATCAGAGCGTGGCTTCCAATCAAACAATTATTGCCGATTTTAGCGCCATTCATCACTGTCGCGCCCATGCCAATAAGCGTGTTATCGCCAATTGTACAACCATGTAAAACCACCTGATGACCAATCACACTATGGCTGCCGATTGTTAGCGGGTATCCCATATCCGTATGCAGAACACATTTATCCTGAACGTTGGAATTTTCGCCAATGGTGATGGCTTCGTTATCGCCGCGAATGACAACTCCAAACCAGACACTGGCATTTTCCTTAAAAACCACCCTGCCGATAATCTGAGCATCCGGTGCAGCCCACCAGTTATCACTTTCAGGGTATTCAGGCTTAGCATCACCCAATGCATAAAGGGTCATTCGTCAAAGCCTTCATCACCAGCCAAATCATCTGACAAATCAAAATCAAGAATTGCCATTGAGAAATTATAACTGACCTCGCCGTCTTCATCATCTTTAGTCAACGTGGCGATAAATTCCTCATCCATCAGAACCTCAACCATATCCTGACGCGGACTTCTTTTAAGCTCCAGCGCTTCGGTCTTAAACAACTTCCTCAGATAGGCTTCAACTTTGACGATTTCGTCATTATTCATATTTTTCTCTCCAAATACTCAAATATCTTTTCCAAAATTATGATCCATTTCACGCGACGGTTCGGGCGTGGAAACCTTGCCAACAACTTTTGCAGGCACACCAACTACAGTTGAATAGGCAGGCACATCGGTTAAAACGACACTCCCACCCCCAATCTTGGCACAATCACCGACACGGATATTACCCAGCACTTTCGCCCCGACACTTATCAAAACTCCGTTGCCGATTTTGGGATGCCTGTCGCCTCCCTCTTTACCGCTGCCGCCCAGCGTGACGCCATGCAACATGGATACATCATTCCCAATAACTGCCGTCTCACCAATCACAACACCGGTAGCGTGATCAATCATAATACCTTTACCAATTTTAGCTGAGGGATGAATGTCCGCACCAAAAAGCTCGGATGCCCGACTTTGAAGGTATAATGCTGTTCCCGGTTGGCCGGTTGCCATGAGGTGATGCGCTGCGCGATATGTTTGCAGAGACAGAAACCCTTTAAAAAACAAAAGCGGCGCAAAATAGGAAGTACAGGCCGGGTCACGGTCATAGACCGCTACAATATCTTCTTCAATTGCAGCGATAATAGCTTCATCGGCGCTATAGGCATCTAAAAGAATAGTGTAGATTTTATCTTTTGAAATATGCTCATTGGCAAACTTGGTCGCCAAATTAAATGCCACCGAGTCCGCAAGAGACTGACGTTCCAAAACAACTGTCTTGAGAAAGGCCTCCATGACCGGTTCTGACGCTATCACGTCGTCTACCTGCTGTCGGATTACTTCCCAGATACCCTCGCCCGCCATTGTTTATTCCCTAGTTATGGTCGTTTATAAGTATAGTTGTATTCATAAGTATAATCGTTTTTCGTTGCATGCAAGCTTAGGAAGATATGATTGCGCCATCCTAACGTAATGCGTAGCATGTAATAAAGGAGAGGCTGATGCAGGTGCAGGAGTTAAAACAAATTGTCATTGACGCGGTTGACGGCATGGCGAATGATCTCATTAAGGTCAGCCGGGATATTCATGCGCGCCCGGAACTCGCCTTTGAGGAGTTTTATGCTGCCGACCGCTTGTGTACTTTTGTTGAAGATAATGGCCTTGATATAACCCGCAACGCTTTTGGACTTGAAACAGCTTTTGTTTCTTCTTTCGGGACTGAAGACGAACATGATTGCGAGGTCGCCATTATCTCGGAATATGATGCCCTTCCGGGTATCGGCCATGCCTGCGGACATAATATTATCGCCGCGGCTGGATTAGGCGCAGCACTGGCACTTTCCAAACTTAACGGCAAACTTCCTGGTCGGGTTCGCTATCTCGGAACGCCGGCAGAAGAAAAAGGCGGCGGTAAGGAATATATGGCGCAAAAAGGCGCATTTGACGGACTTGATGCAGCGATGATGGTTCATCCAGCTGGGGTTAATTTGCTTACCATGCCAAGCCTTGCGATGACAGAAGTCAATGTGGTCTACCACGGCAAAAACGCCCATGCCGCCGGGTCACCGCATGAAGGCATTAACGCGCTGGATGCATTGGTTTCAGCCTACCAGTCGCTCGCGCAGTTACGTCAGCATATAAAATCATCTGAACGTATTCACGGCATTTTCACCGATGCAGGGCAAGCCCCCAATATTGTGCCGGACCGTGCCGCAGGCACTTTTTATGTCCGCGCATCAGACGGAACAGAACTGGCCGATTTGAAAAAACGCGTCGAAAACTGTTTGCAGGCCGGCGCAATGGCAACTGGATGCACGGCGGAAATCAACTGGGCCAAAGTGGATTACCTCGAGATAAAAAATTCATGGGATATGGCTGAAGCCTATCGCCAAAACGCTAAAACCCTTGGGCGAGATTTTTTTCCGATAGACATGATACCCACAAATGCCGCAGGATCGACAGATATGGGCAATGTCAGCCACCGCGTCCCGTCCATTCATCCGATGATTGCCTGCGCGCCACCTGAAGTTGTTATTCATAATCCTGAATTTGCTCATTATGCGGGTTCGGAAACGGGTGATTTAGCCGTGCTGGATGGCGCCAAATCCATGGCAATGACAGCTCTGGATTTTATGACGGACGCGGATTTACGCCAAAAAGCAAAAGACAGCTTTAATGAAACGGGCGACACCTCCAAAATGTCTGTTAAGAGCGCATGGCGCGAGGAAGGCGTTGCTCATCTGGGCGGGTGCGGGTGCAGTTAAGACACATTAATTCGAGAGACCATAGCACTCGGATGATACTTTCTACATAGTTTGCAAGACGTTTAAAAGACGTTTAAAAGAAACTTATTGTGACGGTTACACTCAGAAATAGGCTTTAGTTCATGCCATTGTGTTTTCTGGATGTAAGAATAAAAAATCAAAGGGTGAGGCGAGTAATATGGCGGATAAGTTAACTCCAAAATTCAAAAATGATCAGGGCGTCAAAGAAATTAAAATTGGTGTTCGCGAATTTGAATGTATCGGCGCATCCGCTCCTTATGACCATCCTCATATTTTTTTAGATATGGGCCAAGATGCCAATATCATTTGTCCATATTGCTCTACAGTTTATAAATACGACCCCTCCCTCAATGCCCTAGAGACAGTGCCTGATGGGTGCGCGCTAGAAACCGAAAGCGTCTGAATACCAAGGGAATCCCGTGAAAAAATATATTTTCAAGATACTTGGCTTTTTCACAGCCGGGCTTTTTACCCTTCTCGTAATCGGGCTCTTTATCTCGGGTTTTTTTGTTGTTTCCGACCTGCCGCGTTCTGAGGTTGCTGATAAATATAGCAATCAGAACTCTATGTTTATAACTCTGGAAAATGGCAGCACCGTTCATATTCGCGACGAGGGATCCCGCGATGGCGAAGTACTGGTTTTAATGCATGGTTTTGGTATGTCTTTGCATGTCTGGGAAAAATGGATCGCAGAATTGGGCGATACGTATCGGCTGATTAGTTTTGACTGGCCGGGGCATGGGCTCTCCACTCCTGTTCGGGACGCCAATTACAACCTAAACGCCCTGACTGATTATTTAGCAGATGTTCTGGACTGGATGAATATCGACGAATTTGTGCTTGTTGGCCATTCCATGGGAGGCGGGGTAGCCATGAATTATATCGTAGATAACCCCGATAAAGTCCAAGCGCTCGTGCTTATCGGCGCATCAGGTCTTAAAATAGACAGGTCAGACAAACCCCCACGCATGTTGGAGATGACTAAATATCCCGGCATGTCCACTGCCCTGCGCTACATCACACCCTATGACACTATAAAAAATGCACTTATTACCAGATACGGGTCTGAAGCTTTTGTGAGTAAAGAGCTAGTTGACAAATATTATGAGTTAATGCTGAACAGCACCAACAGAGAAATTTTTATCAAGCGGCTCAAACAAATGTTGCTGGATGAACCGCTCGATGCACGTATTGGTCGGCTCAATCACCCGACACTGTTAATTTGGGGGGAAGAGGATCAAATGGTTGGTCTAAAATATGCAAAAAGACTGAGATCCATAATTCTGTCTGCCCGTTTGGTGAGTTATCAAGGGGTCGGACACATGCCAATGGAAGTGCTTCCAAAGGTCACAGCTAGAGACTTAACTAATTTTCTTAACAGTGAAGTTTTTCAATAATCTATACTATCTTATCACCAGAGCTTTAATAAAAGCCTGATTTTTCTTAGGAGAGGACTACCATGCGCACCGTACCCCATTTCATTTCCGGCAAAACCGTTGAAGGGCAATCAGGTCGCTTCGGGGATATCTACAACCCCAGCACCGGCGAGGTTCAAGCGCAAGTTCAGCTTGCCACTGAAGACGAAATGTCAGATGCCGTGGCGGTCGCCGTAGCAGCACAACAAGGCTGGAGTGCAACCAATCCTCAAAGACGCGCCCGTGTGTTGTTCAAATTTAAAGAACTGCTGGAAGCCAATATGGACGAGCTGGCAGCCATGCTGTCATCGGAGCACGGCAAGGTGATTGCCGACTCTAAAGGCGACATCCAGCGCGGTCTTGAAGTTATTGAATTTGCGTGCGGTATCCCGCATTTGCTCAAAGGTGAATATACTGAAGGCGCAGGCCCCGGCATTGACGTCTTTTCCGTTCGCCAACCGCTTGGTGTTGTCGCGGGTATTACGCCATTCAACTTCCCTGCCATGATACCCATGTGGATGTTCGGGGTAGCGATTGCATGCGGTAACGCCTTTATTCTTAAGCCATCGGAGAAAGACCCTTCCGTGCCTCTCAGACTGGCTGAACTTATGACAGAAGCTGGACTGCCGGACGGTGTCCTGAATGTCGTTCATGGAGATAAGACTGCCGTGGATGCCATTTTGACTCACCCCGATATTAAAGCAGTCAGTTTTGTCGGCTCCTCGGATATTGCTCATTATGTTTATTCAAACGGTACAGCAAATGGTAAGCGCGTTCAGGCCATGGGCGGTGCGAAAAACCATGGCATTATTATGCCGGATGCCGATATGGATCAGGTCATTGCTGACTTTTCGGGCGCGGCTTATGGCTCTGCGGGCGAACGTTGCATGGCACTTCCTGTGGCTGTTCCTGTCGGCAAAGATACGGCAGATGAATTTGTCTCCCGCATGAAAGAAGAAGTCGGCAAGCTTAAAATCGGCATCTCAACTGACGCAGAAGCGCATTACGGGCCTGTGGTCTCATCGGCGCATCGTGAAAAAATCGAAAGCTACATTCAAATGGGTGTTGACGAAGGTGCTGACCTGGTTGTTGACGGGCGCGGGCATTCTCTGCAAGGCCATGAGAACGGGTTCTTTATCGGCCCGACACTTTTCGACAATGTGAAACCGGAAATGCAGAGCTATCAAGAAGAGATTTTTGGTCCAGTGCTCCAAGTGGTGCGCGCTGAAAACCTTGAAGAAGCCGCCAGTCTTCCAAGCCACCACCAATATGGAAATGGCGTGGCGATTTTCACCCGTAATGGTCTGGCAGCGCGAGAGTTCGCATCCAAAGTTAATGTCGGTATGGTTGGGATTAACGTCCCAATTCCGGTTCCGGTGGCCTATCACAGTTTTGGCGGATGGAAGCGGTCTGCCTTTGGTGATGTCAACCAGCATGGTACTGAAGGCGTGAGGTTTTACACAAAAGTGAAAACCATGACACAGCGCTGGCCATCCGGCGACGTTGACGACCAGTCATTCATCATTCCAACAATGCAATAGCGCAAAAAAGAGGCTGACATGGCAGACTTTCAAACACTGACTTTCGAACAAAAAGGCCGCATTGCTGAGGTGACGCTTAATCGCCCGGACAGCCTAAACGCCCTGAATAGCGAAGTCATGGCCGAGGTTGCGGAGGTCTTTGAGACCATCGACAAAACCGACGGTATTGCCGTGAGCATTCTGACCGGCGCAGGCAGGGCTTTCGCCGCTGGTGCGGATATTAAGGAAATGCAGCCAAAAAGCTTTAATGATATGTTTGAGCTTAATTTCTTCGCAGGTTGGGACAGATTTGCCGCGTGCCGTAAGCCTGTAATTGCGGCGGTTAACGGCTTCGCGTTGGGCGGCGGCTGTGAATTGGCACTAATGTGCGATATTGTGCTCGTTTCCGACAAAGCCAAATTTGGTCAACCGGAAATTAAGCTTGGCGTAACCCCCGGCATGGGCGGGTCTCAACGTCTCACCAAAGCCGTCGGCAAAGCTAAAGCTATGGACATGATTTTAACAGGCCGCATGGTTGAGGCTGAAGAAGCCGAGCAATGTGGCATGGCAAGTAGGATTGTGCCACATGATGATTTGATGAGTGTTGCGACTGAAGTTGCAGGAACAATTGCCTCTTATTCCATCCCGTCACTCATGGCGGCGAAGGAAATGGTCGCGGCCTCTCTGGAACTATCCACCGCAGAGGGTATCCGTTTTGAACGTCGCCTGTTCCATGCACTTTTTTCTACCGAAGATCAAAAAGAAGGCATGCAAGCCTTTATTGATAAACGCGACCCCGATTTCAAAGACAAGTAAGCCAGAGCTTAAAGGAGCTTAAAAATGGTTTTTGCATTAACTGAAGAACAGGGAATGATCCGCGATATGGCACAAAATTTCGCGGATGAAAAAATCCAACCTTTCGCGAATGAATGGGATGCGGAAAAACATTTTCCCGTCGACATGATGCGCGAAGGTGCAGAGCTTGGTTTTGGTGGCATCTACTCACCTGAAGAATGTGGTGGAACCGGGCTTTCACGCCTTGATGCCGTGTTGATTTTTGAACAACTGAGCCGTGCGTGCCCCTCAACAGCAGCCTTTATCTCCATTCACAATATGGTGACATGGATGCTGACGAGTTTTGGCTCCGATTTCCTAAAGGAAAAATACGGGGCGCATATGACTGCTATGAATTTAATTGGCAGCTATTGCTTAACAGAACCCGGTGCTGGATCTGATGCAGGAAGTTTGTCTACCAAGGCCATAAAAGATGGTAACGCCTATAAAATAACCGGCACCAAGCAATTCATTTCCGGTGCGGGTGCCTCTGATTTATATCTGGTTATGGCTCGAACCGGTGGCGAAGGTGCTGGCGGTGTTTCTGCTTTCTTGCTGGAAAAAGATACGCCCGGCCTTTCCTTTGGTGCGAATGAGAAAAAAATGGGCTGGAACAGCCAGCCGACACGTCAGGTTATTATGGATGAAGCTGTCGTGCCCGCCGAAAACCTTATCGGGCAAGAAGGCGACGGCTTTAAATTCGCTATGATGGGTCTGGATGGTGGACGCCTGAACATTGCCGCTTGTTCACTGGGCGGCGCACAAGCTGCTCTGGAGCAAAGCCTGGATTACGTCAAAGAACGCTCACAATTCGGTCAGGCAATTGCAGATTTTCAGGCCACACAATTTAAACTTGCGGATATGGAAACTGAACTTCAGGCCGCTCGGTTGATGCTTTATAACGCCGCCGCACGCTTGGATGCCAAAGAGGTAGATGCCACCAAATGGTGCGCCATGGCTAAAAAGCATGTTACGGATGCCGCCTTTGATGTTACCAACCAAGCCCTGCAACTGCATGGCGGGTATGGCTATTTGTCAGAATATAACATCGAACGCATCCTGCGTGATTTGCGGGTTCATCAAATTCTTGAAGGCACGAATGAAATCATGCGCGTCATTATTTCAAGAACTCTTTTGAAATAGGGGTAAGCATGCCAAACGAAATTTCAAATCAAATTTCAGGCCAAGATGAAGTGTTTTGCCGCATTGAAGGGCCTCTGGGTCGCTTGACCCTCAACCGACCGAGTGCCTTGCATTCACTAAATTTCAATATGTGTAAGCTGATGATAGACGCCTTGATGGCATGGCGGTCAAATGACACTGTCAAAGCTGTCTGGATTGACCACCAGCCTGAAACCCGCGGCTTTTGCGCGGGCGGGGATATCAGAATGCTCTCTGAGAGTGGCAAAAGCGACGGTGTTGAAGCTTGCGCGTTTTTCCGTCTCGAATATCAGCTTAATCATTTTCTGAAAACCTATCCCAAGCCTGTCATAGCTGTAATGGACGGAGTGACCATGGGCGGGGGTGTCGGCATTTCTGTGCATGGTGCTTTCCGTATAGCTACCGAAAACACTGTTTTTGCAATGCCGGAAACCGGTATCGCCTTAATGCCGGATGTCGGCGGCGGCTGGTTTCTCCCTCGTCTTGATGGCGAGCTTGGTGCTTGGCTGGCAATGACCGGCAACAGATTAAAAGCTGCAGACAGTTTTGCCGCCGGTATCGCGACGCATTATGTCACCACTGACCGAGTAGATGCCGCGCGCGCGCATATAGCCGAGGGCCTTTCTGCGGGCAAAAGCCCTGCAGATTTACTGGATGAAAAACACCAAGACCCCGGTGCACCCTTTCAACTTGACAGCGAGACACGCGCCAAAATAGATGCATGTTTTGCATCGAACCGCGCAGAAGAAATAGTTGAAAAGTTGGAAGGTGAGAAGTCCGATTTTGGTGATGAGTCATGGGCAGCCAAACAACTTGCCACCCTGGCAACCAAATCACCACAATCTGTCAAAGTAGCTTTAAAACAAATTCGCCTGGGCGGCGCTATGTCAGACTTCGCCGATAACATGGCTATGGAATATGCCGCCGTGTCGCGCATTGTTATGAATTCAGAATTTCACGAAGGTGTCCGGGCGGTTATTTTGGACAAAGACAATGACCCGAAATGGCGTTATGCCAGCATTGCCGATGTGCCGGATGCCGAAATAGACGCCGTATTTGCCCCCCTGCCTGCTGATCAGGCATGGGCACCACTTGAGACATAAGTTAACCGGAGGGAAAGATGACAACTGTAGCCTTTATTGGATTAGGAAATATGGGATCGGGCATGGCCGCAAATCAGGCCAAAGCCGGACGCAGAGTCTTGGCATTTGACCTCTCCGCAGATGCCGTTGCCCGCGCCGTTGAAAATGGCTGCGAAGCAGCCGCCAGCGCGGCAGACGCTATCTCACAAGCCGATATTGTCCTCACCATGCTCCCCGCAGGAAAGCATGTCTGTGGCCTCTACGAAACTGAAGTCCTTCCCAATGCTAAAAGCGGCGCCTTATTAATTGATTGCTCCACGATTGACGTTGAAAGCGCCAAGACAGTTGCCAACATGTGCCAAGAAGCCGGCTTTAATTCGGCAGATGCACCTGTCTCCGGGGGCACTGCAGCTGCTGATGGTGGCACGCTGGCCTTTATGGTTGGTTGTAAAGAAGAAAATTTTTCTGCCGTTCAGGAAGCCCTGGAACCAATGTCTAAAGCGACATTACTCGCCGGCGGCTTTGGCGCAGGACAAGCGGCTAAAATCTGCAATAATATGTTGCTTGCCATCACCATGATTGGCACCTGTGAAACCTTTAAAATGGCTGAAAAACTTGGCCTGAATGCGCAAAACTTTTTTGACATTTCATCTCAGGCTTCCGGTCAAAGCTGGTCGATGACCAGCTATTGCCCCGTCCCCGGCCCTGTCCCGGCGGCACCATCCAATCGTGATTATCAACCCGGCTTTGCCGGCGCGATGATGCTGAAAGATCTCAAGCTTGCCCTTGAGTCCGCAGAGGCCAGCGGCGCCAATATTCCTTTTGGGAGCCACGCCGCCGAAATGTATCAAGCTTTTTGCGATAATGGCGGCGATGTTAAAGATTTCTCCGGCATTATCGAAACGCTATAAAACTAAGACTGAATCATAAAGCTGAGCAAATGGTGGTGGCCCCCGCCGGACTTGAACCGGCACGCCTCATTCGGCCGCAGATTTTAAGTCTGCTGTGTCTACCACTTCCACCAGGGGGCCAAGCTCATTGCTAGGTAAACTGAAACGTCCTATAGCACTTTGCTTGCGACGACTAAAGCCCGAAAGACCACTTCTTGAGAAATTTTGTCGCATTGTTATTTCTCATTGTGTAATCTGCAAATAACAAACATAAACAACCATGAATAATCATTCTGGAAACGTAAGATGAATTACATAGACGCATCCCGCGCCCCGCTTCTTAATAACGGCCAAATCAAACTTCACGGCCCTGAAGCTTTTGACGGCATGCGTAAAGTCGGGAAAATGGCAGCAGAATGCATTGATATGCTTGCAGACTTTACCAAACCTGGCGTAACAACTGACAGTCTCGACAAGCTTGCCTATGAATTTATCCTAGACCGTAAAGCTGTTCCGGCACCGTTAAATTATCGCGGCTTCAAAAAATCCATCTGTACATCCATAAATCACGTCGTATGCCATGGCATACCGGGTGACCGCATTCTGAAAGATGGTGACATTATGAATGTAGATGTGACACTGATTTATGACGGATGGCACGGCGATCATAGCCGCATGTTCTCGCTTGGGGACGTTCCGATCCGCGCCAAAAAATTGATGGATGCAACCTATGAGTCAATGATGGCAGGGTTGGATGCTATACGCCCGGGCGCAACGCTTGGTGATGTAGGGGCAGCAATTCAATCTCATGCCGAGGGTCAACGCATGGCAATCGTCAGGGATTTTTGTGGTCACGGTTTAGGGCAAGTTTTCCATGACGCCCCCAATATCCTGCATTACGGCATGACCGGAGAGGGAATGGAACTCAGACCGGGCATGATTTTCACCGTGGAGCCGATGCTTAATCTCGGCAAGCCGGGCGTTAAAATACTGTCCGATGGATGGACAGCCGTGACCCGTGACCGATCACTTTCGGCGCAATATGAACATTCGGTAGGCGTCACGCCGGACGGGTGTGAAATATTTACTGAATCCCCCAAAGGACTTCATCAACCTCATAAAATACCATCTCAATAAGGTTTATTTTGGCAAAAGAAAAACAACAAAAAACAGCCGACAAACACTACAAAGGACACAGAGACAGACTTCGCCAGAGATTTATAAATGGCGGTGCTGAGGCTTTACAAGATTATGAGATGCTGGAACTGATTATGTTCAGGGCAATACCCAGACGTGACGTAAAACCTATGGCTAAAGACCTCATCAAGAAATTTGGCGACCTCTCCGGTGTGTTATCCGCTGATAGGGATTTATTGCTCGAGGTCAAAGGCATCTCCGAAAATGTCGTTACAGAATTGAAAATAGTTGAAAGTGCAGCAAAAAAAGTCGGGCAAAGTAGAATTATCAGGCGCCAAGCCCTTAAATCTTGGGATGACCTTGTCGCTTATTGCCGAACGGTGATGGCTGAAAAACAAATTGAAGAATTCCGTGCCTTGTTTCTTGACCGCCAAAACCAGCTCATTGCCGATGAGGTTTTAAGTACCGGCACGGTTGATTATACACCTGTTTATCCACGCGAAGTCATGAAACGGGCTTTAGCCTTATCAGCATCGGCAATGATTATTGTGCATAATCACCCCAGCGGCGACTCGACCCCGTCTAAAGCAGATATCCAGATGACAAAACAGCTTGATGAAATCAGCAAAAGTCTCGGGATAGTTCTTCATGACCATTTGATTATTGCCCGTGGCAGTGAGTACAGTTTTAAGTCTGAAGGACTTCTGTAGATAAGTTTGCGTTTGGGCTGGAGAATCCTCCGGCAATCTGGTAAATCGCTGGTCTGGAGATAAAATTATGATTCCGCGTTATGCCCGACCAGAAATGGTCACTATTTGGGAACCAGAAACCCGCTTTTCAATCTGGCTAGACATCGAAACACACGCCATGGATGCTATGGCAGATTTAGGGATTGTCCCGGTCGAGGCAGCCAAGGCTGTCAGGGAAAAAGGCGCGTTTGACGTTGATCGCATTGACGAGATTGAGCGCGAAGTTAAACACGACGTCATCGCTTTTCTTACCAGCCTTGCGGAACATGTAGGAGAGGAAGCTCGCTTTGTGCATCAAGGCATGACGTCTTCAGATGTGCTGGATACATGCTTTAATGTTCAACTGACGCGCGCTTCGGATATTCTGTTAGCTGATTTGGATGCTCTGCTCGCAGCGCTAAAAACCAGAGCTATGGAACATAAAATGACGCCGTGTATCGGGCGTAGTCACGCTATCCATGCCGAACCGACAACTTTTGGTCTCAAATTGGCGCAAGCTTATGCCGAATTTGAAAGATGCAAAACCCGGCTCCTCGCTGCTCGTGAAGAAATCGCAGTTTGTGCGATATCCGGCGCGGTTGGGACTTTCGCCAATATTGACCCGGCAGTGGAAGCCCATGTTGCCAAAGCCATGGGGCTATCGGTTGAACCGATTTCCACTCAGGTCATTCCGCGCGACAGACACGCCATGTTCTTTGCAACACTCGGCGTTATTGCCTCAACGATGGAACGTCTAGCTGTTGAAATTCGTCATCTCCAAAGAACTGAAGTACTTGAGGCTGAGGAATATTTTTCTCCCGGTCAAAAAGGGTCTTCTGCTATGCCACATAAACGTAACCCTGTGCTAACTGAAAATCTGACAGGCCTTGCCCGTTTGGTGCGTGGAATGGTTGTTCCAGCAATGGAAAATGTTGCCCTATGGCACGAACGTGATATTTCCCATTCTTCCGTGGAACGTATGATTGGACCGGATGCAACCATTACCTTGGATTTTGCCTTAGCAAGGCTAACCGGTGTGGTCGAGAAGCTTGTTATCTACCCCGAACGCATGCAGAAAAACCTCGATTTGTTGGGCGGTCTAGTCCATTCCCAGCGCGTTTTACTGGCGCTGACCCAAGCAGGTACTAGCCGGGAAGATGCCTATCGTATTGTGCAACAAAACGCTATGCCGGTCTGGCGTGGCGAAGGTCAATTTCTGGACTTGTTGAAGGCAGATGAAGAGGTCACGCTGAGTGATGAAGAATTGGAAGCTCTTTTCAACCTCGATTATCACTTCAAGCATGTAGAAGATATTTTTGCACGGGTTTTTGGCTAATTCAGCTCCCGAAGCGGGCTGTTTGGATTGTTAGAATCACTTAGCGGGTTTATTTTTTTGTCATAGATGAGTTGGCAATAAATTGGTGATGAATTGGAAATCTGATGTCCCAAAGAAAAAAACTTTATGAAGGCAAAGCCAAGATACTCTATCAAGGCCCTGAGCCGGGAACGATTATCCAGCACTTCAAAGATGATGCCACCGCTTTTAATGCTCAAAAACATGAAGTGATTGAAGGTAAAGGTGTTCTAAACAATCGTATTTCAGAACATATATTCATCCAACTCGACAATCTGGGTATCCCAACACACTTCATCAAAGCCTTGAACATGCGTGAACAACTGGTTCAAGAAGTCGATGTCATTCCGATTGAGGTTGTGGTGCGCAATTTTGCTGCCGGTTCATTGGTCAAGCGTCTCGGCCTTGAGGAAGGCACGCACCTCCCCCGTACATTGGTGGAATATTATTACAAAGATGATGAACTCGGAGACCCCATGATTTCTGAAGATCACATCACGACTTTTGGCTGGGCGACACCGCAGGAAATTGATGAAGTATCAAATCTTGCCCTTCGCATTAATGATTTTATGTGCGGGATGTTTAGCGCTGTCGGTATCCGGCTCGTCGATTTTAAACTCGAATTTGGGCGGGTATGGGAAGAAGAAGCTATGCGTATTGTATTGGCGGACGAAATCAGCCCCGATAATTGCCGCCTCTGGGATATCAAAACAGGTGACAAGCTTGATAAAGATCGTTTCCGTCAAGATTTGGGTGGCCTGCTAAACGCCTATCAAGAAGTTGCGGCGCGTCTTGGCTTAATCACGCGCGAGAGCCAAGGCGGTACATCCGGGCCTGTTTTGATTAAAAATTAAATGTGCTTATAAAAAATTAATTTTGAAAGTTCATCATGAAGGCGACAGTTAAAATCACTCTGAAATATGGCGTATTGGATCCGCAAGGCAAGGCCATAGAAAAATCTCTTGGTCAACTTGGGTTCTCCGGCGTTAACGAAGTTAGACAGGGCAAGCTCATTGAGCTGGATATTGACGCCGACACGCCTGAAGCAGCCGAAAAGCAGATAACCGAAATGTGCGAGAAACTCCTCGCCAATACGGTCATTGAAAATTACGACATTCAATTAAATCTGGCGGAATAGTTATGCAAGCGTCAGTCATTGTATTTCCCGGCTCAAACTGCGACCGCGATGTTGCCGTCTGTCTTGAAGCGGCAACCGGCAAAAAGCCAACCATGGTCTGGCACGGCAACAGCGATTTGCCTGACAGCGATGTAATCGTTCTCCCCGGTGGGTTTTCTTATGGTGATTATCTGCGTTGCGGCTCAATGGCGGCAAACAGCCCGATTATGAAAGAAGTCGTTTTAAAAGCGCAAAAAGGCACCGCAGTGCTGGGCATTTGCAACGGGTTTCAGGTGTTAACCGAATGTGGCTTATTGCCTGGGGTTTTAATGCAAAATGCCGCCCTGAATTTTGTATGCCGTAACACACGGTTAATCGTCGATAACAACACAACGCCTTTCACCGGGCTTTATCAGCAAGGTGAAGAAGTTGTCATTCCTGTAGCGCATAATGAAGGCAATTATTTTGCTGATGATAACACGCTGGACGAACTCTCCGGTGAAGGTCGGATTGTTCTCTCATATGCTCCAGAAGATAATCCAAACGGTGCGTGCAAAAACATCGCCGGTATATGCGATGCATCAGGTCGTGTTTTGGGTATGATGCCCCACCCTGAACGCTGTGCCGAAACAGCGCTGGGCGGTGAAGATGGCAAACGCATGTTTACAGGTCTGGTGGAGGCACTTTCATGACAAAAGATACGACTTCACCTGAAACTCCAACTGAAAACGCCCATATTAATGACACGGAAATCACCCCTGAAATTGTTGCGGAGCATGGGCTAAAACCCGATGAATATGAAAAAGTTGTTGCCCATATGGGGCGAACGCCCAACATGACAGAACTGGGCGTTTTCTCCGTGATGTGGTCGGAGCATTGTTCTTATAAATCTTCACGCAAATGGCTTAAAAAACTTCCGGTCTCTGGGCCTCAGGTTATTCAAGGGCCCGGCGAAAATGCCGGCGTGATTGATATTGGTGACGGCGACGCGGCTGTCTTTAAAATGGAAAGCCATAACCACCCTTCTTTTATCGAACCTTATCAGGGGGCAGCAACGGGTGTTGGTGGGATTATGCGCGATGTTTTCACGATGGGCGCACGTCCTGTAGCTAATATGAATGCCCTGCGCTTTGGCGACCCAAGCCACCCCAAGACCCGGCATTTGGTTGCCGGCGTTGTTCACGGTATTGGGGGTTACGGCAACTGCATCGGCGTCCCGACAGTTGGTGGGGAGGTCAATTTTGATAGCTGTTATAACGGCAATATTCTAGTCAATGCCATGTGTGTTGGCCTCGCCCGCACAGACAAGATTTTCTATGCCGCTGCAACAGGCATTGGCGCGCCAGTAGTTTATGTCGGCTCCAAAACCGGGCGTGACGGCATTCATGGCGCGACTATGGCTTCTGCAGAATTTGATGATGCCTCAGAAGAAAAACGCCCAACAGTTCAAGTCGGCGATCCGTTTACCGAAAAATTATTGCTGGAAGCCTGTCAGGAGCTTATGGCATCTGACGCCATTATCGCCATTCAGGATATGGGCGCGGCAGGGTTGACGTCATCCTCTGTTGAAATGGCTGATAAGGGCGGTGTCGGCATTGTTCTCGACCTGGATAAAGTCCCGTGCCGTGAGACTCATATGACGGGCTATGAAATGCTTTTGTCTGAAAGTCAGGAACGCATGCTGATGGTACTTAAGCCGGGCAGAGAGCCGGAAGCTGAAGCTATCTTCTTGCGTTGGGGGTTGGATTTTGCCGTGGTTGGTTCACTCACAGATACCGGACGCATGGTGGTTCATCATGAAGGCCGAATGATTGCGGATATGCCGCTTGAACCCCTCGCAGACGGTGCGCCCGAATATGATCGCCCCTATACCCCGACACCCCTTGCTCCTCAGATAGACCCGTCGCAGGTTGACGACACAAATATTACTGATGCATTGAAAACCTTGATGGGGTGTAGTGAAATTGCCTCCCGTCGATGGATTTATGAACAATATGACAGCATGGTTATGGGCGACACACTGGCAGGACCTGGCGGTGATGCCGCGCTGGTGCGCGTGCATGGAACTCAAAAAGCCTTGGCTGTTTCCACTGACGTCACACCACGCTACTGTCTCGCCCAGCCCATTGAGGGCGGCAAACAGGCTGTTGCCGAAGCGTATCGTAATATCAGCGCGACAGGCGCAACTCCACTGGCCATTACCAACTGCTTGAATTTCGGCAATCCGGAGCGCCCTGAAATAATGGGTCAATTTGTAGAATGTCTTGAAGGTATGGGCGCAGCCTGTGAAGCATTGGACTTTCCGGTCGTTTCCGGCAATGTGTCACTCTATAACGAAACCAACGGTCAAGGCATTAACCCTACACCAGCGATTGGCGGTGTGGGTTTAATTGAAGATTTCGAAAAAGCTGTCGGTAATGCCTTTATACAAGCTGATAAGTATATTTTTGTCCTTGGTAAAACCGAAGGTCACCTTGGCAGTTCGCTTTATCAGCGTTTTATTTTACAGGACGATGCCATTTATGCGCCGCCCTCAGTTGACCTTGAGCTTGAGCGTAAACACGGTGAATTTGTCCGTGATTTAATTAATGCAGGTATTGTTGATGTGGTCCATGATGTATCGGATGGCGGCCTTCTGGTCGCATTGGCAGAGATGTGCCTGCCGCATAATGTGGGGTGTCACATTGAAGATGACAACACGGCTGGGTTCTGGTTTGGTGAAGACCAAGGTCGCTATGTGATGGTTGGCGCGGATGCAGATAAAATACTCGCGCAGGCAAATGCAAGTGGCCTTACGCTCAGCTATTTAGGAAAAACCGGCGGCACGGAATTGACAATCGCTGAACGCGTACACATATCTGTAAAAGAGCTACATGACATTCATGAAAACTGGTTGCCAGACTATATGAAAACTGTGTAGTTCTGAGACCGTAACTTTTCAAACGTTTAGGAGATGATGATGCCGATGACGGCCTCTGACATTGTAGACATGATTAAGGAAGCCATTCCGGATGCGCAGGTGGATATCACCGATTTGCGCGGCGATGGTGACCATTATTCTGCAGTTGTGACATCTCAAAGTTTCAAAGGCAAAACCCGCGTCCAACAACACCGCATGGTATATGATGCTTTACAAGGCGATATGGGCAGTGGCCTACATGCATTGGCCCTTCAGACGGCTTTGCCCTCTGCAACAACAGATGATAATTCTTAACTCAGGAAGACGAGACAATCATGTCAGATATTAAATTTTTCATAACTTCAGAAATAATGGATAACGAGGTTGTCCTGTTTATGAAGGGGACACCCGTATTCCCACAATGCGGGTTTTCCAGTCAAGTTGTGCAGATTTTATCTTATCTCGGTGTGTCATTTAAAGGTGTCAATGTGCTGGATAATGATGAATTGCGTGAAGGTGTCAAAGCCTTCTCAAACTGGCCGACAATTCCTCAGCTATATGTAAAAGGCGTGTTTCTTGGCGGTTGTGATATCATCCGTGAAATGTTCGAGGAAGATGAGTTGCGCCAATTCTTCAAAGATAACGGCATAGACATGATCAACGTCTGATTTTTCTCTCAGATCAGTAATTTCCAAAGGCACTTCGGTGCCTTTTTTCTTGCCCCGCACCGCCGGTTTGTCTATAAGTCCGGCACACCCCGTAAAAACTGCCTCACTTGGTGAGGTTTGTGGTTCGCACCCCTGGAGGGAACCCGGGACAGGGCATTCAACCCTGTATTACCCGTCCATATTTAAAGGAGTTTAAAATGGCAGAAGTATTTGAAATTAACGCTGAAAAGCGTGAGCGTGACGGCAAGGGGCCCGCACGTGCATTGCGTAATAACGGGAAAATTCCCGCCGTCATTTATGGCGATAAAAAAGACCCTGAAAGCATAACCGTTGAGCAACGCGACATCACGAAGCTCTATAGTTCCGGTCGCCTAATGTCCACATTGATTCAGATTGATGTGAACGGTGAAAAGACACGCGCAATTGCCCGTGACGTTCAGTTACATCCGGTTAAAGACTTTATCCTGCATGCCGACTTTCTAAGGCTCGGTAAGGGCGCAAAAATTGCGGTTGAGATTGCTGTGAACTTCCTGAATGAAGAAACCTGCCCGGGCTTAAAACAAGGTGGTGTTTTGAATGTTGTGCGTTATCAGGTTGAATTGAACTGCCCGGCATCTGAAATTCCGGAATTTATCGAACTTGACCTTGCGGAAGCCAATATTGGTGACTCGCTTCACATCTCAGATGTGAAACTACCGGATGGTGTGGTGCCAACAATTGCCGACCGTGACTTTACCATCGCGACGATTGCTGCGCCTGCCGAACTGGATGATTCCGACGATGATGCAGACGACGGTATTGAGGGTGAAGAAGGTGCTGAAGGTGATAGCAGCGAGGAAGGCGAAGAGTAACCTCTTTGCTTTAAGCGCAAATGCTTTTGCTCGTTGGCCTTGGTAATCCGGGATCAAAATATTCAGGAAACCGACATAATATCGGTTTTATGGCTATTGACCGGATTGCCGAGACTCACAGCTTCTCCCCTTTTGGGAGCAAATTCCAAGGACAACTATCTGCTGGGCGCCTCGGCGAGACAAAAACACTTTTGCTCAAGCCTGAAACCTATATGAATGAGAGCGGCAAATCCGTGGCAGAAGCTGTCAGGATGATAAAGCTACCGCTGTCCAATATAGTGGTGTTCTACGACGAACTCGACCTCGTGCCCGGCAAGTTGCGCATGCGAACAGGCGGTGGCCTTGCAGGTCATAACGGCCTACGATCCCTGAAAGGTCATATTGGAGCTGATTTCAGGCGCGCCAGATTAGGTATCGGGCATCCGGGTCATAAAGACCTTGTTCTCTCTCATGTGCTGAAAGATTTCTCAAAAGCGGATAGAGACTGGTTACCCGATTTTCTGGATGCACTTGCCGAACATGCGCCTTTACTGGCAGTAAATGACGGGCTGGGTGAAGACGCGACGTATCAAAACCGTGTCCATTTAACTTTTCATGGGGATGAAAACGTCTCGGAAAATAAACAGACTGATAAAACTGAAAAGGGAACAGAGTAATGGGATTTCAATGCGGTATTGTCGGCCTGCCAAATGTTGGCAAATCAACCCTGTTTAATGCTCTCACCCGCACTGCGGCGGCACAAGCGGCTAACTTCCCGTTCTGCACCATTGAACCCAATGTTGGGGAAGTCTCGGTGCCGGACACGCGTTTGGATGCCTTGGCAGGTATTGCCGCAAGCAAGGAAATTATTCCTGCCCGTCTTGGCTTTGTAGATATTGCCGGACTTGTGCGCGGCGCCTCCAAAGGGGAAGGCCTCGGCAATCAATTCCTTGGTAATATTCGCGAGGTCGATGCAATTGCTCATGTTCTGCGTTGTTTTGAAGACTCGAACATCACACATGTTGAAGGGGAAATTGACCCGCTTGCTGATGCCGAAACAGTTGAAACAGAATTGATGCTGGCGGATTTGGAAAGCCTTGAAAAACGTGAAAGTAATTTAAGAAAAAAAGCCACCACCAAAGACAAGAAATCAATCGAAGAATTGGAACTTGTTGATTTGGCCTTGGCAGAACTTCGTGAAGGCCGTCCGGCGCGGCTGGTAGATATCCCTAAAGGGCGCGAAAGAGATTTTAAAAACCTCCAGCTTCTCACCTCAAAGCCGGTTTTATATGTATGCAATGTTGAGGAAGACAGCGCCGCAACGGGTAATTCTTTGTCGGCTAAAGTCGCTGAAAGAGCCGCCGCAGAGGGTGCGGAAACGGTTGTGATTTCGGCACGAATAGAAGAAGAACTTGCTCAGTTGGACGAGTCGGAACGGCTTGAATATCTACAAAGCCTCGGATTGGAAGAACCGGGCCTCAACCGCCTGATTGAGCAAGGTTATCGCTTGCTGGACCTCATCACCTATTTCACCTGTGGCTCAAAGGAAACCCGCGCTTGGACCGTGAGAAGCGGCTCAACCGCCCCTCAGGCCGCAGGGATTATTCATACAGATTTCGAGCGCGGCTTTATCCGCGCTGAAACCACGGCCTATGAGGATTATGTGGCTTGCGAGGGCGAAAGCGGCGCACGCGAAACAGGCAAACTTCGACAAGAAGGCAAGGAATACATCGTCAAAGATGGCGATGTGATGCTGTTCAAATTTAACGTGTAAAGGCTTCCGACCCGCACCATCCCGCACAGGCACCTAGTGCCACCTGTCAGCCCATTTATGCGCGACTTGATATGTCGGCGCAAATTAACTAGTCTGATGATGCCTATTGTTGAACGCAATAGGCGGGTTTAGCAACCCATCACAAAAGCTGCAATTTGTATTGCGTATGTGGCTTATCGCTATCCTCATTTGTCGGGGACATGCGTTAAGCCTTTTTTTATGAATTGCTGGAAAAATCGTTCACCTCGCGCTCTGCGCCGGGGTGACGGCGGAATATGGTTCTCTTAGGGGGACTCAATACGTCGTAGCCGAACTTTTGTGCGGTTTGCTAACCCCC
>DJZB01000063.1:0-70472 GCA_002450335.1 Rhodobiaceae bacterium UBA6963
ATATTTGGCATCAAAATCATAAAAATCATTGCTGGCTCTAATTTCCATAACTTCGGAAGGCTTACCCTTCCAGACCGCACAAGATAATTCACGACCCGGCACAAAGGCCTCAACCATTAACGGCCATTCAGAGTTTTTTAAGATGGCGGGAATATCTTGTGTCGCATCTTTCACTATCTCGATACCGACGCTTGAACCCTGATTTGTCGGCTTGACAACATAGGGCGGCGACATTGGATGAGAGGAAATATCACCTCCAAATATCTTCATATCCGGTGCAACAGATAAACCCGCTTCAGCGAAAATCTTTTTGGCCTGTATTTTATCCATTGCCAAAGCCGACGCCATGACGCCGGAATGTGTGTAAGGGATTTCCAACAATTCAAAAACACCTTGAACAACGCCGTCTTCACCACCAACACCATGCAAAGCGTTAAAAATGACATCAGGCTTCACTGCCTGTAATTGTTCAGCAAGGCTCCGTCCTGCATCAATTCTACTGACTTGATAATCCGATGCCTCAAGGGCTATGGCGCATCCATCCCCGGAAATAAGACTAATATCGCGCTCCGGCGACCAGCCCCCCATAACAACAGCGACATGCTTCTTCGTCATTATATCGCCTCCCTTCCTATGCGTTTAATTTCCCATTGCAGAGTGACGCCTGAATGGTCCTTCACTCTTTGGCGCACAACTTCACCAAGTGTTTCTAAATCTGCCGCAGAGGCTTCACCGTGATTAATCAGGAAATTGCAGTGCTGCTCTGAAATTTGTGCATCACCTTGAGCCAAACCGCGACATCCGGCGGCATCAATCAGCTTCCACGCCTTAAGACCTTCCGGGTCTGCGCCACCCGGGTTTTTAAATGTACTCCCGCCTGTACGACTTTTGATTGGCTGAGTGTCTTCACGCGACGCACTTATCTCTTCCATTTGAGCAAGTATCTTCTCCTTGTCTCCAGGCACAGTTTGAAAACGAGCCGCTGTAAAAATTAAATCTTGAGGGAGAGCGCAATGTCTGTAATCGAAGCCCATTTCATGCACTTTGATTTCATGACGATTGCCTTTTCTGTCATAGGCATAAGCCTGTGTAAGAACCGTTGCAGTGTCATTACCATAAGCACCGGCATTCATGCGGAGCGCACCACCAACAGTTCCGGGAATCCCCCGAAAAAACTCAAGACCAGATAACTCAGCTTCAGCAACTTGCTTAGAGAGCATCAAGTCGGGAACAGCAGCCCCTGCTTTCACCTGACCGTCAGCATCAATCACAATATCACCAAAGGGCCTGCCGAGCTTAATCACCACACCCGATACACCACCATCTCGAATAAGCGTATTCGAACACGCACCCAGCACCATTACAGGAATTTCCTCCGGGCAGTTCGCTAAAAATGTTTGTAAGTCAGCTTCATCGGCAGGAGAAAAGAGAATGTCAGCGCACCCGCCAACCCGGAACCAAGTTACATCCGCAAGCTCAACTTGCTCTCTGTAACTCCCCCGGATTTGTGGAAGGCGACTTAGTATATCAGTATTTTTCAAGGCGAGATTCATGCGCTCCCCCCTTTCAATTCAGCCAACTGCTTGGGAAGATCATTTGCCCATTGAGTAATACTGCCGGCACCCATGCAAATCACAACATCACCGTCACCAGTCATATCAGAAATGAAACTCGGTAAATTTTCAGGGCTATCCAGAAGCCTCACATCGCGATGACCCTTGGCAATCATATTGGTGACCATGGCTTCGGAGCTAATGCCTTCAATTGGCTTTTCTCCGGCCGGAAATACCGGCGCAACAATAACACTGTCGGCATCATTGAACGCCGTGCAAAAATCCTCAAACAAATCACGTAAACGGGTAAAACGATGTGGTTGAACAACAGCCGTGACCCTCCCGCCTTTAGCTGTGGCAGTTGCGCGAGCGCTTTCCAGCACTGCGTTAATCTCTACCGGGTGATGAGCGTAGTCATCGTAAACTTCAACACCTTGCCATTCTCCTGTCAGCGTAAAGCGTCTTTTAACACCCCCAAACTCGGCGAGAGCCTGTTTGATTGCTTCATCTGAAACGCCAAGTTGTAATCCGGAAGCTATGGCAGCAAGCGCATTTTGAAGATTATGCTGCCCCGGCATCGGAAGGGAGAAACCACAAATTTCCCGAGATTGATTAAGACGACGGTCAGATATTACAACATCAAATAACATCTTCTGACCCTCGACCAAGATATTTACCGCACGAATATCTGCCTGTGGTGAGAGGCCATATGTTGTGATGCGCCGATCAGAAATTCGCCCCATTAGGTTTTGAACTTCTTGACTGTCAATGCACATCAGGGCGGCACCATAAAAAGGGATATTTTCTACATAGCGTGCGAATGCATCTCTAAGGCCGTCAAAGCTGCCATAATAATCAAGATGCTCAGGGTCGATATTCGTTACAATCCCAATCGTCGATGGCAGGCGAACAAATGTGCCGTCGCTTTCATCTGCCTCGACAACAATCCAGTCACCTGAGCCAAGACGCGCATTTGTTCCATAGGCATTAATGACGCCGCCATTAATAACCGTCGGGTCCAGCGAAGCACTATCAAGAACGGCAGCAACCATTGAAGTGGTAGTGGTCTTTCCATGCGTACCGGCAACTGTTAGGCAGTATTTCAATCGCATAAGTTCAGCCAGCATTTCCGAACGCCGGATAACGGGAATGCTTATTTTTCGCGCAGCAATAACTTCAGGATTTTCGTCTGTCTTTATAGCCGAGGAAATCACCAGCAGAGCCACATCTGACATATTGGATGCATCATGACCTTTGAATATTTTGATGCCCATAGTACTTAGTCGCTGGACATTGGCATTCTCACTGACATCAGACCCCTGCACTTGATAGCCAAGGTTATGCATTATCTCTGCAATACCGGACATACCAATGCCTCCAATACCCACAAAGTGGACACAACCAATTGCCTCTGGATGGGATGGCATGTCATAAAGCTTTGTCATGCGGCATCCCCAGATATTTTTATACCATTCCTGTAACCCGCATAAGTTTCTACAAAATCAACCAGATTTTCAGTTGCCTGAGGCATAGCTCGGGTTTTGGCAGCCCGTGCAGCAGTTTCTAACTTGTGAGGACTATCCATATAGTCGCCAATCATCTCAGCGAGCTTTATCGGCGTGAGGTTTTTCTGATCAACAACCCATGCCGCCTCATGATTGCTTAATTGTAATGCATTGGTCTTCTGGTCTTGATCAATCGATTGCGGCAATGGAACGAGAAGAGACGGGCACCCAATCACCGCCATCTCACTGATTGTCGACGCACCAGACCGAGAAATGACAAGATGCGCCTTTACAATTCGGCGCGGCATATCATCAAAGAAATCACGCAATTCTGCGTCAATACCTAACGCACCATAGGCTTGTAAGGTCGAAGCAAGTTCGCCCTTGCGACATTGCTGGACAAGTCGCAAGCGATTTAATTTTTCTCTTGGCATCAGAGACATCGCTTCAGGAAGAAGTGTCGAAAAGACACTCGCCCCTTGACTACCCCCAAACACAAGCAGATTAAAAGTGCCATTCACATTATGTCTTGAATAAGCATAGTCCTTATATCTGAGAACCTCAGGTCTCACGGGATTACCTGTAACCACCATTAAACCCCGACTACTCGCGGGGACATGACGGGTTCCCGGATAGGAGGCAGCAATTCGCGCGCCTAAAAGACTAAGCATTCTATTCGCGCGCCCAAGAACCGCGTTTTGCTCGTGAATAGCAATCTTACAAAACAAAAGTCGTGCTGCCAGCAATGGTGGAAAACTTGGATAACCTCCAAATCCGATGACAGCAACCGGCCGATTTGAAACCATAATCATCATGGCCTGAAGCACACCCAATAAAATCTTGAGAGGCGCCAGAAGTTTCTTCGTTTTGCCGCCACTGTAAATTGAGCCAGAGGCAAGAAATTGCAAGTCGATACCATCAGTCTGGCTGGCATATTGCTTGGCACGAGCGTCAGTCAAAATAACAGTTTTGAAATTCTTCTTCTTTAAAGCACGCGAAAGCGCGATAGCAGGAAATAAATGCCCGCCGGTACCCCCTGCCGCCAAATATATAATTGGCTTGGTCATATGGCACCGCCCTTTAGGTTGAATGTTTTATGCAAAGGTATTTCATCTGCAGAACCATCACTTAGAATACGCTTCTGTCCCGATGAATGGCGCGTGAGGGATAAAATCATGCCCATTGTCAAAGCCAGTGCAAGCAATGAAGATCCACCATATGAAATAAATGGCAATGTCATGCCTTTTGGTGGCATGAGATTAAGATTAACGGCCATATTGATGATTGTTTGCATGCCAAACAAAATAACCAGCCCCGTGCCGGCAAGCTGAATCCAGTGATCACGGCTATCACGCAGACTGATAAGGCTCCGCAAAATAATTGCGGCAAAAATACAGATTATCAACAAACCGACTACTAAACCAAATTCTTCCGCAGCTACCGCAAAAACATAATCTGTATGGCCATCCGGGAGGACATGTTTAATTTTTCCGTCACCCGGCCCTGTGCCGAAAAGTCCACCATTTCTGAATGCCTCAAGAGCTTTATCTGTTTGATAAGTGCCACCCAGAGATGGATCGAGAAATCTATCCACCCGGAATCTGAAATGTGGGAATGATTGATACAAAAACACCAACAAACCAAGACCGGTTAAAGACATGGCTGACAAAAACAAATAGGAACCGCCAGCAAGAAAGAACATTGCTGTCCAGACGATGGTAAGCAAAATCATCTGACCGATATCCGGCTGTAGAGATAGCAAGAAGCAAGTCACAATCAGCAAAGCAAAACCGATGAGACGCCCGGAAACATCAAGCCTTGTGTTCTGCATGGCAAAACACCAAGCAACAGCTACGACAAAGCAAGGTTTTAAAAATTCAGATGGCTGAATTGAAAAACCCATCAGCCTCAACCAGCGCGTGGAACCTTTGATTTCCGACCCTATTGTTAGGGTTAGCAACACGCCACCTAGCGCAAGAACACCCAACCCCATAGCAAGCCTACGAATTTGCACAGGCTCCAACAGAGAGACGATTATCATCCCCACAAGAGCCATAGCGAGAAAAACAATCTGGCGATAGGCAAAATGATATGTGTCAATCTCGAGCCTATGCGCGATAACCGGGCTGGCAGCAAATGTCATCACAAAGCCAACCACCATCAAGGAGGCTATGCCCAGCAACAGCCAACGGTCTATCGTCCACCACCAGTTTGCAAGAAAATGTCTGTCTGTGCGTCCAAAGCCAATCATGCAACTGCCCCCAAACGTGAAATTTGTTCATTCACCAGTTCACAAAAAGCGGCGCCTCGTTTTTCAAAATTCTCAAACTGATCAAAGGACGCACAGGCCGGCGAAAACAAAACCACCCCGCCTCCTGCCGCAAGTGCATCTGTCACTGCTTGAGACACTGCCTTATCCAAAGTTTTGGAAACCACATGCGGCGTATCTGAGAGCGTCAGAGAAAAAACTTCAGAAGATGCACCAATTAAATAGGCGCAGGCAATTCGGTCAAAATAAGGGCGCAAACTATCAATACCTTCCTCTTTGGGGAGGCCACCGGCAATCCAGTAAATTTTGTCATAAGTTGCCAACGCATGCGCAGAGGCTTCTGCATTGGTGGCCTTACTGTCATTAACAAAACGAACTTCACCATCCTCACCAGAAATCTCACCAATAGGTTGCATACGGTGCGCGAGCCCCTGAAAGCCGGCAAAGGCTCTGATGATATCATCTTTCGCGGCGCCCGCAGAAAGTGCAGCAACATAAGCAGCAGCGGCATTCTGACCATTATGAGCACCTTGAAGTGTCGCAATGCTCGACAAGTCGACAATTGGCCCCTCTTGATCGCAAAGCCAACCTTCTTGATAAAAGACCTTCGCTGTTTTTTCTGCCTGACCAGAAATACGTACACTAATAATGGCATCATTTGTTTCTGCACTCTCAGCAAGTGCGGTTTCATCCGAGCCGTCCACGCCAATAATCGCAGTACTGCCAGGCTGGAGGTTTTCAAACATTTGCCATTTGGACTGAATGTAGCCTTTCATTGATCCGTGACGGTCAAGATGGTCAGGACTTAAGTTCAGCAACACGGCAATATCCGGGCTAAATCTAGGAGACAAATCAATCTGATAAGAAGAAAGCTCCAACACATAAACTGTGTTTTCTTCCGCCGGACTAAGAGCAAGAACTGACTGACCAATATTGCCGCCAAGCTGAACATTAAAGCCGCTTCCAGTCAGCAAATGAGCCGTTAATGCCGCAGTGGTTGATTTACCATTCGTTCCGGTAATCGCAATAACTTGTGAGGGTGCAGGAAAGGTGGTGCGTGCTTTTTGAAACAGCTCCATATCACCAATAATAGGAATGGAGGCTTCCTCAGCAACAGTCACAACTTTATGCGGCGTGGGGTGTGTGAGCGGCACACCCGGGCTTAAAACCAGTGCCTCCACGCCTTCCGGCATAGGAATGAGCTCTTGAATAACTGCACCCAAATCAGCAGCCACTTTACATTTTTTTTCGTCATCATCCCATGCTGTGACTTTGACCCCCCCTGCCCTTAAGGCACGCACGGCTTCAATCCCGGTGATACCGAGGCCAAAAACAGCAACATGAGTATAAAGGGCGGTAATTTTTATCATCTTACCTCAGCTTCAATGTTGAAAGCCCGATCAGGGCAAGTATCACGGCTATAATCCAGAACCGGATAACAATGGTTGGCTCTGCCCAGCCGCGCTGTTCAAAATGATGATGGAGTGGCGCCATGGCAAAAACACGCTTACCGGTCATTTTAAAGGAGGCGACCTGCACAATGACGGATAAAGCCTCAAGAACAAATAGCCCGCCTATAATGGCGAGGACAATTTCATGCTTTGTCGCAACAGCTATGGAGCCGAGTGCGCCACCAATGGCAAGCGATCCTGTATCACCCATAAACACCATGGCAGGAGGCGCGTTGAACCATAAAAATCCAAGACCGGCACCTATCAACGCAGCAGTGAAAACAGCCAACTCCCCGGTGCCTGGAACATAATGTATTTGCAGATAATCTGCGAAAATCGCATTGCCGACCAGATAGGCAATCAAACCGAAGCTTGCTGCGGCAATCATACTGGGAACAATAGCCAAGCCATCTAACCCATCAGTCAGATTGACAGCATTGGAGGAGCCAACAATCACAAAGACCCCACCAAAGGCAAAAAACCAAATGCCAAAATCAATCAATAAATCCTTGAAAAACGGCACAGCAAAACCGGTTGATAAAGATGTGGGCATGCTACTTGAGAGACACAGCACAATCACCAGTGCGACAATGCTCTCTATCAATAACTTCACTCGGCCAGAGACACCTGCGCTGTGCCCGCCTTTAATTTTACTGTAATCATCGGCAAATCCGATAAGACCAAAACCAAGAGTACCGAGCAACACGGTCCACACATAGGGATTGGATAGATTGCCCCATAGTAAGGTCGACAGGCTGACAGCAACCAAAATTAGCAATCCGCCCATTGTTGGTGTGCCAACTTTAGTAATGAGGTGAGATTGCGGGCCATCTTCACGGATAGGCTGCCCCTTACCTTGACGCATCTTTAACCTATCAATCATCCATGGGCCGATTAAGAAGCTGATAATCATTGCTGTCATGACAGCACCACCAGCTCGGAAGGTGATATAGTTAAAAACATTACTACCCGGAATGGCATCACCAAAATACTGCATAAGATAGTACAACATCAGCTAATACCTCCTTCATTTTGAACTGTCGAAGCACCAAAACCTTCCTCAATATCCAAATCGATTAAGCATTTAACAAGCTCGGATAGGCGCATACTATTTGAGCCTTTAACCATCACAGCATCTCCGGCATGCACCTCCTGTGTCAGAAAGCTTTTCAAGCCATCGACACTGGTTGCATGAGCACCACGGCGACCGCCGGGAAGTGCGTCCTGCAGAAGTTTCATCTGACTTCCAACCGTAAAAACAACATCTACATCGGTGTTGATAATATGCTCGACGAGATTTTTATGGAGTTCATCACCTTGACTACCGAGCTCTTTCATATCACCCAGTACAGCTATACGTCTGCCCTGACCCAGGCGTGGAAATTGTCCGAGGGTTTTCAAGGCAGCAACCATAGACTCGGGATTGGCGTTATAACTTTCATCAATCACAACCAAATCACCATCTGACAAAGAGATGTTATGCCGACGCCCCCGTCCATCCATTGCCTTCATTTCACCGAGTGATAAAACCGCGCTGGTCAAATCCTCCTCAAAAACTTGGACAGCAGCTAGAATAGACATGGCATTCACAATTTGATGATGGCCCGTCGCACCAATGCGGAAAGTCACGGGTTGGCCGGAAATATCGGCACTCACACAACTGCAGTGGTCATGAAGTTTAAATGAAATCACCCTCACATCAGATGCATCACTTTCGCCAAAAGAAACAACCCTTTTCGCACCGGCATCTTTGGCAGATTGCATCAGCAAAGGTGCCCATTCACTATCCGCAGGCACAAGCGCTGTTTTTAGTCCGTCCAGACCTTCAAAAATTTCAGCTTTCGCATGAGCAATACCTTCGAGTGAATCGAAATGTTCAATATGAGCATTTGCGATTTTGGTAATCACAGCAATATCGGGGCGCACTTGACGGGTAAGAGAAGAAATTTCACCCGCATGGTTCATGCCAATTTCAAACACTCCAAATTGAGTATCTGCCGGCATGCGCGCAAGGCTTAACGGCACACCCCAGAGATTATTGTAAGAGGCTTGGGAAATATGTGTTTTACCAATCTGACTAAAGACTAGACCCAACCCCTCCTTAACAGTTGTTTTGCCAACACTGCCTGTCACCGCCACCACTTGACCGGTTATACGGTTGCGCGCTGCTTGACCAAGCTTCTCCAAAGCGTTTTGTGTATCCATGACACGTATGAGATGGGTTTCATCAACACCAGCAACAATATTAAGCTCGGCATCGGTGGCAACAATTGCCACTGACGCACCGTTTTCAAATGCGTTGGAAACATAATCATGCCCATCCAGACGATCGCCGCGAATGGCGACAAATATATCGCCGTGAGATAATGTCCGCGTATCAATTGATACACCCTGAGCTTGCCATTCAGTTAGTGATGGAACGCCAAGAGCCTCTGATACTTCCTTAGATGTCCATAGTGGACGAGTTTCTTGCAACATGTCATGTCCGGACTCAGTCATCTTCACTCTCCTCGACAGTCAAGTCTTTAACCAAATCACGAAGCGTCTCGTGATCACTGAATGAAAATGTTTGGTCACCTATAATCTGGCCGGTCTCATGACCTTTACCTGCCACTAAAATAATGTCTTTTGATTTGGCAAGATCGAGAGCAACATTGATGGCCTCCCGCCTGTCTCCAACTTCAGATGCTTCAGGACAGGCTTTTAAAATTTCTTGCCTTATCAGCGCGGCATCTTCACTACGAGGGTTATCATCTGTAATGATGACACTGTCAGCATAGCGCGAAGCAACCTGCCCCATTTCAGCCCGCTTGCCTCTATCTCGGTCACCACCACATCCGAAGACACAAATCAATCTGCCTTCGCAATGCGGACGTAAAGCCTTTAAAGCATTCGCAAGAGCATCAGGTGTATGCGCGTAATCAACGTAACACGCGACATCTTTCGAAGATGATACCACCTTGTCCATACGACCTGCTGGCGCGGCAAGCGCCCCAAGCCCTTTAGACAATTTCTTGAATGGCAGTCCACCCGCGAGGCACATCGCCACCGCAAGTGCAATATTTTCAGCTTGAAACACGCCTGCAATATGTGTCCGGACGTCAACACTTTCACCCTGATAAGTCAGCGTAAAATTAAGTCCGTCAGCATGTGGCATAACATTACTTAAGGTGAGATCCGCATTTTCAGAGTCCAGCGTAAATATACTACGCTTGGCTTTAACCGCGGCCTGCTCAATAAAATCAGATTTTGCTCCCATGCGGTTGATAACCGCAACACCGTCCGGCATCAAAACTTCAGAAAAAAGGCGCGCCTTTGCGTCAAGATAAACATGCTCATTTTCATGATAATCAAGATGATCGCGCGACAGGTTTGTGAAACCCGCCACATTTACCCTCACACCATCAACCCTAAACTGAGACAAGGCATGACTGGAAACTTCCATTGCCAAATTTTCAACACCAAGCGCATATAAGTCTCGCAAAATAGCATGCAGCATGACCGGCTCAGGCGTCGTGTGCTCAAGCGGCAATTGATAATCACCGGCCTTAACACCGAGCGTTCCAATTGAGGCAGAAGACATACCAGCATGAACCAATATTTGATCAACAAAAGTCGCCACGGAAGTTTTTCCATTTGTTCCGGTTACAGCAAAAATTTTAGCCGGCGCAAATTTGAAAAATCTTTGCGCCAATAAGGCAAGCTGACGTCGTGGATTATCATCTCTGAGAAGAGTTTCAACGCCATCCGGCAATTTACCATTAGGGAAATCAACTTCCGGGCCTGCCAGAATTAGTCGCGCACCATTTTTAACAGCATCACCAATATATTTTGCACCATCCACCATTGAACCGGGAAGCGCGGCAAACATATATCCGGGGAGAACATGTCTGCTATCCGCTGTCATGCCAAGAATCTCAACACTCTTGTCCAGGCCGGCCTCAAGAGCATCCTCAGTAAGATTCTGACCAAGCAATTCACTAAGGCGCATCACAACACCTCCTTGGCTTTATGGACGATAAAGTCTTCATCCCCAAACCCACCGGCAGGTTGCGGCATCACACCCAGCAAAGGCGCAATACGTTCAACAATATCCGTTGATAACGGGACAACATTCCAACCAGCGCCTGTGCCATAAACGCCATCAATCCGTTGTGGTTCCTGAAGAATAACAATGAAGGCATAGCGCGGCGCGTGAGCCGGAAATGCTCCCAGGAAACTCGTCATCAGACGATTTGAGTCATAACCACCCGGCCCTGCTATTCGTGCTGTTCCGGTTTTACCCAAAATCATAAACTTTGATTTTTTGGCATTTTTAGCCGTGCCATGCGTGACGACAGCACGCATAATGCGGCGCATATGATTACTGGTTTCTTGAGATATAACGCGCACACCAAGAGGCAAATCATCATTAATAAGGCGTGGGCGATACATCACCCCGCCATTCACCATCGCGGCGCCGGCCACCAAAGCCTGAAGCGGAGAGATGCTGATGCCATAGCCGTAAGAACTCGTAGCACGCTCCACCTCACCCCATTGGTAAGGCAATTGAGGCTTTGTCAATTCGGGAATTTCCAATTCCGGCTTATCAATCAAACCCAGACGCTCAAGAAAACCCCAATGCACCTCAGGCGCAACCGAAAGTGCCAATTGCGCAGACCCTATATTTGATGAATGAACAACAATCTCTCCAACCGTCAGCGGACGCTTCTCACCATGTGGATCTGTAATTTCATGCTTACCGATGGAAATCGGTAAAGATGTTTGAAATGTGTCTTCAGGTGAGGCAGCACCAGTCTCAAGCACCATAGATGCTGTGAAAACCTTAAAAACCGAACCAAGCTCATAAGTCCCTAAAGTAGCCATGTTAAACAAACGCTGATGACCAGCATTCCATGGAGTCAGATTTGGATTAAAATCAGGCAACGACACCATTGACAAAATATTGCCGTTCTTCACATCCATAACAATGGCACTGCCACCGGTGGCGGAAAACTTTTCTATGCTCTTGGCCAATTCGGCGCGCACACTGTGCTGCACGCGAATATCCAACGTGACTGGCAAACTCCCGTCACGCATAGAAGGCTCTACATTATGGTCAAGAAAAAACTCCAACCCGGCAAGCCCCTGCATATCGCTACCGACAAATCCAAGCATATGAGAAGCCAAAGGCCCGTGAGGGTAAAAACGTCGATCCGCTTTTTGCATTTTCAACGCCGGATCACCCAACGTAAGAACCGTCTTATATTGTTGCGGCGTCAAGCCCTTCATTAATTCAATATAATTGCGATTGGAGTTTAAAAAGCGCGTCGCTTTTTTGTGATCAAAACCGGGCAACATTTCAGATAATACAGCAACTGTTTCATCAACATTGGAGATTTTGCGCACATCCGCCCCAAGATTATAGGCACTGATTTGTGTCGCCAAGAGGACCCCATTGCGGTCAACAATAAAGGGACGTTCCTGTGATGTCAGAGGCAAACCACTTCTCTTGGCCGTAATTGGCCCATCACCACCAACGGTTAAATTCGCCAATCGCGCTCCAAGTAAAGTAAAAATAAGAGCAAAAGCCCATATCGCCAACCAAATACGCCGACGCGTTATATCGACAGCATGCCCCTCCAAATCACCAAGGCGAATACCCAGTTGAGCATTTGTAGCTTCAACCAAATCGCCGCCCGGACGCATAAGAGATGGCATGACCTCACCGCGCATCAAGCCCTCCTCTTTCACCAGACACCGTCCAACCATTTTGCCAATTTTCTTGATCATCAGATTTTATGTTGGCCTGAATGATTTGATCTTCTTCGGAAACGAAAAAGCTGTCCGGTGTCCGTATTTGAGTTGCTGCAAGAGGCTCAAGTCGCAAATGCATTTCAGATAATTTCTCAAGGCGTGCCGGATTATTCAAACTCACCCATTCAGCCTCTAAAATGCGACGTGTGATTTTCTCTTTTTCAATCGCGCGCTCGGCATTTCTGATGGCTTTATGTTCAGCATCAGCGCCATAGCGTATGTGGTAGACCGCAGCAAAAAGCAGGATGACGGCTATGAATATAATCATATTTACAAGACGTATCATGTGCGCACCCCGTGAGAGTCACCATCAGGAGATTTAAACAGCACATCATCCAATATGAATGCAGGTGCGCTTGTGCGAGTTGCTGCTCGCAAACGAGCAGAACGAGAACGCGGATTTAGCGAAATCTCATCTTCGGTAGCTTGCAGCCCTTTTCGCGTCAGCTCTGTGAAACTGGGTTCAGAGGGTTGAGTCTCGGGCAAATGCCTTGAGGGGCGTCCAGCACGTCCCGTCCGACGGGCAAGAAATTTTTTAGCAATTCTATCTTCTAATGAGTGGAATGTGACAACAGCAAGCCGCCCACCATCGCCAAGCATATTTTCAGCAGACGCCAAACCACGCACCAACTCACCCAACTCGTCATTCACATAGATTCTTAAAGCTTGAAAAGTTCGCGTCGCCGGATGGATTTTTTGCAAACCTGGCGGTTGACCAATTGTCTGTGACACAATATCTGCCAGCTCTACCGTGCGGGAGATTTCTATATCACCACGCACACGACCAATGGCACGCGCTATAGCTCTTGCTTTTCGCTCCTCACCATAAAGCGCAATGATACGGGCAAGCAATTTCTCATCCATCGTGTTAACAATATCAGCAGCACTTGGACCATCTTGACCCATGCGCATATCCAACGGGCCATCAGAATTGAAAGAAAAACCTCGCTCGGATTGATCAAGCTGCATTGAAGAGACACCCAAATCCAGCGTTACGCCGTCCACTTTTTGAAACCCGTGCGCTTGCGCAAGTTCCTGCATATCGCCATAACAACCGTGACTTAACTTTAGACGGTCACCAAACTGTGCTTGTAGGTTTTTACCTGCCTCAATTGCATCCGGATCGCGGTCAATCGCAATAACGGCGCAATCAGCGGCTTCAAGTAAAGCGCGTGTATAGCCGCCAGCGCCAAATGTACCATCAATGAAAATTTCACCATCCTGCGGAGACAGAGCTTCGATAACCTCGTTGAGAAGAACGGGAATGTGAGGACGCGTTTCGGGGTAACTTCTGTCATCAGTGGTTTTGTCAGAACATACCCGGGTCATCATCCGCCTCCGGCTTTGTCGGGGAGAGGTCCACCAGCAAGGGACCTCAACATCCCTCGATGTTGCTTGGCAAGATCACGCGCTTTAGACCTGTGGTCAGCAAAAATTTCCGGCTCCCAAATTTGAAACTTGGCGCCCAGCCCGACAAATGTGAGACTTTTATCAATACCCGCATGGTCAAGAAGAGCTGTAGGTAAAGACACCCGCCCGTCACCATCAAAATTCAACTGGTGACTGTCAGCAAAAAGAGCCGTCGCCAGCGCATCTCGCTCCTCGGAATAGGGGTCAAGTTGTCCAACCATCTGATTGACACTATCCATCAGAAGCTGACCACCGCCCTCTACCGCCTGCTCTGTAAAAGAAGGATAGAGGTAAACACCGTTAAAACCCTGAGCCACGGCAGCGGCACGGAAGACGGAAGGTACGGATACCCGCCCCTTCGCATCAATTTTCCCCGTAACTGTTGACATAAAAGCTGTCAAACTAGATGCCTCCTCAATTTCTGGCTCATTTAATGACCTTCATCTGTGCCTGAAACGCTAAACTGGATATAATTCAGGTATGGTCCTAAATGGGATATTTAGGGATAACATGGGATTTTATGGGATGTCAATGCGTTTTATTGGGATTTTATAGGGACTTAACCCTCTCTTTATGAATTTATAATGGCCACCCTCAACCATAAATAAGGGGCGCTGAGTATTGAATTGAGAAAATAAAAGGATAGACAGTCTATAAGCCGGGTTCTGTCCTTATGTGTAAACACATAATGTGCAGCCATTCATCTGGGATGCCTGTTACCAGACACCTCATGCAACCTACCCAAGCGACAACCTAGGAACTGGTTATGCGCCGCTTCTATTTGGTTTTGCTCCCGATGGGGTTTACCCTGCCATGCCCGTTACCGGCCATGCGGTGCGCTCTTACCGCACCATTTCACCCTTACCCTGACGGGCGGTTTGTTTTCTGTGGCACTTTCCCTCAGGTCACCCTGGCCGGGAATTATCCGGCATCGTGTTCCCATGGAGCCCGGACTTTCCTCCCCTATACAGAGGCGGCTGCCCGACCGTCTATCCAATTTCTGTCTATTGCTTCCGGCCTATAAGGTCAAGCAATCTTGCACAGCATACGGCATCAGCAATACCGTCAATTCGTTCAGAACGAAAATGAACCTGAAAGGCGCGCATGACTGTTTGCGTCGCCGGGCCGTAAACCCCATCCGGTGTAATCTGATATCCATAGGCTCTGAGAGCATGTTGGAGCTGTTCGACCTTTTGGCTTTTCTCAGGCTCATTGCCTGTAATTTGAAGTGGCGCAAGTTCAAACAGATCAGTTGAAGACAGTGACGCTAAATCCTTCTCCCCATAATCTGACCAGAGACCAACACCTTTTTTGGCAAGCCCCTGCCAGTCAAACAAAGGGCCGGGGTCTGTTTTGCGTGAAGGGGCCACATCACTATGCGCCAAAACTCTGTGAGCAGGTATAGGATGACGGCCGATAATATCTTGCGATAAATTAATTAATGCCTGCCACTGATGTGAAGGAAATTCCGGCCCCTCACCATTTTCATCCGGGCCGGGATGAGCAATTTCAATCCCGATAGAGCATCCGTTAACATCCGTTACACCATCCCAAAAAGCTACCCCGGCATGCCATGCGCGTTCTCTCTCATCAACGAGGTGATACACCTGCCCCACTTCATCTATGACATAATGCGCGGACACTTTACTGGCCGGATCGCACAACCTGTCCAGAGCTGATTGCGTATCTGCCATGCAGGTCGTATGCATAATCAGCATATTTACCTCGCCCTCACCGGGACGGGGATTAAAATTGGGTGACAGACATTCAATCATTTGCATATTAATTTACCATTCGTGGTATGCAGAAACTGTAACTCACTATAGCTTTTTATTTATCATGGTTTAAGTGCATGACCCACAAATCCTCCGCAACGCTTTTATTCGATCTAGACGGTACATTAGCTGACACAGCTCCGGATTTGTGTGCCGCGATGAATTATGTCCTGAGCACAAAGGGGCTGGAACCCGTTCCCAACGACATTGTCAGAGGTATGATCGGCGGTGGTGCACGCATGATACTTAAACGGGGTCTGGCTTATAGAGATGTCAGCATATCAGAAGCTGAGCTGGATAAAGATGTTGAGGATTTTGTTGCCTGGTATATGGAGAACATCGACACCCACACAAAAATATTTCCTCATATTGAAGATATTTTGCAGACCGCACAAAGAGCTGGGATCGGTCTGGCTGTAGTGACCAACAAAAGATTTGATTTGTCGGAAAAACTTTTAACCCGACTTGGGTTATTAAAATATTTTGGCACACTGGTTGCCGGTGACACATTGCCTACCAGAAAACCTGACCCCGGCATGATTTATGAAGCCATGAAAAGACTTGATGGTGACCCCTCTCAAACCATTATGGTTGGCGATAGCGCAGCCGATACACAAGCGGCACAAAATGCGGGCATCCCTTGTATTTGCGTCACCTTTGGGTATTCGCTGCAACCTGTTCAATCATTAGGTGCAGAAGCCGTCATTGATGATTACGAAACTTTCTATGATATCGTGACGGCATTGCGCCCGATGATGGGGCATCACCTATCCAAAATCTAAAATTAAAAAATGAGCCTAGACCGCAAGCGCCGTATCCAGCGCATTCTTTAATTCGCGCTTAAGAAACTTACCACTGGCATTTCTCGGTAAGGGGTGATCAAGAAACCAGATATATCTTGGAGATTTGTACGCCGCCATGGTTGCTTTGCAGTGGGATCGTAATTCTTCTGCTGTCATGGTGACACCTGGTGTCAGATAAATTGCAACCCCAACTTCTTCACCAAGCCTGTCATCAGGCACACCAAAAACTGAACATTCGGCAATGCCATCACATTTATAAATCGAAGACTCGACCTCTGCACAATAGACATTCTCGCCGCCTCTAATCAGCATGTCCTTGGCGCGGTCCATAATATAAACAAAGCCATTTTCATCTTTGCGCGCAATGTCACCGGAATAAAGCCACCCGTCACGAATGGTTTCAGCCGTCGCTTCAGGATTGTTGAGATATCCTTTAAAAATAGCTGCACTCTTAAAGCAGATTTCGCCTAACTCGCCGTCAGCCACTTCATTATTATTTTCATCAACGATTTTGGCTTCATAAACAGCGATTGGCGGACCCACACTTTCGGGATTGGCTACATAATAATCCCTAGTAATGGAACACATCATACCACTGCCCTCGGTCATCCCATACCCAGTGCCGGGTTTCCCGTTTACAAGTTTATCGTCAATTTTCAAAACCAAATCCGGAGGCACCTGCGCCCCACCACCCCCCATCGTAGTGATGGATGATGTATCAAATTTTTCAAAATCAGGATGGGTAAGCACTTCGCGGGACATGACCGGCACACCGGTCAGCCCGTTAACTTTTTCTCTTTCTATAATTTCCAGCGCCTCTCTTGCATCCCATTTATACATATGGACCATTGTGCCACCTCCAAGCGTGGCAGGTTGCATGACGCAATTATTCGCCGTCACATGAAATAACGGTGTGGTAACAATCGTAATTGGTGGCGGTTGTGTCCCGTCATTCTCCATATCACCATTCAAACGAGCTGAAGAAATATTATAAACATAGGTGCTAAGCACATAACCCATGAGCTGGTTAATACAACTTCGATGGGTCAATTGTGCCCCTTTAGGCCGCCCTGTCGTGCCCGATGTATAAAAGATGCACGCATCGCTATCGGTATCAAAATCCGGTGTCGGTTGGTCACCCCCAAATGCTTTTAGCTCAGCATAATCTATGACATCCTCACCCGGGTTTTCCATACGAACACCAACAACACGCATATCAGGAAATCTATCCCGAATATTCATAAAGCGGTCGTGGCGCTGTTGGTCGCATATCAGAATTTTTGGCTGAGAGTCTTCCAACGCGAAAGCAAGCTCTTCCTCTATCCACCAAGCATTGATACCAACAACGGCAACTCCAACATTGACGGCTCCCCAATAGGCAAGAGTCCATTCAGGAAAGTTTCTCATTGCAATGGCGATACGATCACCCGGCTCAACACCATTCGCCAACAACCAGTTGCCAATTGACGCAACTTCAGCATGGGCATCTTTGTAGAGCCATCTTTCATCTTCATAGATGATGTAGTTATTATCAGCATGTGGCTCGGTGAGGCTCCACACATCTCTTAAAGTTGGGGGAGCTAGTGCGAAAGATTTAACTTCAATACCATTAACCTCAGTCGTAGTAATAGCGAAAAGACTCGTTTCGCTCGTCAACTCTGCGGTGACCTGATTAAGGATTTCGTACATATTTTTGTTGCTCATATTCCCCCACCACAACTCAATTGACCAAGAAACTCTAAAATTTACCGTAGGTTAGATTGCATAGAAAAAAAATTCTATAATTAAATTGATATGCTTGACCCAATACATGCAAAAAGGTGATAAGTCTTGTGGAATATGCATGTGAGATAATTATAGGGGAAGATTTATGAGTCTTGATTTCACTGGAAAAACTGTGATTGTCACCGGATCTGGTGGTGGCCTTGGCCGCAGTCACGCTTTAGAATTTGCACGCAGAGGTGCAAACGTTGTTGTTAATGATCTCGGTGGCTCCGTAGACGGGTCAGGCGGATCATCCGAAGCGGCTGATGCTGTGGTTAAAACCATCACTGATAATGGCGGCAAGGCCATTTCTAACGGCTCATCGGTGACCGATGATAAAGGTGTTGCCACTATGGTTGAGCAGACACTTTCAGAATTCGGTAGAATTGACGTTCTGGTAAATAATGCTGGCGTATTACGCGATAAATCATTTTCCAACATGCCCATGTCGGATTTCGAATTTGTTGTAGATGTTCATTTGATGGGAACTGTTAAAGTGACCCATGCCGTATTTCCAATCATGAAAGAACAGAATTACGGACGTATCGTTGTGACGACATCATCTTCCGGCCTTTACGGTAATTTTGGTCAGTCTAATTATGGCGCCGGTAAAATGGGCGTCGTCGGCATGATGAACACGCTCGAACTTGAGGGTGCAAAATATAACATCCATGTAAATGCATTGGCGCCAGTCGCTTGGACACGGATGACAGAGGATTTAATGCCACCCGAAGCCGAAGCACTCCTGACACCTGAAAGCGTCACACCTGCAGTAGTTTTCATGAGTTCAGATCAAGCACCAAGCGGGCAAATAATTTGTGCCGGCGCAGGCGTTTTTGCTGCTGCACAAGTTGTTGAGTCACCAGGTAAATTGCTTGGACTGGATGCGGCTGCAGAAGATGTTGCTGCTAACTGGGAAGAAATTTCTGATTTGACTGAAGCCAAACCTCTGGGTATGGGTTTTGAGCAATCGGCGAAATTCTTCGCGCTGCATAATCTCAAGCGTTAATTAGCTATCCGAAAATTGTGGCGGCCTTTTTTCAATAAAGGCCGTCACCGCTTCAAGATGGTCATCCGTCACATGAAGCTTTGCTTGCTCTACAGCCGCCATTTCAAGTGCCGCATCAAGTTCAGGCGTTTTTGCACTTCTGAGTAGTTTTTTGGTTGCCCGCAATGCGGCTGTCGGTTGGGAAATAATCTTTGCAGCCATTTCTTCTGCTGCAGCCAACAATTCCTCATCAGGATATACTTCAGACACCAGACCCCATGACAATGCTGTTTGCGCATCAATAATACGGGCGGTGTAAAGCATTTCAGCTGCCCGTGACGCACCAACATTTTGCGGCAATATCCATGACCCACCATCGCCGGGAATGAGACCTATTTTTAAAAAAGTAGATCCAAATTTAGCAGATTGTCCAGCAAGACGAACATCACAAAGGCCGGAAACATCATGCCCCAAGCCAACCGCAGGGCCATTGACAGCAGCAATAACCGGGACGGCACAATGCCAAATAGATCTCACAATTTCATGAACGTTATTGCGATAATTATCTGCGATATCTGTTTCAGAACCCGCAAAGAGATTTTCTCTGTCACGCATGTCTTTGACATTGCCACCAGCTGAAAAGGCTCGACCTGCGCCGGTAAAGATGACGCATTTAATCGTGCGGTCCTCGTTAATATCTGCAAATACTTTACGGAAAGCATCACCATCGCCCGGCTCGCCAAGAATGTTTAATTGGTCAGGGCGGTTCATCGTGACAGTCATGACCGCCCCTTGCCGAGTGGTCAATAATGAGTTGGTCATATGATATTCTCTCTAAGCAGCTTCGGAGGAACCAAAACGTTTGAGATGATAATCAATACTTCCTAGTTGTGCGTCAATGGCTGTGAGGCGTTTAAAATAGTGACCCACATTCAGCTCTTCTGACATGCCCATGCCGCCATGCAGATGCACCGCGCTTTGTCCAATATATCGTCCAGCTTTACCAATCTGAACTTTCGCGCCGGAAGCGGCCCGTGCTCTCGAAGCTGCATCACCACCAACATGCATGTTGACCATATATGTCAAAGAAACAGATTGTTCATATTCCATAAACATATCTACCATACGATGTTGCAGAGCCTGAAAGCTCCCAATCGCCACGCCAAACTGGTTACGGGTTTTACAATATTCAACAGTAGCCAGATGCGCTTTATGCATTCCACCAATCGCTTCACCACAAATCGCGGCAATGCCATAATCCAAAGCTTCTTCAAGAAGCGGCAGTCCGGCATCCAATGTCCCCAGAAGAGCTTCAGCACTAAGCTTAACATTTTCAAAACTAATATCAGCGGCGCGACTGCCATCAATTGTCTCATAATCTTGAGACGCAACGCCATCGGCAGATTTATCAACGATAAAGAGACTGATACCGTCTTGTTGCCACCCTTCACCTGAAGTTCTGGCAGACACAATCAGATAATCTGCCCAAGGGCCGCCATTAACAACAGATTTCAGACCGCTAAGGACAAAACCGTCACCATCTTTTTTGGCTGTGGTTTGAACATTGGCAGGGTTAAAACGACTTTTAGGCTCTGAATATGCCAGCGCCCAAATTTTTTCACCACTTATAAGCGGCGGCAGATGCATATCTTTTTGAGCATCACTTCCATGACGTTCCAGCAGACCACCACAAAGAACAACAGTCGGAAGAAAAGGTTCAGTAACAAGACCTTTACCAAATTCCTCGGTAATAATCATGGTGTCGACAGCTCCACCACCGAGACCGCCTAGTGACTCGTCAAAGGGAGCTGCTAGCAATCCGAGTTCGGCAAATTGAGACCAGTTTTCACGACTCATACCTGAGTCAGATCTCACAATCTTCATGCGGCTGTCGAAATCGTAATTATCCTGAACGAAACTCTGAACCATATTCCGGAGGAGAGTCTGTTCTTCAGTAAAATCAAAATCCATAATTATCTGCCTTAAATTAAATGTATTGGGTTCGCGGCTTATAAACCAAGGACAAACTTGGCAATGATGTTGCGTTGAACTTCATTTGTGCCGCCATAAATAGCCGTCTTACGCATGTTGAAATAACTTTGGGAAACACCCTGACTGTAATCAGGGCCGACGAGATTATAATTCGCGCCTGTATCAAGCATTGGAATTTTTGGCAAACTGTAAGTACCTACGGCTTCCATAATCAACTCCGTCACCTTCTGCTGAATTTCTGTCCCTTTAATTTTCAGAATAGAACTTTCAGCACCCGGGCCACGCCCCGCACTTTCTGCCGCCAGTGTTCTCAACTCGGTATACTCAAGCGCAAGTAAATCAATTTCCAACTCGCTGATTTTTTTCTTGAAGTCCATATCTTCAATGAGTGGTTCCCCATCAACAAGTTCAGCACAAGAGATTTCTTTAAGGCGCTTTACAGCATTTTTAGATCTTGCAACACCGGCAATTCCAGTGCGCTCATTTCCAAGCAGAAATTTTGCGATGCCCCAACCATTGCCTTCTTCACCAACCAGATTTTCAGCAGGTACGCGGACATCCGTCAAAAACACTTCATTGACTTCATGACTGCCGTCAATCGTGATAATTGGACGAACCTCAATGCCGGGAGAATTCATATCTATCAGCAAGAATGAGATACCTTTTTGAGGCTTATCTTCTTGCGACGTCCTCACCAAACAGAACATCCAGTCCGCATGTTGTGCCAATGTCGTCCAGATTTTGTGACCATTGACGACGTAATCATCTCCATCACGTTCTGCTTTGGTTTTAAGAGAGGCTAAATCAGAGCCTGACCCAGGCTCGGAATAACCCTGACACCACCAGTCCTCACCGGACAGAATTCGTGGCAAGTAATGCGCTTTTTGAGCGTCATTGGCATAATGCATCAAAACCGGCCCCAGCATGGTGATACCAAACGGCAAAACAATAAGCGTGTTGGCCTTGGCACATTCATCATCAAAGATGTATCTTTGTGTCACAGACCATCCCGGCCCGCCATATTCTTCTGGCCAATGCGGTGCAACCCAGCCTTTTTCGGCAAGAACACGATGCCATGACAAGAAATCTTCTTTGGTAAATTCTGCACGACGGCTTTCCGTCAAATGTTTAGGATAGTTGTCAGCAATAAATTGTCTGACCTCTTCTCTAAATGCATTTTCTTCAGGGCTGAAATCGAAATTCATTTTAATCTCCCGTAACAATTGATGTTGTTATAAAACTTCTTTTTACAAAGAAAAGCAATAAATGACGCCTGCGTCATTTATGTCCTCTTTATTACTTGTCAAACCATGAAAGCTTATCTGCAAAAGATGCTACTGCTCCAAAGACAATGATGCTGGGTGGCTCCAATCCGGCACTTTTGGCATCCGCTGCCGCAGAACGTAGTGTTGATGTCAGCACCTCTTGATCTGGGGTCGTGGCTTGGGTGATAATCGCGACAGGCTCTTCGGGTGACCGTCCTGCCTGCATCAATTTTTCTGCGATTACATCTATCTTTTTCATCGCCATATAAACCACTATCACTGGTGTGGCCTTGGAAATAGACTCCCAATCCAGCAATTCAGTCTGTCCTGATCCTGCAAGGTGCCCGGTAACAAAACTCACAGCGTGATTCACATCTCTATGCGTCACAGGAATTCCGGCATATTCCGGCCCGGCGATACCTGATGTCACCCCGGGAATGAGACGGAATGATATCTCTTCCTCCACCAGCCTCTCGACTTCCTCTCCACCCCGACCAAAAACAAACGGGTCACCCCCCTTAAGACGAAGTACTTTTTTCTCTTTTCTTGCGTGATATACCAAACTGTCAGTGATATCGGCTTGCTTCATGGAGGGTTTACCCCCCCTTTTTCCGGCATAGAAAATTTCTGTATCTGGCCCGGCTATAGATAAAATATCTTCACTCACCAGCGCATCATGGATAATGACGTCGGCTTGTTGCATGGCATTGACAGCATGCAATGTCAGCAGCCCGGGGTCACCCGGCCCGGCACCCGCGAGCCATACCCAACCAGGCAAAAAAACCGGCAGACCACTAATTTGCACATCAGGCAAAGGCGTGTCAGTTAATTTAAGCCGAACAATCTCTTGTTTTATTTTATCCATATGAGCCTTATACGAGCCAATCAGGCATGAATTCAACTCTATTGCTTCTGTTCTTTGCGTCTACAATGCGCTAAGAAATGAATGTTAGAAGAGGATTTTCGATGTCACAGGATAAACCCAGCCCCCTATTCCCAATTCCAGTCTCAGATTTAGTGCCAAATACCCCAGAATTTGAGAACACTCCACAAATCACGCCCACCGGTTTTAGAGAATATGATGCGCGCTGGCTTTTTCCTACAGAAATCAATTTATCAGGCATTCAAGCCCTTGGCTTCGGTCTTGGTAACGTATTGCACGAGCTATCCGACAACCCATCACTTGTAGTCGGGCATGACTACCGCTCCTACTCACAATCAATCAAATTAGCTCTGATTACTGGCCTAATGACAGCAGGGGCAAAGGTTCATGATATTGGTCTTGCGCTTTCCCCGACGGCATATTTTGCACAATATGAGTTGGATGTCCCCGGTGTTGCTATGGTCACGGCCAGTCATAATGAAAATGGCTGGACAGGTGTCAAAATGGGCGCCAACCGCCCGCTAACATTTGGCCCAGACGAAATGACAATGTTGCGCGATATAGTCCTAAACGGCACTGGTGTTTCTCGCGATGGGGGAAGCTATGTATTTGTTCCGGATATGGCAGAACGCTACATGGCTGATTTAACCAAGCGTCCGGCATTCAAAAGAAAAATTAAAGCCGTTCTGGCATGTGGCAACGGCACCGCAGGGGTATTCGCAACCAAGACACTTTCAGCTCTAGGTATTGAAACTGTAGATTTGCATTGCGAACCGGATTTTACATTTCCGAACCACAACCCAAATCCGGAAGATATGGAAATGCTGCATTCTTTGAGTGCTAAAGTAAAAGAAACCGGTGCGGATATTGGTTTTGCCTTTGACGGTGACGGTGACCGTTGCGGCGTCGTGGATAATCAAGGGCGAGAAATTTTTGCCGACAAAATGGGTGTGCTTGTTGCCAGAGACCTTGCAGCAAAACATCCAAATGCAAAATTTGTTGCTGACGTAAAATCAACAGGCCTGTTTATGACAGACCCTGTGCTGAACGAACTCGGCGCTGAAACAGTTTACTGGAAAACGGGTCATAGTTATATGAAACGTCATACGGTGGAGACAGGTGCGATGGCTGGATTTGAAAAAAGCGGTCACTTCTTTTTTAATGCACCAATTGGACGGGGCTATGATGACGGGCTGGTGACGGCAATTACAGTTTGCGAAATGTTGGAACAAAATCCCGGCAAAAGCATGGCGGACTTAAATGACAGCCTACCTCAAAGCTGGGGCTCCCCTACCATGTCGCCCTATTGTGCCGACACAGAAAAATACGAGGTCGTTGACCGCGCCATTGCGCATTTTCAAAAACGTGCCGAAGAAGGCGAAAAAGTTGCAGGACAATCAATCCGCGACTTGGTAACGGTTAATGGCATCCGGATAACTGTTGAGGATGGGACATGGGGGTTGGTTCGCGCTTCTTCAAACAAGCCGGGCCTTGTCGTAGTTGTAGAGAGCCCCGTTTCTGAAAATCGCATGCGAGATATGTTTGCAGAAATAGATAATTTGCTTTCCTCCTGGCCTGAGGTTGGTGAGTATGACCAGAAGCTTTAAGCTTAAAACACCGACCACAAAATACGTGCCGATGCCAGAAACAGGAAAAAGATAAAAATCTTCTCGAGTTTTTCCCGGTCAATCTTATGTGCCATTCGCGCTCCCATTGGAGCGGTGAGCGTTGTAACAGGAATAAGCAGCAAAACAGCGAGCCAGTTTACATAACCCAGAAAATATGGGGCAAGACCCTCTTTACCCCAGCCTGAAACGACAAAACCTAGACTACCTGGTAGTGCTATAAAAACACCAAGCACTGCTGCCGTACCGACCGCTTTATGAATTGGACGGCCAAACAAACGCATGATGGTCACAGAAAATGCTCCACCACCAATGCCCATTAATGCCGAGAAAAATCCGATGATTAAAGCGACCCCGCGTTGCAACCAGAGAGCAGGCATCTCGCCATCCAGCGAGTCGTCAACTTTGTTGAACATCATATTCAAGGCAATAAGGGAGGTCAGAATGGCGAAGATTATTTTTAATACCTCAGCGTTGAAATAACCCGCTAATAGTGCGCCGGAAACAACGCCTGTTATCAAAAACGGCACCCATTGGCGCACGACTGTCATATCAACGGCATCATTCTTATAATGAATGCGCCCCGACTGAATGGATGTCAGCACAATAATTGTCAAAGAGGTTGCGACAGCAGCATGCATTTGATGTGCTTCATCAAGGCCGAGAAAAATAAAGGTCTGGAACAGTACCGGCACAAGAATAGCTCCACCACCAATACCCAAAAGACCCGCCATGTATCCGGCGACAGAGCCAGCAAGAACAAAAAGGGCAATGAGAACCGGCATTTCCAATTCAGGCATGTTTACATCCTTTATCTTTATATCTTTTGTCTCGGGATTTCATTTCAGTCAGCAGCCTGATTTACATCATGGTCGACATCTTGGGTACGCTGAACCGCGTGTCGCATATATTGGAGTGCCTCGTATAAAACAGAGGCGTCGGCTTCGTTTTTAGGCGCATTCTCACTCAAGTAACGCCGCCATAATCGGCCTCCGGGTTGAGATTGAAACAACCCCATAAGGTGTCTGGTCAAGGCATGCAGGGGAACCCCCTCAGTGACCAACTTTTCGGCATAAGGTATTAATGCTTCCACTACGGCTTCACGGCTTGGCGCAGGTGTATCATCGTTGAAAATCAGGCGGTCCACATCAGCAAGAATATAAGGGGTTTTATAAGCAGTACGCCCCAGCATGACGCCGTCAACATGGTGCAAATGCGCCTGTGCCTCTGGCAATGTATCAATGCCGCCATTCAAAATAATCGTTAAATCCTGACGTGACTTCTTCAATGCATAAACAAGGTCATAATTAAGCGGTGGAATATCGCGGTTTTGCTTAGGGCTTAAACCATCAAGCCAAGCTTTTCTGGCATGCACGATGAACACCTCACACCCGGCTTGCGCAGATAATTCTACCAAACGGAAAAGTGCTTCCTCAGGGTCTTGGTCATCAACGCCGATGCGAGATTTAACGGTAACAGGAATTTTAACATTCACACGCATAGCTGACACACATTCAGCAACAAGTTCCGGCTCCTGCATCAGGCACGCACCAAATCGGCCGGCTTGCACTCTGTCGGACGGGCAACCGACATTGAGGTTGATTTCATCATAACCAAAATCTTCACCAATCTTGGCTGCTTCTGCCAACGTCGAAGCGTCGCTACCACCTAACTGGAGGGCAACAGGGTGTTCAGTAGCGTTAAAGGACAAGAGATGTGCACGGTCGCCATGGCGTACCGCATCTGCCGTAACCATTTCTGAATAAAGCCGAGACCTTTTAGACAAAAGCCGCAAAAAATAGCGGTCGTGCCTATCCGTCCAATCCATCATTGGCGCTATACAAAATCGATGCGTGCTCATGTGATAGATATGGCTCAAATAGTTTAAGATGTCTTGAAAAAATTAGTCAGATAGCTGACCAAACATCCGAACAAAAATATCGCGTACAGATTTTTGATGCTCACTCAGCGCTTGTTCCAAATGAGCCATATCTGGAAGTGCAGAGCTTTGACACAACAACAAATTTAACGACTGAGAAAATGGTGGGACTGCCGGAGTATCGAGGCATAATCGGAAAATCTGTAACAGACCTGAATACACCGACAAGGCCTCAATGAGTCGAGTCTTATCATCAGGCGATAAAATATGCTCCGCGCCTAGCAATTCAAGATTAGATTGGGTGGAGGTGCAAATGCGTTCAGCAAGTGCTTCGCCATGCATTAGACAGAGACCTTGAGCAATAAATTCAATATCAACCAGCCCCCCCGGGGCATGTTTGATATCCCATTTGGCATCACCTTTTTTGATATGATGCGCCTCAAGCCGTTTTTTCATATCTGCAATGTTGTACCGCGACTCATCAGGATCACGTGTCATCTGGAAAACTTTTTTCTGTAAGGCCTGAATCTGATTTGTCAGATTTTTCCCACCTGCCAGCACCCGCCCCCGTGTCAGTGCCATGTGCTCCCAAAGCCATGCATTTGAAAATTGGTAATCCTCAAAATTTTTAAATTTCGTAACGAGTGGACCCGCATTTCCCGTTGGGCGCAAACGCATATCTATATCAAAAAGATAACCTTCAGAGGTTGGAGCCGTCATGGCAGAAATGAAACGTCTTGCGGCACGGCTAAAAAAAACTTCCATGGAGGATGATGCCGTATAAGTCACTTCCTGCGCATAGTCTTCTGCTGCGCAAACAATAATAAGGTCAAGGTCAGAGGATACGGTCATTTCGCGGCTACCTAGTTTACCCAGCCCCAAAACCGCCATTTCTGAACCGTCTGGGAGCGTGACGTCCCCCAGTAAATCTTTCATTACAAAATCAAAAATAACACGAGTGCTCGCATCGGCAACTTTAGTGATGTCTTCACCTGCGGTATGGCCGGTCAATTTACCTGATAAAATTTGCGTGCCAATCCTGAAGATATTTTCCCTATGCCAGCGTCTTGTTGCATCCAGCATATCTTCAAAATGAGTTATGCCGGACATATAGCTTTGGAGTTCTTGTAAAACCTCATCAGCATCCGACAGAGGCTGATTGAAATTGGGATCAAGAAGACTGTCCAATGTGACGGGGCGACGGCTTAATTGCGCGGACAGGCGCGGCGCTGTCCCAACAATGTCGGTAATAAGATTAAGCAGATCAGGGTTGGATTGAAAAAGAGAAAAAATTTGTATGCCTGAAGGTAGACCAGTCAGAAAATCATTAAACCGTGCAAAAGCAAAATCCGGATCAGGTGTCTGTGACAGGCTTTTTAGGAGACGGGGCTTTATTCTGGTCAATAATTCTCGGGCACGGGGTGTGCGAACAGCAGCAAATCTCCCACTATGCCACCCTCTGATTTCATCAGACATTTGCGCCGCCCTTGCAAAGCCCATCTGGGAAAGCGTTTCTAAAGTTTCAGGATCATTCTCACTGCCGACAAAAACAAGATTGCCCATTTCATCCGCAAGCACTTCACCTTGCTCAAACAACTCTGCATAATGAGTTTGAACGGTTTTCAGAACTTCAGTCAGTCGGCTCCTAAAATCATCAAGCGTTTCATAGCCGCAGAAATCTGAAAATATCTGTAATTTTTCCTCAGTTTTAGGGAGCGTGTGAGTTTGCTCATCCTGCTGCATTTGCAAACGATGTTCTATGCCGCGCAGAAAATGGTAAGCTGTCGTCAATTCATCTACAGTTTCGGTTTTTATCCAGCCGCGCTCTGCCAGTTGTTTAAGCATGGGGCATGTTTGAGACCCGCGGAGGCTTTTGTCTCGTCCCCCGGCAATAAGTTGCTGGGTCTGCACAAAGAACTCAATCTCTCTAATGCCACCTCTTCCTAACTTAATATTGTGACCTGCCACAGCGATTTGACCATGTCCCCTAACCGCATGAATTTGTCGCTTCATTGCATGAACGTCTTCAATAGCGGCGAAATCCAAATTCTTTCGCCAAATGAAGGGAGACAATATGGCCAGCAATTTGTCGCCCGTCCTCTTATCCCCGGCAATCTGACGCGCCTTTATAAAAGCCGCCCGCTCCCAGTTCTGGCCGAAGGACTCGTAATATGTTTCTGCTGCTGGAATGGACACGGCAACCGGGGTAGAACCCGGGTCTGGGCGTAACCTCAAATCAACTCGAAACACAAAACCTGCATCTGTGGTGAATTGCAAAATAGTGGACAAATCTCTGGTCAAGTCTATCCAAAACTCAGCAAGCTTGTGGCTGTCGAGTGATACAATTCCATCAGGTTCGTAAAAAACGACAATATCGATATCTGATGAATAATTCAGTTCACGTGCACCATACTTCCCCATCCCTAAAACAACGCACTGACATTGGTCGCCTGTGGGAGGAATATCCAAGCCATATTGGGCAGACTTGTTTTTAAGCAACCAATCCAAACTAATCCTGACAGATGCATCTGCAAAATCTGTTAGGGTTCCGGTTACCTCTTCCAGTGACCAAAGCCCCGCAATATCCGCCATTGCCGTTGCCAGAGAAATGCTTTGCCTGTAGAGACGCAAATCCCGCATTAATCCATCACGATCGCAGGACAAATCCTGATCAAATATAAGAGTTAATATTTTTTCACAAAAGACATCCGGCCCATCCTCAGCAAGTTCTATAAGAAGGTTCGGACGGGTTCGAATAATGCGTGTTAAGAATGAGGAACCTGCAAAAATCTGAAGAAACAAATCTTCATGGTCATTCACAAATGCAATAATAGCTGATTGCGCTTCTGCAGATAATTCGGCAATCCATATCGATTTACAATCTTCAAGATGACTGTGCGCGACCCTATTGGCCTCGTTATCCCCGCGCTTCACATTAATTTTTTTTCGGTCTGAAAAACTTCTTGTCATGTGTCCAATGGTAGCACAATTTCAGCTTTCAGCCCTTGAGGGAAATTTTGTTGAAGACGAAGCTTACCGCCGTGACGTTGAGCAATTGCTGATACGAGCGACAAACCCAAACCACTCCCCGGTCTATTTCGACTGGCATCCAGCCTGACAAAGCGTTCAGTCACTCGTGACATGTCTGACGGTGGAATGCCAGGGCCATTATCTGCCACATAAATAATAAACATGTTGTTCAATTTTGTTAAACCGACCGAAATAATCTGCTCATCTGAATGACCATATTTAAAAGCGTTATCTATTAAATTAATGAGGGCTTGTGACAAAAGAGGCCGCGCGGCTTTTGTGAAAAATGGCGTTTCGGGCAAATCCAAATCAAAGCGAGCACCAATTTCCTCACCTGCAGGCTCCATAAATTCAACTGCCTGCTTGATAATATCCACAACATCCAGCATTTCTTTCTGGATATCCCGTGCTCCAGCCTCAAGTTGTGCCACTGATAACAACGCATTAAAAACAGCTAGAAGTTCATCTGCCTCTTCTATCGTTTCCTGAATAACTTTTTTATAATCCTCAGTAGTGGCAGGTTTCATCAAGGTAACTTCAAGTCTGTTACGAATTCTATTTATGGGACTCCGTAAATCATGAGCAATGTTATCTGTCACATCGCGCATACCATCCATCAAACTTTCAATCCGGCTTAACATTTTATTGAGATTAATACCTAATCGGTCGATTTCATCTCCACTGCCTGTAACCGGAATTCGACGAGATAAATCCCCTGCCATAATATCTGAACTTGTGCGGTTAATGCTGTCTATCCGTCGGGTAAAATTGCGACTGATAATAACACCACCAACCAAACCGAACAGAATTGTCATGCCTAGTCCATAAATCATTGCGTTTAAAATAACCGCACTGAATTTGTGGAACTCCTCAACATCACGTCCGACCAACAGGAAAAACCCCTGCGGCAAGGTGAATGTCTTTGCCCGTGCCGCATGCTTTTCCTCAAAATTATTGGTAATACGAACGAATTCAAACTCCTGCCAATCTTCTCCAGCATCTTTCATATCAGGAATTTTATTAAGGTTACCGGCCATAGGTCGGCCTTCTGGGTCAATTAAAAGATAAATCGACAGGCGTGGGTCGCGGCTTAGTACCGCAACGCGCCTTGCAAGACTGGGAATGCCACCTTCCTTAAATCTTTGTGACAGGTCTTCAATATCAGCTTCAATCGCCGTATCGGTTTGATTGGAGATGAGGCTGACCGTGTTCCAGAAAAGATAAGCATAGAGAGAAGATGTCGATAACAAGAATATCGATAAATATAGCAAAGCCGCGCGAAAAGTTGTTGTCCTGAGAAGCTTAGTCTGGAACACGTAAAGAGTACCCCGCCCCTCTTATTGTGTGCACTAGAGGCGGATCAAAATCCTTATCAATTTTTGACCTCAAACGAGAAATGTGAACATCAATAACATTGGTCTGAGGGTCAAAATGATATTCCCAGACATTTTCAAGCAACATGGTCCGAGTTACAACGCGGCCTGCATTTCGCAACAAATATTCCAGCAATTTAAATTCACGAGGCTGGAGATCTATGGCTTTATCATGGCGCGCCACCCGGCGAGTCAGAAGATTCATTTCTAAATCCTCAAATTTCAAAGTTGTTTCAGCTACCTGACCTGAGCCGCGCTTCACGAGCACTTCAATTCTGGCTAATAATTCAGAAAAGGCAAATGGCTTACTGAGGTAATCATCTCCACCTGATTTAAGCCCCATAACCTTATCATCTACATCTCCCAATGCAGATAAAAACAAAACAGGCGTTGTGATGTGATTTTGGCGAAGCTTCTTAACTAAAGTAAGTCCATCAAGAACGGGAAGCATGCGGTCGACAATTAAAACGTCAAATTTGCCGACAAGGGCAATTTCATAACCTTCTTCACCATCAGCCGCGTGGTCAACAACATGACCGCTTTCCTGTAGGCCTTTAATGACATACTTCGAAGCTTCTTTATCGTCTTCAATTAATAAAATATGCATCTACATACCTTAAACAAATTGGCGGCGATGAGAAAGGAGGGGAGGAAACTTTCTATCGCCGCCGAAACGCAAATGGACTTTGGGAGAATCAATTGCGTAATCTCAAGCTACAGAATGCCTCATAAACGCTATGTTACGAGGAGATTAATTAATTTTAATGTTTATTAATTTTTGGGAGCATTGCGGAAGAAAGACCGCATCAAGAAAAAACCTGCCAAGACCAGAAGAAAAGGGAGACCCCATAAGGGTGCATTTTTAATATCAAAGCGTGGTTTCAATAAAGCAAATTCACCATATCTATCCTCAATGAAATCAAGAATTTCAGCGTCGGTTTTCCCGGACTGAATTTGCGCGCGAATTAAATTCCGCAGGTCTGCCGCTAGTGGGGCATCACTATCGTCAATTGATTGATTTTGACAGACCATGCATCTGAGTTCCACAGACAAGCTTCTTGCGCGCTCTTCCAATGCATCGTCTTTAAAGGCCTCTCCGGGACTAATGGCCAAAGCAGGAGAGACATATAGAAAAAAAGAAAGTATCAGGAAATTTATTTTTTTTGATGCCACTCTGATGGTCATTTGATATCTCGCCATTTGTCGACTAAACGCTATCATTGCTGAAAGATTTTACCTCGCGCCGCGTTAAAGCCGCAACGCCCCCCAACGCCATAATCAGCCCACCAATCCAGATGAAAGCGACAAGCGGGTGATACCATATTCTAACTACGCGGGAAGCTGTGCCATCCGTTATAGTTTCGTCAGCTATAACAATATAAAGATGGCCTGCTAGGTTTTTCAAAATAGCGGCTTCAGTCGTGGATTGACGTTCCACTGTATAAAAGCGTTTCTCAGGTTTCAGCACAGTAACATCAACGCCGCCTCGCCTGACAGAAAACTCACCTTGCTCCGCGGTAAAGTTCTCTCCACTGACAGCACTCTCCCCGTCAAAGGTCACTTCATATCCTGAAATTTCCATCACTGCACCTGGCATAACAGCTTGAACGACTTCACTGCGCCACGCCGTTGTTCCAACAATGCCCAGTATCATAACGCCAAGACCTCCATGTGCCAGAACGCTTCCCCATTGTTGAAGCGGAAGTTTGGAAATATTCTTCGGAAGTCGTGCTAAAGGGACACTGTTAAATCTAATTTTTTTTGCCAGATCAGCCAGCGCGCCAAGCATGAGCCACAAAGACAACCCAACCCCCAGTGCCGCACCACCTTGATGCCCGGCACTCACAATGAAAACCGTCAGCGCGCTCAAAACTGCCAACAAGAAAGCCATAGCTAGTTTTTTAAACACTGGTAAAACTTCAGACTGGCCCCAGCCTGACAGGGGTCCAAATGGCATTAACATTAAAAGCGGCGTGATGAGCGGAACAAAAACGGCATTATAATAAGGTGCCCCAACAGAAATCTTCCCAAGACCAAACGCATCAATTACCAGTGGGTATATTGTTCCCAGAAAAACTGTTGCTGTCGCGCTGGCGAGAAAAACATTATTTAATATTAACGCGCCTTCGCGACTGACAGGCTGAAACGGCACATTTTTATCCGCCGAGGACAGCCCAGCAGACCGCATGGCAAACAAAAGTAATGCACCCCCCACGAGAACGCCGAGTATCATAAGAATAAACACACCGCGTGTCGGGTCGGTTGCAAAAGCATGGACAGAAGTTAAGACACCGGAGCGCACTAAAAATGTGCCGGCAATGCATAAACCAAATGTCAAAATAGCTAGAAGCATTGTCCAGCTATGCAATGTATTACGCCTTGCAGTTACAAGCGCAGAGTGAAGCAATGCCGTTCCAGCGAGCCATGGCATAAAGCTGGCATTTTCAACCGGATCCCAGAACCAAAAGCCGCCCCAACCAAGTTCATAATAAGCCCAGAACGAACCGACTGCTATGCCAAGTGTCAAGCTAAGCCAAGCCAAAAGCGTCCAGGGGCGCACCCATTTAGCCCAGTCAGGAGAAACTTTACCGGACATCAAAGCTGCAACTGAAAACGAGAAAGCCAGTGAGAAACCGACATAACCCGCGTAAAGCAAAGGTGGATGAACAGCCAGAGCCGGGTCCTGCAAAATTGGATTGAGGCCGTTACCTTCAAAAGGTGGCGATACCAGACGTGCAAAAGGGTTGGAGGTAAAAAGAGAAAATGCAAGAAAAGCAACACCAATCATGCCCTGAACGGCAAGCACGCGCGCCTTTAAGGTATCCGGCATTGATTTACTAAATTGTGCAATGCCCGCGCCATAGGCTGCGAGCATCAAAATCCATAAAAGCATGGATCCTTCATGATTGCCCCACACGCCGGTAAGACGATAAATAAAAGGCTTGTCTGCATGACTATTGGCAGTAACCAGCCAAAGGGAGAAATCAGATTGAACAAATTTTACGGTCAGCACCGCAAATGCCCAGAGGAGGAGAATAAATTGTAATTTGGCAGCTGGCACCGCCATAAGGACAAAACCCTGATGGTTACGACGCGCACCATAAAGAGGCAGTGTTGATTGAAGTAATGCAACACAGAATGCCAATATCATCGCAAAATGACCGGTCTCTGCAATCACTTTTGGCTCCCTGAAGATTTATTCCCCTGCCAGACACCTGTTTCTTTGAGCGCATCAGCAACCTCGCGGGGCATGTAATTCTCATCATGTTTCGCCAAAACTGTGTCAGCGACAAAGGTATCTGCAGTTTTAAACTGACCTTCTGCAACGACCCCCTGCCCCACCCGGAACAAATCCGGCAACACGCCTTCAAAAGAGACATTTATTCTGTTTTGCAAATCGGTTACGACGAACCGGTTTTCCAGCCCAGCTCTAATTAAGCTATCTTCTGCAACCAAACCGCCAATTCTGATTTTTCCGACAGGCATTGTGCTACTCTCTGCAATATCCGTGGGAGTTTTAAAATAAACGAGGTTATCCTCTAATGCCGTTAAGGCAATAAAAGCGGTAACCCCGAGCATTGCAAAGCCGAGAGCAAAAAACAGCAACCGTGTTTGACGTTGAGTCATAATATCTCCTGACGGGAATATATCGACTAAACACGAAGATTAAAGGTGAAAAACCGACGCATGCCACATAATGACATGCTTAATGTTTTATTGATGAAGGGAAAGCTGCGCCCGGAGAAATATCTGCCACGGACTGTCCGGCTCGGCTGCAGAGTGCAAACCATCCCAGATCACGAGAGCTTTGGTTTTGTCACCCTGCTGGAGAAGAGAAAGCCCACGCAAGTATAAACCGCGCGGGTGATTGGGGTTAATTTCAAGTGCCCGATTAATTAGTGTCTCATCGCCGCTGACAATCAATCCGTCTTGTTGTTGTAGACGACTTTCAGCAAGCATAACCAAAATATCAGCGCTTTGCTCGCCTTGACGCAAGGACATAGCATTCAATAAAGCATCTTCAGCTCTATCTGCTTCCCCGAGCGCCATCCGCGTTCTTGCCAGCATCAACCACCCATCAGTATCGTCGGGATTATCTTTGAGGCGTTGTTCCAGATGTACTACTAATCCCTCAAGAGGGAGAGTTTCGGGGGGAACATTCAGTCTATCTTCAAGTGGTAGATCGGAATAACCCGGCGACCCAAGCATTAGATAAAGTATCAACGCCAGACCGGGAAGAAAACTTACCACCGCGATAAAAGCAAGCGAGCCGGAGGATTTGTCCATTAACTTGTTTTTCAGCAATGGACGCAAAACAAAATAACTTGCTGCCGCACTCATGAGGGCAAGCAAACACCAAAGCACCACATCCTGAAATGGTAATTCAAGCATGGTGCTTCATATCAGTCGGGGTCTACTTCTGGAAGGGCAAATTTCATTGCATATAGTTTAAGTCTAATTTTTCCACTCGAAAACTGACCGGATACTGCGGTTAGCTTAACAGGCGTATCGGCATAATAAGTGACGGGTGAGGAGGAAACCCCGATAACAGTGGAGTCTTCCTGATACCCGATTTTATTACCATATCTGTCATCACCGCCTGCAACACCAAGCTTCCATGAATGCGACCCACCCAATGTCGTTAAAACTCTACCGGTGATGGCCAGAACTGTACTTTTGCCTGGGATGATGAGCGCAGTATCATTATGTGCACCGGCAATCACAATATGATCAATTTCCTCAACATAAAAATCCAAACCTTTCGAGCCGTAGAAGTCATGTTGACCGGTCGCCTTGCCCAAACTCGAAACAGATTGCCACCCCTCACTTTGCAAGACATAAAGTGTTGCATCCGAATCATTCCAAACGCGCCAGCCAATTTTTGGCGTCAGAAAAACCCAGTGTTTTTTTAAAAAATTAAGCTGATCAAGTGTTAGTGTCTCCAGAACTTCTCTGCGTTTCTTTTTCGGCAATGATGCGATTGAATGCACGTTCAAGTTCTTCGATAATATCTTCCTTGGGTTTTTGGTTAGATGAGGCGTTGGCAAACAGTTTGCTTTCCCTTTGTGTCAACATATCCATGGATCTTACCAAAAGCATGATAACGCGTGCGTAGCGTTCAAAAGCTTCCGTCAGCGCTTCAGCATCAGAAGGCAGATGTGCCTCGAAACGCACAAGGTCATTTATCAGAGCGTTGTGGAGTTCTTTCAAAGAATTCCCAATTGATGTCTCTGGTAAAGGCTTCACGAATAAATGAATTTTATAATTTGAAAATGTTAAGTCGCAGAAATTTATAAGAGGTATAAAAGCCAACAAGCGAATTGTTAATTTTTATTCCACCTCTGCGAGTGTGGGATATATATAAGTTATCACTGTAACGCTGTCAACAATTTATTGTTTAAAATCAGTGGGTAAGGGGTATTTTGACGTGTATATCATCGAAATTCTTCTAATAAAATCACGCATTAGAACACTTATCCCCGTTGAAATTTTTTTTCATTTTTTGTCATTACCAGCATCTATTTTACACACGCCTGATTGTTGACGTGCAGAGCAGGCTCTGCCACCTTTGGTCAGGTAATGAATAGATTCATCAAACTATCAAAAAAACTTGGACAGCTGAGTTTGCTTTCAGTGTTTATTTTTTTAATAAGCTCTCAGATTGAAAATGCTATCGCACTTGAGCCGGTAACTTTTGCAACAGATTGGAAAGCACAAGCCGAGCAAGGTGGTTTTTACCAAGCTAAGGCTTTAGGGCTATATGAAAAAGCCGGACTGAATGTTGTCATTCGTGGCGGGGGACCAGGCATTAACATACCCCAGCTTTTGGGCGCGAATGCAATAGATTTCGCCATGGGGTCGAACGGTTTTATTTTGCTGAATATGGTGCAAGCCGGGGTTCCTGCCAAAGCGGTCATGGCCGCTTTTCAAAAAGATCCGCAGGTTTTAATTACTCATGACCGGGACGATATTAATAAAATCTCTGACATGAAGGACAAACCCATTATGATAGCCGATGCGTCTATTAATGCTTTTTGGGTTTGGATGCGCGCCCGTTATGGTTTTTCAGACAAGCAAATCAGGAAATATACATTCAACCTCGCGCCCTTCATCGTCGATAAAAATGCGATACAGCAAGGCTACGCAACCTCTGAACCCTTCACAATTTCTAAAAACGGCGTAACGCCGAAAGTATTTCTACTCTCGGATGAGGGTTACCCTTCCTATGCCGCTATGGTCATTGCGCAAAATAAATTGATTGAAGAAAAACCTGAGATTGTTCAGGCCTTTGTCACTGCTTCTATAGAAGGCTGGCGGAGTTATCTGATGGATGACCCAACTCCCGGAAATCAACTGATACTCTCCTCAAACCAAGACATGACACAAGATATTCTGGATCAGGCTATAAACCAAATTCGTGACCGCGGCCTCGTCATCTCAGGGGATGCCCTAGACAAAGGCATTGGCACAATGACACGACAGAGGTGGAAAAGCTTCTTCACCTTGATGGCTGAAAACGGTCTCTATGACATGGAGATGAATTGGGAAAACGCCTTCACAACTAAATTTGTCAATAAGGCACATTCAAAATAATGTCTTTTGCGATAAAAGTTACAGATTTGAATATGGCCTATGCTGATGGCATTGAGGTATTTAGGGGTTTTACACATTCATTTGACGCCGGAAGCTTTACCGCTATCGTCGGGCCTTCTGGTTGTGGGAAGAGCTCTCTCTTAAGAATTCTTGCAGGCCTTCAATCCCCATCCAGCGGAAAAATTGAAATTAAACCGGACACATCTATCGGTTATGTTTTTCAAGAACCTACCCTGCTGGCATGGCAAACTGTTTATGAAAATGTGGCGTTGCCATTAAAAATTAAAGGCCTCAACAAAAAACTGATTGATACCCGCGTGACTGATGCTTTGGCACTTGTTGGCCTCGCCGGTCGCCAATATGCACTTTCACGTGAATTGTCGGGTGGCATGAAGATGCGCGTGTCCCTTGCAAGAGCCCTGGCGCAAAACCCAGATGTACTATTTATGGATGAACCCTTTGGCGCACTTGATGAACTCACGCGCCTGAAACTTGATGATGAATTGCTGGATATTTGGCGACGTCAAAAATGCACAATCTTATTTGTTACCCATACGGTTTCTGAAGCGACCTATCTGGCTGAGCGTGTACTGGTCATGTCGTCTGATGGACAGCTTAAAGATGATATCAAAATAGATAGCAACACACGGAATGATGCCTTCAGAGCTTCAACACCATTCCATGAAGCGCGCCTGACAATCACAAAATCTCTGGAACATAACGAGGAGGCAATATGATGAAATTTTTGCTTCCTTTATTAGTTGGCTTTACCCTTTTAGTATTTTGGGAATGGATTGTTGGCTTTCTTGCAGTGCCAATTTTTGTTCTTCCTCCTCCCTCACAAATTGCTTATGCGCTAATGGATAATTTTACATCTTTGATGGGGTCTCTGATTGTCACCCTAAGCATTACTGGGTTTGCCTATTTTTGGGCATTGATAGGTGGGGTATCACTGGCAATTTTGTTCACACGGTCACGATTTATCGAAATGTCACTTGCCCCATACGTGGTCACACTTCAGGTCACACCGGTCGTTGCCATTGCACCGTTAATTCTGATTTGGGTCGGTTTTGAAAACACTAACCGCGCCATGATCATCATTGCCTGGATTGTCGCTTTCTTTCCTATTTTAACCAACACCCTTCAAGGCATAAGAAGTGTCGATAATGGCCTTCATCAGTTAATGCAGCTCAGTGGCGCAAAATGGTGGCAGACACTAATTTACCTTGAGCTTCCCGCCGCTCTACCTTCCATTCTCACAGGCGCGAAGATTTCAGGGGGACTGGCCCTAATTGGCGCCGTCGTAGCTGAATTTGTAGCTGGATCTGGTACGTCTACAGGGCTTGCATGGCGGATTATAGAGGCAGGCAATAGGTTGGAAATCTCAACTATGTTTGCAGCCCTGACGCTTCTATCCATTCTTGGCATTGTTATTTACTATGTGCATAGTCTTGTAGAATGGATATTACTGAGAAAATGGCATGAAAGCTTTCATTAAAATACATATTTTTTTTGTATAATAATTTATTTTACATCTTCTTGAAGTTTTATGTGAAAAAAGGCAATATGCGGCAACTATTCACAACCGGAAACTCCAATGGCACAACATAGTTCAAAAGGCGCGCGTTTTCAGGCAGTCACAGCAAACAGATTGAAAGATGGCGAGGTCGTATATTTCAAAGGTAATGGCTGGATTGAAAATTTTGCCGAAGCTGAAATTGCTGATGGTCAAGAAGCTGCCGAAGCGCTTTTGACAAGAGCCAGCCCAGACAATATGGAAGCGTTTATCCTCGACCCCTATCTATTTGAGGTTTCTGAAAGTGATAACGGTTTCACACCGGTAAGTGTCCGCGAAAATATCCGCGCCAAAGGGCCAACAGTTCGCACAGATTTGGGTAAACAAGCAGAAGCTGGATAAAGTTGCCTGTAACACGAATGAAACATGAAAATATCAAGGATAGCTGATGTATCGTTACGATGAATTTGATCACAAAATTGTCACTGACAGGGTAAACCAGTTTCGCGGACAGGTTAACCGCCGTATTAGTGGCGCGCTATCTGAAGATGCCTTTAAGCCTCTGCGGCTCATGAACGGTGTCTATCTTCAATTGCATGCTTATATGCTTAGGGTTGCAATTCCATATGGAACCGTATCCTCAAAACAGATGAGGATGTTGGCTCATATCGCGCGTAAATATGATCGTGGTTATGGTCATTTCACGACTCGACAAAATATTCAGTATAACTGGCCTGCTTTAGACCGCATTCCCGACCTTCTAGAAGAACTGGCCAGTGTGGAAATGCACGCCATTCAGACATCAGGCAATTGCATCCGGAATGTTACTGCTGACCAATATGCCGGTGCCATAGCTGACGAAATTGAAGACCCGAGAATAATTTCAGAGATTATTCGGCAATGGTCAACTTTTCACCCCGAATTTTCTTACCTCCCTCGAAAGTTTAAAATTGCCGTAACAGGTCATGAAAACGACCGTGCCGCGATTAAGCTTCATGATATCGGTATTGTTATTGTCAAGAACGATAAAGGAGAGACAGGTTATGAGGTTCACGTCGGCGGTGGTCAGGGACGGTCTCCTTTTATTGCCAAAAAGCTGACAGATTTTGTGCCGGCTAAAAAACTCCTTGCATATCTTGAAGCCGTTATGCGTGTTTATAATATGCTTGGTCGGCGGGATAATTCCTACAAAGCTCGGATTAAAATACTCGTTCATGAAACCGGCGAGACGGAAATGCGGCGGCTGGTAGAAGAAGAGTTTGCAAAAATAGATGCAAGTCAAATGCTCAGCCTCCCGGAAGCTGAACTGGATCGCATTTCCGCATATTTTGCACCACCAAATTATGAAAATCTTCCAGCGCAAAGCGACGCATTTGAAGCAGCAAAAGAAGGTAACCCAGAGTTCAGTCACTGGGTGAAAACCAATCTTGTGCCTCACAAAACCCCCGGCTATGGGATTGTAAACATCTCACTGAAACCTATTGGCGGTATTCCGGGCGATGCAACAGATGCCCAAATGGATGTTATTGCCGATTTAGCGGAGCGTTACGCTCTAGATGAGATACGGGTGACGCATGAACAAAACCTTGTCTTGCCGCATGTAAAACTCGATGAAGCCAAAGAAGTTTATGACATCCTTTGCGCACATGATCTTGCCACACCGAATATCGGTTTGATTTCCGATAGCATCGCATGCCCGGGGCTGGATTATTGTAATCTTGCCAATGCACGCTCAATTCCTTTAGCACAGGAAATTTCCACTCATTTTGCTGACCTTGATAAGCAATATGATATTGGCGAACTTAAGATAAAAATCTCTGGATGTATTAATGCCTGCGGCCATCACCATGTCGGTCATATAGGTATTCTTGGCGTGGACAAGAAAGGCACGGAGTTTTACCAGATTTCCCTTGGTGGATCCGCCGACGAAAAGGCCAGTCTGGGTGACATAACCGGCCAAGCCTTCACAGAAGATAAAGTTGTTGATGCCGTCGATACCATCGTTGAAACATATCTAAATCTAAGACAGCCGGAAGAGCGTTTTCTGGACACTTACAGACGTGTCGGAATGGATCCTTTCAAGGAGCAGTTATATGCCGACTAAAACTCACCTAATTGCTAATGGCGCTGTTGTCGATGATACATGGGTGTTCATTGATGACGAAACACCGCTGGGTGATACACCGGCAATCATCTCATTAGATAGATTGAAAGCAGAAGCCGATACGCTTCGTTCACGAAATGCAAAGCTTGGCGTTGTGATACGCACCAATACACAAGGAAAAACCAAACTCGGCGAGGATGTGCGTGAACTTTCCCCATATTTGGATATGCTGACTACCATTGCTATTGATTTCCCTGTCTACCGAAATGGTCGCGGCTATTCGGATGCTCGCATTCTGCGAGAAGAATTGGGATTTAAAGGTGAGTTGCGTGCGATAGGAGAGGTGCTTTTTGACCAATGGTCATTTATGGCACGATGCGGATTTAACACCTTTGAAATTGACTCCAGCATTCCAGTTAAAGCCTTTAATGAAGCTTTGAACGAACTCTCTGAAGCCTATCAACCCGCTGTTGACAATCAACGGGGTGTCTTATGGCGCCGTCACGGCTTATAGAACTAGCCAAAGATACCACTGACATATGACCTCTTAATTTTATAAGGTTTCATATCCAGCGCTGTTTTCCTGCCTGCCATCATATCTGTCAAAAGTTGCGCTGTGCCATGAGATAGAGTCCACCCTAAGGTGCCGTGACCTGTATTGAACCAGAGATTCCTCAGAGTTTCTGCTTCCCCAATAATTGGCGCACCGTCAGGGGTCATGGGTCTAAACCCCATCCAGTTATCAAATGATTGATAATCAGCCGCATCAGGAAATAACGCCTCCAGACGATCTCGAGCTGCAGCGGCGCGTCCCGCATCACAAGCTTTATCACTGCCTATTTCTGCAAAACCCGCAACCCTCAGACGCATTCCCAGTCGACTGATTACAAGACGGTGCTTCAAGTCGGTACATGAAGATATTGGCACCCTGCTCTCGTCAATAATCGGAACAGTGACTGAATAACCTTTAATCGGCAAAACCGGAATTGTAATGCCTATTTTTTTGGCGAGCGCCTTGCTTGCTACCCCAGAAGACAAAACCACCCGATCAGCAGAAATGTCGCCTTGTTCTGTCGTTACACCCTGCACATACCCATTCTGAGAAATAAAATCCGTTACCCTGCAATTGGTTCGTATTTCACCACCGCGATTTTCGAACTCCGTTGCAAGTTTTGTTGCAAAGATTCGCGCATCCCCACTTTCATCCGTCACACCCATTACAGCGCCGGCAATCAAATTTCTTTTTACGGCAGGCTCAAATGCTGTATCTTTGGCTGCCAACTCAGAGGGCTCCATCCAAATTATTTTTTCATCTTGATGATGCTTTGCAAAATACTCGCGGGCCGCATCTGCTTCTTTTTGATTACCGATTAATCTTACAATCCCTGCTTGGCTATCATCATATGAGAAATCATTTCCCAGTTTAGAACGGGTTTGCTGCAAGCATGACAGACTATAAGTTGCCAAATGCAGATTTCTTTCTGTGCCGGCTGATAAGGCCTGCCCTCTGCAATTCAGAAGAAACAAATAAAGCCAGCGCCATTGTGCGGTATCTAACCTAGGGCGCAATCGAAACGGTGCGTCTTTTCGGCCTAACCAACGCATCACTTTAAACGGAACAGATGGCGCGGCCCATGGAGCACTATCAGACACGGCAATCTGTCCGCCATTAGCGAAGCTTGTCTGTCCTGCAATATTTTGCTCTGCTTCTAAAAGAGTGACTTCATGACCGTCGTTTAATAATGCCCAAGCAGAGGTAACACCGACAATACCGCCACCAATTACAATTACTCTGCTCATGAAGTGCCCATGGGGTTTAGATTTTATCCTTATCTGCGGTTATATCAGCAGGCGGCACAGCAGCTATTTCTGGAACATGTACTTCTTGGTAGATTGATACACTTGGAAACGCAAACGAGGCGCCGGCATTTTCAACAATTTCTTTGATAGAAATCGCCAGCCTTTCTTTATGTGCTAACCAAGTCTCCCAATCCGTCTCAACAGTAAAACAATAAATTATCAAATCTATGGAACTATCATTGAAACTATCAACATATACAAAACAAGGCGGCTTAGGCCCTGAAAGAAACGCATCGTCATCTTTCAACCATTTGAGAATTTGATCTCTCACCCGCCGAAGCTGAATAGAAGTCGTGCGATATTCCAACCCGACTTTCCAATAGATACGGCGGTGGGTCATTTGCGAATAATTTACCAAAGCATGATCGGCAAACATATTATTCGGCACAATGACAGGCACGAGATCAAATCGTCTCACCCGTGTTGACCTAAAACCAATTTGTTCAATCGTGCCGGAAACGACGCCATCCACTTCAACCCAGTCACCAAGAGCAAAGCGTCTTTCCACTAAAATAGAAATGCCGCCCAACAGATTTTTAAACAAATCTTGAGCGCCCAGTGCGACAGCAACACCAAATAATCCAAAACCGGCAATAATCGGGCCAATTTGAATACCCCAAATTTGTAATACTGTTGCAAGACCTGTGAGGATGACCCCCCAACGTGCAACAGTAACTAACCAATTAACGATTTCTTTTGATAAAATATTTTCGAGATTATGAAGTGTGTATGATAAAGGGGTAACTGCAGCATAGAAAAACCAGAAAAGTCCAACAGCCACAAAACTTTTAAGCAACTTTTCTGCAATTACTGCCGACAGCCCGCCTAATTGAAGATACTCAACAGCAAAAAATAATCCAATAATCAGAAAAAAGAACTTTAAGGGACGCTCCAAGGAAACTATCAGCAAATCGTCAATTTGGGTCTCTGTCCCGGCAGCCATTCGGCTGATCCTTTGCAAGACAAACCTTGAAAAGAGACCTCGCACGAAGGCAAATGACAAGAAAATCAGAAATGCGACAAGCATTTTTTCCATGCCAATGCCAAAGCTACTGGTTTTCCAGACATCTACAATGAGTTCAATAAAGCTTAATAAGGTATCCATACATTTATTTAACGGAATTTTTTAACCGTTTCCTCCAAAAAATGCCGGCCAAAGCGGTCTTCTATTTCAACTACCCATAAATCTGGATCAATTCGCAAATCCTGATCAATCAAATTATCAATAGTTTGATTATCAGTCCCACTTTCGACACGCTCTTGCCAAATACGATGACCTTCAGGTCCAAGAATAGGCGAAAACAGGCTAGATGACCCATTAAGATTATTTACACGCACAAGACAATCCCCGGCATCCTTATCCCCTCGGTTAAAAACAGTTGCCATCGCTCCACCATGAGTCGCCCGTAAAATTAGTGCCTGCACCCAAATTTCTGTTTTTAGTCGCATATAGAACCTTGCTACCTTATAAATCCATTGACCCATACCATATTGACGAAATAAGCGTCAAAACTTGCCTCCAGGGCATTTCGGAATTAAGTCATGTCTTTGATAAGGATAAAGGTTAAACATGTCGTTGGAAAATTTACTTGAAGACTTTGCTCTTTTTGATGATTGGGAAGACCGGTATAAGTTTATTATTGAACTTGGATCCGGCCTAGAGCCTTTATCGGATGAAGAACATAACGAGGTCAATAAAGTTCCCGGATGTGTTAGTCAAGTTTGGCTCATATCTGAGGGATCATCAGATAAAATCCAATTCAGAGGGGATAGTGACGCGCATATTGTCAAAGGGCTTGTAGCGATTTTACTTTCCATCTTTTCAGGTAAATCCGCTCACGAAATAATGGAAATCAATGCACAGGCTATTTTTGAAAAACTCGGCCTCAAAGATCATTTAACGCCACAAAGGTCGAATGGATTCTATGCAATGGTTTCCAGAATTCGGGCGGATGCTGAAGCTCTTGTTGCTGGCAAGTAGCCATAATGCTGCGCTAAACGACGTAAGGCGATTTTAAGAACAAGCTTTCCTGAACGATTTGGCCAACCAAGCTTTTTCTCCATTTCGACAAGGCCTACATTAAGACAACAAGTAGTAATCAACACCTCATCAAGATCTTGTCCAACCGCCTCTACTGCTTTTCTTAAACGCTTACGCGCATCCAATACCGCCCCGGGAGCATCTGAATATTCATGACCGGCACGTCGTCCATCCTGTACAGAGACCCGGCTCAAATCCAGTGTGATGCTTTTATTGGACTGACTTAATTCAAAATCACGGCACAAGCGCTCCCCTGCCGTAAATTCAACATCTTCAAATACAACAGCCCCTTTCTGGTTCCTGCCATTGCGCGACTTTAAGCAAGCGAGAGGAGTCTGAGCATTTTTTAGGATGACCCCATCATCCTGCGTCTCAAGTTGATGATGTTGAGCTAAAAAAGCATGAGAAGGCGTTTTGCCACGCAAATAAAACGACCTACCCGGGTCGGAGATGACATATTTCTCATCTTCCGAGGTATCAGGATGCAACAAATCTTCTGAAACAAATTTTTCAACATATTGTTCCGAACATTTCATAACGGCTTTCGTCCATCTGTTTCGTTTGACCATCAAACCGAAACATTTTTGCTCACGCTTCAAATAGGCTCCTGCCTCGATTAAGCGACGCGCTATACGCATGAATTCTTGACGCTCTCCTGGATTCATCTTCTGAGCAACTCCAGCGAACTGGCGAATTCAACAATAGCGGCCTCCAGGATTTCAAGTGCCAGATCCTTATCAGAACAATCCCGCATTTCCTCAACTTTGCGGCAGGCGTGTGTCACGGAAGTTCTGTCTCTTTTGAAAAGAGTGCCAATTTTGGTGAAGGTCATTCCGAAGCCGATATGACATAGATATTCAGAACATTGGCGACATTGAGAAATTTTTTCTCGCCCTCGCATCGAATGTGTCATCATCATTGCGGGTACATTATAAATGAGAGACATATTAGTCATAACAAGATGTGCACAGGCAATTTACCTGATATTTTCTACGCTAGGGTTTTTTTGTCGATAGAACCCTGCACGCTTTCTGTTTTCCCAGAATTTATTCTTTTGCATTATTACCCCTCCTCTCAGCAACCTTAATTATCAAGCATGAAGCACCAACGCAGGCAAATTCAGAAAATTATTAAATAACAATGGTTTATGTAGATAAATAGTTTTAACAAAGATTAATTTTTTATAATTTTTATTATTATTTTTGCCCTTTAAATGTTATATTTCAAAAGAATTGAAAAACAAAAAATTTCTACTTTATGTAACATTTGTTTAAGTTGCTTTCGTCTAGTTAATTTGTCTTCTACTCTTTAGCTGGAAAGAAAATAATGAATAAAAGAGCATCTCGAACAAGTTCAAGCCTGCCTAATGGCGGCGAATTTACTCTACCAAAAGAAATTAACAGTTTCGTGCCCGGTATGCTTCCTGAAGCAGTACGCGCGATAAATGTACTTCTAAATGCCCATGAATTTGGGAAAGACTTATTTGAAACCAAAGCCCCACATTATGAAGACTGGATTATGCTGTTTATTCTTATAGCTAATGAGGCAGAAGAGAAATCAACGGTAACAAAGAATTTTGTGGAGGTAACCGGTCGTGCCTACGGCACGGTTCGGGCTTCCCTCAAACGCTTTGAGGAAAGAGGGTATATTCATACACTCCAAAAGATTGGTCGATCTGAACTTTATGTTCCTACAGACAAACTTAAAAAAGCGGTCAATCAATGGGCACGTCAACTTTGGCCTTGCATTGAAGACTATGAACGCGCCAATAAATCCAGCCGAACCATCAGTTAGTTAAGAGATAAGCAAATACCAAAAAACTGTCCCCTTCAGCTTTAATTTATGGCATTATGGGATATGACTTCTGACACTGAAAAAAAATGGCCTATCCATAAATCGCAAGATGAATGGTTAGAAAAGCTCTCTCCGGAGCAATATTATGTAACCCGCGAAGCAGGCACTGAAATGCCTTTTAAAGGGCCTCACCTCGATGACAAATCTGCAGGTGTTTTTCATTGTATCTGTTGCGACACGCCGCTTTTTTCATCTCAAACCAAGTTTGACAGTGGCACAGGCTGGCCGAGTTTTTTTCAGCCCGTTGACTCACAAAATGTTGCTGAACATTCTGATACATCGCATGGCATGACACGAACCGAGGTTCTCTGCAGCCAATGCGGGGCACATCTTGGACATGTCTTTCCTGATGGTCCCCAGCCTACAGGTCTTAGATACTGCATTAACGGCACGGCACTTGATAAAAAAGCGGATAATCAAAGCGATGAATGAGCCGCAACCCCGCCCGCCGGTTGCAAAAAAAATTAATACCACCAATACACGGCACAAAATTACCAGAAATGATGAATATGCATGGATGCGGGATGATAACTGGCAAGAAGTCTTACGCAATCCGGACCAACTTCGTTCGGATATCCAAGAATATTTAGAGTCCGAAAACAGCTATACAGATGCAGTTTTAAAAACCGGCGAAACCCTCCGCCAAAAACTTTATAATGAAATGCGCGGCAGAATTAAGGAGAATGATAGCTCTCCTCCTTCATCAAAAGGCGACTGGGCATGGTTTTCCAAATATGAAAGCGGACAAGAGCATCAACAAATTTGCCGGCAACGTATAACTTCATCCCATTCGGATAATATCCCTGACATTGTTCTGGACGCCAACAAGGAGTCTACAGGACTGGATTATTTTAAATTAGGTGGGACTGCTATTAGCCCACGACAGGAATATCTGGCATGGGCTCATGATGCGAAAGGCTCGGAATATTTCACTGTTAAAATCAGGGATATTTCAACAGATACAGATTTACCGGATATTCTTACCAACACTTCCGGCGCTATCGCTTGGTCTCTTGATGCGAAGTTTATATTTTACATTTTACTGGATGAAAATCACAGACCAAGCAAAGTCATGCGCCATAAACTTGGCGCTGAACAAGCTGATGATGTTATGGTATATGAAGAGGAGGATCCCGGATTCTTCGTGTCCCTTTCACAGTCCAGAAGCGATGATCTGATATTCATTTCCGCTCATGATCATGAAACTTCAGAAGTTCACCTAATTGATGCTGCTAAGCCGGAGCAAAAACCTATTACAATTGCCTTCAGGCAGCAGCATATTGAATATGATGTCAGCCATGACGCCAAACGCAACCGACTTGTCATTCTGACAAATAAGGATGCTGTTGATTTTCAACTCATGTGGGCTGATATCGACACACCTGATAGATGGCACGAACTTGTTCCACACAAAAAAGGCGCGCTTATCCTGGAAGTTGCAGCTTTCGAGAATTTTATCGTCTGGCTATATAGGGAAAAAGCTCTACCAAAGATTAAAATTTTATCGACTGAAACAAATTCGGTAACTGAAATTACTTTTCAAGAAGCCGCTTATGATGTGTCGCTCGACACCGGGCTAGAATATAATACGAATATGGTCAGATTTGCTTACACTTCAATGACCACACCTAGACAGATATTCGATTATGACATGTCAACCGGCGACAGAAATATGGTCTATGAGCAATCTGTGCCATCCGGCCATAACGCAAAGGATTATATTACCAAACGCCTATGGGCACCTATTGGAGGTGATGAGCAGGAAATTCCTATCACCCTGCTCTATCACAAAGATACAAAGTTAGACGGAACTGCACCTGTCCTGCTTTACGGATACGGTGCCTATGGGATTTCAATTCCAGCAAGTTTTTCAGGTAATCGCTTATCTCTTGTTGACCGCGGATTTATTTACGCCATTGCCCATATTCGTGGCGGCAAGGAAATGGGGTTTGACTGGTTTCTTCAAGGACGCAAAGAAAACAAAATTAACAGTTTCAAGGATTTTGCCACCGCCGCACAATATCTCATCAATAACAATCTCACACAAAAAGGTAACATCACCATTCACGGCGGAAGCGCAGGCGGGCTATTGGTGGGCGCAACATTGAACCTATCACCGGAGTTGTTTCGCGGCGCAATAGCTGAGGTGCCTTTTGTAGATGTCCTGAACACCATGCTGGATGATACACTTCCTCTCACACCTCCAGAATGGCCTGAATGGGGAAACCCGATTTTAAATGCCACGGATTATCAAACTATCTCTGAATATGCACCTTATGAAAACATCTCGGAAACAGCCTATCCACATATACTCGCTACGGCAGGACTGACCGACCCGCGTGTAACGTATTGGGAACCTGCAAAATGGATAGCCAGATTACGCGACAAACGCACAGATGATGGTTTGACGTTACTACGAACCGAAATGTCAGCTGGGCATGGTGGCAAAGCCGGACGGTTTAACCAACTCGAAGAACTTGCATTGGTTTATTCATTTGTACTTTCAATCCATGAGATAAATGACTAATTAATCTTCATGCTTGAAAATATCTCCCATTACGGATTTGACACTGAATTCCTTACCCGCGCTTTCGATGATCTTTCAACAAAGTATGTTGATAGCGGCAAGCTATCTGGATTTTCGGTTCTGATCGCCAGAAATCGTGAAGTTGCAGGGATATATCACACTGGATACAGCGCGATGGGCGACGAAAAGGAAGATGCTTTTCCTCTCAAAGACGACACTATTTACCGCATCTACTCCATGTCAAAACCGATAACGGCATTTGCTATGATGCGCTTTGTTGAGCGAGGGCAAATTAATCTCGATGATAAAGTTAAAGATTACATTCCTGCTTTTAGTGACCCTCAAGTCTGGGTATCGGGCGATACAAGAGAGTTCACGACACGACCGTCAGAAAAAGATATCACCGTCTTTGATTTATTGACCCACCAATCAGGCCTGACTTACGATTTTTTAGGCGAACACCCAATAGATGCTCTGTATCGACGCAAACAATTAACCGGAGGTCGGTCATGCCGCCCTTCGGTTGAAGAATTTGTAAATGAGATTGCGGCGATGCCCATTTTATTTACGCCCGGTGAAAAGTGGAATTATTCATTCTCTCTGGATGTTGTTGGGCGCGTCATGGAGGTCGTAAGCGGCAAATCTCTTGACAAAATTTTACATGAGGAAGTTTTTGGACCACTCGATATGAAGGATACCGGCTTTACCCTTCCTGCGGATAAAGCTGACCGTATGACACATCTTTATTTTAAAGATCATCGTAAAGACTTTATCCGATGCATTGATCGTGGACGGGATACGACTTTCTTAAAACCTGCAGAAATGTTGGGCGGCGGAGGCGGCTTACTCTCTACTCTGACTGATTATTATAAATTTTGTCGTATGCTTGAAAGCAATGGCACAGTTAACGGCAGGACACTTTTATCCAAAAAAACGCTGGACATTATGCGGTCCAATCAATTGCCTGGCGGCGCGACCATGAAAGAAAAAGCCGCCTGTAAGTTCAGTGAAAGTGATATGGAAGGCACGGGCTTCGGCATCAGTTGGTCCATCATTACAGACCCAACAACCGAGGGAAATTATGCATCCAGAGGCACGTATTCATGGGGCGGGTTGGGAAACACCTATTTCTTTATAGACCCAGTCGAAAAAATCAGTGTTATTTTGATGACCCAGATTGTTCCTTACGGAATTTATCCAATCCGCACGGAATTAAAAGAAATCATCTATAAAGCTCTAAAATAAACAGAGCCGATAATTTAGATTTATCTAAATGTAAATTTTTTGTTGCCAGCAAGGTTTCTCCGATTAAGTTATTTTAGTATTGCAGAGGAGTTAGAGATGTTACCAGATATTTTAAAAGATAATTTACGACTTCCGATTATCGGGTCGCCCATGTTCATAGTTTCAAATCCAACCCTGGTATCAGCTCAATGTAAAGCAGGTATAGTGGGCTCTTTCCCGGCACTTAATGCCAGACCTCAATCACTGTTGAAAGATTGGATTAGAGAGATTAAAGACGATATCGCGGCTTATAAGGAAGAAAACCCAACAGCTAAAGTGGCACCCTTTGCAGTCAATCAGATTTGTCATGTTACAAATGATCGCCTTATCCCCGATATGGAAACATGTGTTGAAGAAAAAGTGCCGATTATCATCACCAGTCTTCGTCCACCTCAAGAAATCGTAGATGCCGCTCATAGCTATGGCGGTCTGGTCTATCATGACGTCATTAATATGCGTCATGCCCGCAAAGCTGCTGAGGACGGAGTAGACGGCCTCATTCTTGTCGCAGCAGGTGCTGGCGGTCATGCAGGCATGTTGAGCCCCTTCGCAATTGTTCGTGAAGTAAAAAAATGGTTCGACGGAACAATTTTACTCTCCGGCGCAATTGGTGACGGTTTCTGCGTAGCTTCGGCACTCGCTATGGGGGCAGACTTGGCTTATATCGGCTCCCGCTTCATCGCAACCAAAGAAGCAAACGCGGAAGATGAATATAAACAAATGCTGGTGGACTCGGCTGCGGATGACATTGTTTATTCCTCCTTATTTACTGGCGTACATGGAAACTACCTAAAGCCCTCCGTGAGTAAAGCCGGTTTTGACCCTGATAATTTACCTGAAGCAGACAAAACAACCATGAATTTTGGTTCTGGCGGCAATACGGATGCCAAGGCATGGAAAGATATCTGGGGTTGCGGTCAAGGTATTGGTAACATTGATAGTGTTGAAACTATCGGTGAAGTTGTTGACAGTCTTGAGGCTGAATACAAGGAAGCCATCGCTGAGTTGCAAAACAAGGAAGCAATGCTCGGTTAGACACCAAGCTTGCCCAAAAAACTTGTTTTAAAAATCTGTATTTTATAAAGCTGGCTGGGGTGGCAGGATTCGAACCTGCGCATGGCGATACCAAAAACCGCTGCCTTACCACTTGGCCACACCCCAATAAGCCTGCGTTTTATAACCTGAGCCGTCGGCTTGGTCTAGTGCAATTATGGGCTTGTTGGTGAGGGTATAATACCTAAAGCATTATTTTGCAAACTCGACAAAAATAGTAATCCATTTTTTTCTTTTACATTAGTGACGGCATAAATATCCGAGTGTCGCGCATCCAACGCATGAACAACCTTACCGTCTTTATCCAGATATAAGGCCCATGTTTCTTCCCATAAGGGTTCAAATTCAATAAGCCTCATAATCCTAAAAACAAGTTTCCGCATAAAAGACGATGGCATCAAAGAGTCCAAAGTTTTATCACGACCATTAACCAGCGCGACCCAGAAGCCTCCGTCAGGGGCTCTGGTTATGTTGTCTGGATAGCCGGGGAGATTCTCTGCAAACATTTCTGTTTGCCCGGCTTTGGGACCGGTTATCCAGTATTTTTTAATCCTGTATCGATATGTTTCAGCAACGAGAATAAAACCCTCGTCTTCCGATAGGGCTACGCCATTTGCAAAATGCAAACCATCCAACACAATCTGGGTTTTACCTGTTTTAAAATCGTAAGTGAGTAATCGACCTGCTGCTGGCGTTTCCATCGCTTCAAAAACCGTATCTTCAAAGCCATAACGGGTAGATGCATCCGAGAACCAAACGACACCATCGCTTGAAATATCAAGATCATCGGCAAAGCGAATGGGTGTCCCATCTACCTCATTAGTAAGCGTTTTCAATTCCCCAGCTTGGGTAAACGCCAACAAACCCAAAGGGGCATCAGCAATAATTAAATCACTTTGCGCACCTGTTATGATTTCTCGCGCAAATTGCATCGCCAGTGGGCGCCCACCTGTATTGAGGATATCTGTAAAATCATTGGTTTTAGGATCAATTGCAATTACGCGCCCGTCTGCAAGACCTGAAAAAATAAAACCATTATCCGCAATCGCACTCCCCTCGGGTCCATAACCATCAAGTTCGATTAATCGCGCATCTGCGAGGCGATTGTTTCTTTCAAAGGGGGCTATCCCGGCAGGGTTTTTACCAGGAGTCCAGATTTCAGGCGAAATCCCGACTGGCCAGAAAAACAAATACCCGATTGGTATGGAGACCAATATCAGTAAGGCACCAATTATTTTTTTTGTTTTAAAGGTCAATAACCCCTCCCCAAACTCTAAGTAGCATACATTTTGGCACTATGCATGTAACCCCGATAAATTCCCTCTATTGGCAATATTTATGTCAGCAGGTATAAATTTTAGAAGGGAATATAATATCTATGAAGACAGTATAGATTTATGGGGGATAATATGTCTTACGATTATGAAAACATCGAACAAATCAAACAATTGAAATACAGATATTGCAGAGGCATTGATAGCTGTAATATTGAAGAGCTTGGACGTGTCTTTACAGACGATGCCCGGATTAATTATCAGGGTGGAAGCTATACTTTCGAAGCCGAGGGTAAAGAGAATATCCTAACTGCCATGAAATTTGCGTTTCATGACAAGCTTGTATCTTGTCATACTGTACATATGCCCATTATTGAAATAACTGGCGACACCACAGCAAAAGGCCAATGGCGATTGTTAGACTATGCAATGAATCTGGCTGAAGACAATAAAGTCACTGTCGGCGGAGCGGAGTATGTTGATGACTATGCCAAAAATGCTGACGGGGTTTGGCAAATCAAACAATCTGCATATACACGCGTTTATGAACAGGTTTTCCTACAAGATGATCATAATCTTACCCACTACCAACTTGGGGGTGGCGTGGTTAAAGGCGAGTTTTCAATCTAGAAGCGGATAAGGTTAATAAGAACCGCGAAATTATAAAAAGGATTAAGTTTGGCAATACCTTATGTATTTGAAGATGAAATTGAACATGGGGTTTGCAAACGCTTAACCCCACTCATCAGACGTGTCATTTGCGACAATCCCGGCCCTTTCACTTATACGGGAACAACAACCTTCATTGTTGGCAATGGTGTTGTTGCTATAATTGACCCAGGTCCGAATAATGATTCACACCTAGACGCAATTATTGCGGCACTCGACCCAAGTGAAGTCGTTAGCCATATTCTGGTCACACACACGCACAGTGATCATTCTCCTTTGGCCAATGCACTTAAAGAAAGAACGGGCGCCAAGATATGTGGCTTTGCTGGTATTAATAACGACCGCACGCGCAACAAAAGCCAGATTGATACAAAAGTCGCTATAGAAGATGCAAACTTCGTCGAAATGGAAGAGGCCATCCAGCGAGACTTCATCCCAGACATTCCACTTCTACATCAAGATATTATAAATGGGCCGGACTGGACGCTTGAAGCGATATACACGCCCGGACACATAAGCAATCATTTATGTTTTTTACTACATGAAGAAAAGACAATGTTCTCCGGTGACCATGTCATGGGCTGGGCAACCAGCGTTATCGTTCCACCGGATGGCAATATGGCAGATTATATGGAGTCTCTGGAGCGCTTATTAAGCTACGACCTTGAGTTGTTGCGCCCCACGCATGGACCGGAAATTCAAAACCCAAAAACATTTATCAAAGCCTATATTACACATCGCCAAAATCGTGAGGAACAGATACTTGGCCAACTCGCCAAAGGAACGACACAAATTCAAGATATGATACCTGTACTATATGCAGACACCGACAAACGGCTTTATCCTGCCGCAGCAATGTCGGTTCTTGCTCATCTCGAAGGTCTTGTGCGTACAGGTAAAGTTGTCTGTGACACCGAAATAAAATTATCTTCAAATTTTCAATTAAAATAAATCAGGCATCAGCAGCCGTTGGAAGAACATAATCCTTAAACTGTTCACGTAGCGTCAGCTTTTGAATTTTTCCGGTTGCTGTATGGGGAATTTCTTCAACGAAGACCACATCATCCGGCATCCACCATTTGGCGATTTTGCCTTCCATAAAGCCCAACACATCTTCACATGATAAATCTACATCTTCTTTTTTAATCACAATAAGAATGGGTCGTTCATCCCATTTCGGGTGCGCCACACCAATCACGGCGGCTTCAACAATGTCGGGATGACCAACGGCAATATTTTCAAGCTCAATGGAAGAAATCCATTCACCCCCGGATTTCACAACATCTTTGGAGCGATCGGTAATTTGCATGAAGCCGTCAGCATCAAGGGTTGCGACATCGCCAGTATCAAAGAATCCGTCTGCATCTAGAACATCACCACCATCTCCCTTCATATAGCTTTCAATTATAAAGGGCCCTTTGACTTTTAAAATCCCGAAGGTTTTGCCGTCGCGAGGTAATTCATTACCATCATCGTCAGTAATTTTCATTTGAACAAGAAAGGGGGGACGCCCCTGCTTCACCTTCATGTCCACACGTTCATCAAAGGAAAGAGTTTGCATTTTCCCTGTCAAAACACCCATCGTCCCTAAAGGGGATAATTCAGTCATGCCCCAGGCGTGGTTAACCTCTACATCATAATCTTTTTCAAATTTCTCAATCATCATGCGCGGGGCTGCTGAGCCACCAATCACGACAGAGTCCAGATAAGGTAATTTTAGTTTTTGATCCTCAAGATGTTGCAACAACATAAGCCAGACGGTTGGCACAGCAGCAGTAAAACTTACCTGTTCAGTATCAAGAAGCTCAAATATGCTAGCCCCATCCATTTGCGGCCCGGGATTAACCATAGCCGCGCCAACCATAGGGCAAGTAAAAACCAGCCCCCAAGCATTGGCATGGAACATAGGGACAACCGGCATCACAACGGATTTACTCCCAAGTCCCATCACATCTTTGCTCACAGCAATCAAAGAATGTAGAACATTGGAACGATGGGAGTAAATGACCCCTTTAGGGTTTCCTGTAGTACCAGAGGTGTAACAAATGCCGCAGGCATCATTTTCATCAACCTGCACCCAACTGAAATCACCATCTTGGGCGCCGATAAGTGTTTCATAACAATGAGCATTATCCAGCGACGTTTGGGGCATTTCATCTTCATCACAATAAATAATGAAGCCTTTGACAGTATCAAGCTTGTCCTGAAGAGCCTCAAGAATAGGTACAAATGTCAGATCGACAAAAATGTACTTATCTTCAGCATGATTAATTATATAAATAAGTTGGTCGGCAAATAGTCGTGGATTGAGAGTATGGTAAACGGCACCTATGCCGGTGATTGCGTACCAGCTTTCAAAATGCCTATGATTATTCCAAGCCAATGTAGCAACAACATCACCCTTACCCATCCCAAGCGATTGAAGCGCCTGAGACATTTTTCTGGCTCTCAAATGTGCCTCAGAATAGGTTTCCCTATGGATTTTGCCACCCACTAATCGTGAGACAATCTCAATATCTGAATGATAAATATTTGCATGATCAAGAATATCGTTAACCAGCAATGCCGATGTCTGCATTCTTCCAAGCATGTTTCCCCCACTAACCTATCTTGATTTTTTTAGGACTTCATAATGACTGTAAACAGACGCATAAAGAAAACTTAAGATAGACGTACTGGCGGTGTAATTCAATAACAACCAAGTCAAAAGAGTGGAAGATATTAACCTTAAGGAAACAATCTGGTTGTCTGCCAGTCAGACGTATCATTTGAACGACGATAGACAATTCTATCATGCAGTCTGAAGTCACCATCCTGCCAAAATTCTATTTCTTGTGGTTTAATCAACCAGCCGGACCAATGCGTCGGACGAGGCACTTTTTGGTCAGCAAACTTTTCCTCAAACTCCTTAACGCGCGCCTCCAGCGTTTCTCTATCTGACAGCGGAGTAGATTGCTTTGATGCCCAAGCACCAATCTGACTACCTCTTGAACGTGATGCATAATACTGATCTGCATCCTCATCACAAACTTGTTCAACCTTTCCTCTTACCCGCACCTGACGGTTTAGTGATTTCCAGTGAAAACATAAAGCAGCCTTATGAGAAGAAGAAAGCTCATTGCTCTTTGCACTCTCCAAATTGGTGTAAAATACAAACCCATCATCATTGACGCCTTTAAGAAGCACGACCCGAACATTTGGCATACCAATGTCGTCCACTGTAGCGACGGACATGGCATTGGGATCATTCATCTCTGTTTTTTCAGCTTCAGATAACCAAGCTACAAATGCAGTAATAGGATTGTCTGGTGGAGATTGAAAATTCATGGATACCTTTCGAATATTTCATTTTTAAAATAGACTGATTTTTCTTATATTCAAAACTGGAACGAAATGAACCATAAACATTAAAAAGATAAGGGAGTTACGACTTTGTTTTCAATAAAAACCCCAGTGATTTGGTCAACTGTTATTGCGTTTTCATTAATTCAAGCTGGCTGTGCTGAAAATCCGAACAGACAGCAAGAAATAGGTGCTGTGACTGGCTTATTGCTGGGAGGCCTTGTTGGCTCACAAATAGGCGACGGAAAAGGCAGAAACGCAGCAATTGTCGCAGGTGCGCTGTTGGGCACTCTTGCAGGTAGCGAGATCGGTCGTCGCCTTGATGAGGCCGACAGAATGAAAATGGGCATGGCGACATCAGATGCGTTGAATAATAATAAAATTGGCACATCCAGTCGCTGGCAGAGCGATCGCTCAGATATTGCCGGCGCTGTTACACCTACCCGCGATTATACCGATGAAAACGGGAATTATTGCCGCGAAATCAAGCAAACAGTCGTAATTGGGGGCGAAACCCAACAAGAGACAGGCCAAGCCTGCCGCGAAAAAGACGGGTCTTGGTCATTAAGCTGACCCAAAAGACTTAAAAAAACCTGTATATTTCCTTTTCTTGGTTTATGAGGGGGGGCAATCCACCCTATAATGATTGAGTCGTTCATTGCATCGTCTTGGTAACACTCTTTTAAATGGGTGTCTTAATATGCGTGAAGCTGAAAAAAGGAAAACTAAAATGTCGGGTATGATGCAAGGTAAACGCGGTCTCATAATGGGCGTGGCTAACAAAAACTCAATCGCTTGGGGCATTGCCCGCGCCTGTGCCGATGCGGGAGCGGAACTCGCTTTCACTTATCAGGGCGAAGCGCTTGAAAAGCGAGTGTTCCCTCTAGCTGAGTCAGTAGGCGCAAATATTGTTGAACCCTGCGATGTAACTGACGAAGCTAGCCTTTCAGCACTATTTGAGAAGCTTAAAACAGAATGGGGCCATCTGGATTTTGTTGTTCATGCTATTGCCTTTGCCGGTAAAGAAGAATTGATGGGTCGTTATGTCGACACTTCTTCAAAAGCATTTGATATGGCTCTGAATATCTCGTGCTATTCCTTCACGGCAGTTTGCCGTCATGCCGAGCCACTAATGTCGGATGGAGGGTCTTTGCTCACCCTATCTTATTACGGTGCAGAGAAAGTCATCCCTCATTATAATGTTATGGGCGTTGCCAAAGCGGCGCTCGAAGCAAGCGTTCGTTACCTTGCCACAGATTTGGGTCCCGAGGGTTTGCGTGTAAATGGCATTTCTGCAGGCCCAATCCGCACTCTTGCCGCTGCAGGGATTGGTGATTTCAAGGAAATGCTTAAATGGAATGAAGCAAATGCGCCATTACGCCAAAATGTGACACAAGAACAAGTTGGTCAATCAGCTCTGTATCTCTTATCTGATATGGGTTCAGGTGTTACAGGTGAAATTCATTATGTGGATTGTGGCTATAATACAATTGGTTTGGCTGCATTTGAAAACCTTAAGGATAAAAAACCAGCAATATCTGAGCCTGAATAAAAGTCAGAAACTGATGCGCTTAAAACCTTTTTTGAAACTCGAAACAGAAATAAATGTCACATAATTCATTTGGTCATCTTTTTAAATTTACAAGCTGGGGCGAGAGTCATGGTCCTGCGATTGGCTGTGTAGTCGACGGAACGCCCGCGCGCATTCCTTTGCTTGAGAGAGATATCCAGCATTTTCTGGATCGGCGTAAGCCGGGGCAAAATCGTTTCACCACGCAACGACAAGAACCGGATGAAGTCAAAATCTTGTCAGGCGTTTTTGAAGACCCGGAAACCGGTGAACAGGTGACGACGGGTACACCAATTTCATTACACATTGAAAACACAGACCAACGATCAAAAGATTATTCAGATATAAAAGATAGCTACCGACCCGGTCATGCAGACTTCACCTATACCGAGAAATACGGCATTCGGGACTATAGAGGCGGCGGTCGACAATCAGCTCGCGAAACGGCAACACGCGTTGCCGCTGGTGCGATTGCGCGCAAAATTTTACCTGATGTCACTATTGTCGGGTCGCTGGTTCAAATGGGACCGCATGCGATTAACCGGAATAATTGGGATGATGCAGAAATTGATAATAACCCCTTCTGGTGTCCTGACAAAGAAGCTGCCACAATGTGGGAGGACTATCTTGACGATGTACGCAAAGCCGGATCATCCTGCGGTGCAATTATTGAAGTCACCGCTAAAAATGTGCCTGTCGGCCTTGGCGCTCCAATCTATGGTAAGCTGGATGCTGACCTGGCAAGTGCTATGATGAGCATCAATGCCGTTAAAGGGGTTGAAATCGGAGAGGGGTTTGCAGCCGCTGCTTTGTCCGGTGAAATGAATGCCGATGAAATGTCAGCGTCCAAAAGTGATCAAAATTCGCCAGAATTTTCAAGTAATCATGCCGGAGGGATTCTAGGCGGCATCTCAACCGGTCAAGACATAACATTACGGTTTGCAGTCAAACCGACCTCATCTATTTTGACACCGCGCAAAACCATTACTTCATCCGGTGAAGAAACTGAAATCATTACAAAAGGGCGCCATGACCCTTGTGTTGGCATCCGCGCTGTACCTGTTGGTGAGGCGATGATGGCTATAGTTCTTGCTGACCATTTTCTCAGAAACCGTGGACAAAACGGATAGAGTTTTACATGCAATGTCATTTGTATTTGATTACGCCGCCCGCTTTAGATTTAGAGAGTTTTCCCGACCTATTAGATAAAACGCTAGCTGCCGGAGATGTCGCTTGTCTGCAGTTACGCTTAAAGCAATCTGACGAGACACCCGTCGCTGACGGTCTCATTCTTCAAGCGGCAGAAAAACTTCTTCCAATTGCTCATAAGCATGATGTGAGTTTGCTAATCAATGACCGCGCAGACCTAGCCCTTACAGTTGGCGCAGATGGTGTGCATATAGGCCAAGACGACACGCCTTATGCAGAAGCACGACAAACACTTGGTCAAGATGCAATTATTGGCGTAACCTGCCACGACAGCCGTCACCTTGCTATGCTTGCAGGTGAGGAAGGCGCCGATTATATAGCCTTTGGTGCTTTTTTTCCGACATCCACCAAAACGCCCTCCACTCAAGCCACCCCGGACTTGCTGACATGGTGGCAGGAAACAACGGAGCTGCCTTGTGTTGCCATTGGCGGCATCACGACTGAAAATGCGCCCATACTGATAAAAGCGGGCGCAGACTTTCTCGCTGTTTCCGGGGGCGTTTGGGGCTACACTCATGGACCGGAAGAAGCTGTAAAATCGTTCAACGCGCTTTTTCTTTCCTCAGATGAAAGCTAGGCTTTTTTTTAGAAACTGAAAGTGTTATCAGTGCGACACGACTGATCCTAATATGGTCAGTTCTTGAGGAGCTAACATGAAAATCAATGGCAATGAAATCCGTCCAGGCAATGTTATCCAACATAATGGAGAACTATGGGTAGCAGTCAAACTGCAACATGTTAAGCCCGGCAAAGGCGGAGCATTTGCTCAAGTCGAGCTTAAGAACCTTCTCAACGGATCAAAACTAAATGAAAGATTCCGCTCCGCTGATAAAATTGAGCGCGTACGACTGGAACAAAGAGATTATCAATTTCTGTATGAAGCCGACAATGCGCTAACTTTCATGGACACAGAAACTTATGACCAAATTGAATTACAAACTGAGTTTGTCGGAGAACGAGCTGCTTTCTTGCAAGATGGCATGATGGTGGTTGTCGAGATTCATGAGGGCAAGCCAATTGGAGTTCGGCTCCCCGATCAAGTAACTCTGGAAATTTCTGAAACTGAACCTGTTGTAAAGGGTCAGACAGCGGCGTCATCCAACAAACCTGCCATACTTGAAAATGGGGTAAGGGTTATGGTACCGCCATTTGTAGAAGCCGGTGACAAAATTGTTGTTGAAACAAATGAAGTCGTTTACCTGAAGCGTGCTGATTAGATGCCGGCTACCTCCCCCACACTGAATGTTATGATGCTTGCAGCCCGCAAGGCTGCTAGAGATTTACGCCGTGATTTTGGAGAGGTTGAAAATCTTCAAGTCTCAAAAAAAGGACCAGGAGATTTTGTATCCAATGCCGATTTGAAAGCAGAAAAAACAATTTTTGAAGAGCTTTCGCATGCTAGGCCCGGCTATGGCTTCATCATGGAAGAAAGTGGTGTTCATGAGGGCAAAGACAAAACCCATAATTGGATTGTCGACCCGCTGGACGGCACAAGCAATTTTCTCCACGGTATCCCACATTTTGCTACATCTATCGCCTTAGAACGAGAAGGTCAGCTCGTTGCTGGCGTTGTCTATAATCCTGTCACTGATGAAATGTATTATGCCGAAAAAGGCACGGGCGCTTACTTTAATGATAAGCGTATGCGGGTAGCAGGACGCACCCACCTTTCTGATGCCGTATTTGCCTGTGGCATTCCTCATGGTGAGCGCGCCGGTCAGGATGCTTTTGCAAATGAAATTAAGACCCTACTCCCCAAAGTAGCAGGTGTTCGGCGCTTTGGAGCTGCCGCGTTGGATTTAGCCTATGTCGCCGCAGGGCGCGTTGACGGTTTTTGGGAGCGTGGACTTTCATCATGGGATATGGCAGCAGGTGTTGTGCTTGTAAGAGAAGCCGGCGGTATAGTGACTGACCTCAAAAATGCTTCGAACTTCCTCGAAACCGGCGACATCATCGCCGCAAATGACACTCTGCATGATAGGCTGCTTCCTGAACTAGGATAGTTTGCTTCTCAGATTTATATGACCTGAAGATTTCCTTTACCTTCCCCAAATTGCAGATTGGCAAGTCTTTGGTAAAGGCCTTCCTGTTCGAGCAATTGCGCGTGTGTCCCTGTCGCGATGACCTTGCCACCATCCATCACTATAATCCGGTCAGCTTTGAGAACAGTAGCAAGACGGTGAGCAATCACAAGTGTGGTACGCCCCTCCATTAAGCGTTCCAATGCCGTCTGAACAACTTTTTCACTTTCAGCATCCAGCGCCGAAGTTGCTTCATCCAATAATAGTAGCGGTGCATTCCTTAAAATAGCGCGGGCAATGGCAATCCGCTGGCGCTGGCCACCACTAAGCGTTACCCCGCGTTCGCCAAGCTTCGTGTCATAGCCTTCAGGCAATTGTCTGACAAATTCATCTGCCAACGCTTTATCAGCCGCGGCATATACTTCATTGGCCGTAGCTGAGGGACGTCCAAACAGAATATTTTGATAAACAGTGTCAGCAAAAATTACGGTCTCCTGCGGGACAATGGAAATCTGCTGGCGAATATCTAATGGATCAGCTTGCTGAAGGTTTACATCATCAAGTCCAACAAAGCCTGTTGACGGGTCATAGAAACGCATAAGAAGCTGAAAAACAGTACTTTTACCTGCTCCTGAGGGCCCGACCAAAGCTACTGTTTCCCCGGGCGACACGGAGAATGAAAACCCGTCTAAGGCAGCAATTTGTGGGCGCGTCGGGTAATGAAAAGTCACATCTTTAAAGTCAACATGGCCATTAACACGTGCCGGCATATTGACCGGATTTTGAGGTGCTTTGATTTGAGGCTCTACCTCAAGAATTTCAACCAGACGTTCGGTAGCGCCTGCAGCGAGTTGAATATCTCCCCAAACCTCAGAAAGAGCTGCAATCGCTGTCGAACATAAAATTGCATAAATGATAAACTGTCCGAGCGTGCCGCTGGTCATATCTCCCATTACGACCTTTTGAGCGCCGAGCCATAAAATCCCCACGACACCGGCAAATACCAGCGTAAATGCAAGCGCCGTCAATAAAGATCGCGCCATGACCCGCATCTTCGCCGTGGCAAAAGAATTTTCAACAATCTCTGAAAATTTGCGTCGATCTTCTTCCTCATGCGTAAATGCTTGTACGACTTGAATGGACTGAATTGTTTCTGATGCCATCGCGCTGGTGTCTGCAATTCTGTCCTGACTGGCACGAGATAATCGGCGCACCATCCGCCCAAATAAAATCATGGGTACAATTATCATCGGCAAAATCAGAACCGCGAGACTGCTCAGAGACAGGCTGGTGATGCTCAACATAACTGCAGCACCGATGAACATAAAAATATTTCTTAAGGCGATTGAAGCAGAGGAGCCTACGACGGTTTTAATCAATGTTGTATCAGCGGTAAGCCGGGACAACACCTCTCCGGTTTTTGTTACTTCAAAAAAGGAAGGGCTAAGCTTTGTAATATGTGTATAAACCGCCAGACGTAAGTCGGAGGTTACACGTTCCCCCAACCATGAAACAAAATAAAATCGTGAAGCACTTGCAATGCCAATCACCACCGCGACAGCCATCATGGCCTTGAAATAAATATCCACTGCCGCAGCGTCTGTACCTGAAAAGCCGTTATCAATGACATAACGCACCGCCACTGGAAGCGTTAGGGTTGACGCTGCCGCGAGCACCAGTGAAACAAAAGCTCCAAATACCCGCCATGGATATTGCAGTATAAATGGCATAAGAGCTTTAAGCGGCTGGACGTTTTTGGATTTCTGCCTCCGGCGCGCCTGCTCTTCTAATTTTTCTGCTGGATGAACACTGTCTGACATTAATAATCCTTACGGAAGATATATAATATTTTGTTCGTTATGAAACAATTTGAAGTTTGAAAAAACTGTTTTATTCAATCTCCAACGCTTGCATAGACCGCATCTAATCGGTATAAGGCAACATAAATTACGAGACGATTGGTTAAGTTATGAAAAAAGATATTCATCCAGACTATCACATGATTAAAGTTGTGATGACAGACGGTTCCACTTTTCAGACACGCTCAACATATGGTTCTGAGGGTGATACGTTGACTTTGGATATTGATCCATCGACACATCCTGCATGGACAGCTGGTTCAACCCAGATTGTTGACCGTGCCGGTCGTGTGAGCCGCTTTAACAAAAAATTCGACAGCTTTCTGGGCGAATAAAGCATTACCTTTTATTCTCTAAGCTTTAAAAAGGGCTTCTGCTTCTGCGCGGGAGCCCTTTTTGCTTTCCAAAACAGCTTTGACGCGTTCAATTTCAGTTTTGAGCACAGAAATTCTTTCTTCGAGCTCCTCTAACCCTAAAAGCTCTAAATCCTCAGTGACCAGAGCAGAAAGAGTATCGCTTTTTGGTACAATTTCTTCTTCCATTACAAGCTAACCCTATCATTTGATTGAATAATCTGGCAAGACACCAAACATGAACAACAAATGCATAAATTTCTTTTCTGAAATCTTAAACTGTCCTATAAAGACGCATTCCTAACTTTGTGGATATTTTATCTTTGGAGCCCACCGGTTCTAAAAAAGGAGCAAATATGTCTTTTCCACTCATGCCCAAAGCAACGGCTGTATGGCTGATAGATAACACAGCACTCAGTTTTGACCAGATTGCTGATTTTTGCGGATTACATTCATTGGAAGTCAAAGGCATTGCAGATGGCGATGTCGCGCAAGGCATCAAAGGTCTTGATCCAATCAGTAACGGTCAAGTGACTCGTGATGAGTTGGAAAGATGCCAACAAGACCCTGAGTCGCGCCTAAAACTCTCTGAAAGCAGAAGTAATTTGCCCGAGCAAAAACAGAAAAAAGGCGCAAAATATACGCCCCTCTCTAAGAGACAGGAACGCCCGGACGCTATTTATTGGCTTGTGCGCAATCACCCGGAACTTAATGATGCCCAAGTCAGCCGCCTGATCGGTACAACAAAGCCAACAATTCAGTCCATCCGTAACCGTGATCACTGGAATATGGGGAGCCTGAAACCCGTCGACCCGGTCACATTGGGTTTGTGCAAGCAAATTGACCTGGATACAGAAGTTGAAAAAGCTGCCAAGCGCGTCGCTCGCCAGCAGAAAAAATTGAACAAAACAGCCACTTCAGATGTCACGCTCATGCCCGCAGATACAGTTCTAGAGCCTGAAATGCCGACTTATGAAGAGGATAAACCACTTCCAAGCGCAGAGCCTTCAGATGTCTTTGGCCAAAGCCCAACCCCTGAAAGCCAGCCCGCAGAAGAGGAAGTTCCCAGCGCGGAGACTGTTTTCGGCAATTTCGGCACCTCAACGGATGAAGAAAACTAGACCTTTAAACGTTCCATTTCTTCTTTGATGCGGAGTTTCTTAAGTTTTAAGTCATTCAGCATCAACTGATCCGGATTAGGCCGATTTGTTTCATTTTTAATTTTGCTTTCCAATTCTGCATGGCGTTCATGTAGTTTTGAAAATCGTGCTTCACTCGTCATTTACAAACATCCTATTCACTCAGCTAGATTGCCAGAGCCATTTCATGTTGTCGAATCTGACTGTGGATAAATTCTGCACGCTGGGCACACGTAGGAAAAACTTGCCAAAAAGTAATTTATACTGTTAATTCCGTCTTTCTTCTGAAACCGGAGATAAACTATGTCGCAAGCACTTGTTTCAATCATTATGGGCAGCCAGTCTGATTGGCCGACAATGTCGCATGCTGCCGAGACCTTGGAAGCCCTCGGCATTGCCTATGAAAGCAAGATTGTTTCGGCTCACAGAACGCCCCAAAGACTTTATGATTTTGCGTATCAGGCAAAAGATAGGGGTATCAAAGTTATTATCGCAGGTGCCGGTGGTGCCGCACATTTGCCGGGTATGACCGCGGCAATGACCCCTCTCCCCGTTTTTGGTGTGCCTGTCGAAAGCAAAGCTCTCAGCGGACAAGACTCGCTTTATTCAATTGTGCAAATGCCTGCAGGTATTCCAGTCGGCACACTCGCTATCGGTAAGCCTGGGGCAATTAACGCCGCTTTATTGGCTGCATCTGTCCTTTCTTTATCCAACGATACAATCTCCAAAAAACTGGATGCATGGCGTCAAGAGCGAACTAACATGGTTGCCCTCGAACCTTCTAAAGAGAAATGACCAAGCAAGCTCCCCCTCTTCGCTCTGGCAGTATTATAGGCATTTTAGGAACCGGACAACTTGGTCGTATGCTTAGCCTTGCAGGCGCACAATTGGGGTTCAAGACACATATTTACGGCCCGGAAGAAAATGCACCGGCCTCAGAAGTCTCATGGCAGACAACAACCGCCGACTATAGGGATGAAACGGCTCTGGCACGTTTTGCCCAATCAGTAGATGTGGTGACCTATGAGTTTGAAAACGTACCTCAGGAAACGGCGAACTTTCTGTCTCAGTTTGTTCCCGTTCGCCCGCCAGTTCGCGCTTTGGAGGTCGCACAGGATCGCCTGACAGAAAAAAACTTTCTTAAAGATTGCGGACTTTCAGTTGCCGATTTTCAGGACATCCAAACCTATAAAGACCTTGATGAGGCCCATGCACGATTTGAAGGTAAAGGGATTATCAAAACCCGCCGATTTGGATATGACGGCAAAGGTCAGTGGCGCATAACACAGGAGACTGACTTAACAACATTGTTCAGCGAAATAGATAACCGTCCGGCAATCTGCGAGGCATTTATTCCATTTGATGCTGAGGTCTCAGTTGTGGCAGCACGTGGCGTATCGGGACAGACTGCAGCCTTTGATATGGCTGAGAATATTCATGAAAACCATATCCTTCGTCATAGTTTTGTACCAACTGGACTGGCGGAAAACTTAAAACAACAAGCCTCTGATATGGCGTGTCACCTGCTTACGAAACTCGACTATATTGGTGTGCTGACATTAGAAATTTTTGTATGTCAGGATAAATTGCTGATTAATGAAATTGCGCCAAGGGTTCATAATTCCGGTCACTGGACAATTGATGCCTGTGCAACCGACCAGTTTGAACAACATATGCGCGCCGTTGCTGGCTGGCCGCTGGGCTCACCCCACCGGCAATATGATGCAGTTATGACCAACTTGCTGGGTACCGAAATCAACCACATTGGTGCTCTGTCAGAAGATGAAATGACTAAAATCCATTTTTATGGAAAACATGAAGCTAAGGCTGGCCGCAAAATGGGGCATGTTTCCAAGCTTTTTGAAGCTGGGCACAGACCTAATATTGAAGGATATAAATTATTTTAGCGGTATCGGAATTTAGCCAGAGTCTCCAACGGATTTCCAAGTCTATCTTGAAGTTCTCTAAACTTAGCTTTCCCTTTTTCAATCTGCATCACATTGTCAATCCGGCGGTCGAGGAAAGCCCAGCTATCCAAAGAGTCTGTACTGTCATCATTTAACCAAAATAGTCTTGTCGCGCTATAGACAGCCGCAAGTGTTGCGCGTTTTGTATAAAAGTTAAAATCTGTACTTTTATCGCCGGTTGATCGCCACATCACATCCACCGTATGCGCGAGGCATAGGCTGGCTTCTTTTGCATTGCCCGGTAATGCGAGCATATTAAAGGCACGGCGAGCAATCTCTTTATTATCTGCATCAATCTCTAATCTGGTTTGGACGGCATTTTTGATTCGCTCACGGATTTTCATGCTTTCAATATCAAGCGAAGCCAGTTTAGCTTCCATTTCAGCTACACCATCACGAACAAAATAAATTGCTAAATCTATCCCGCCACGGGGGAAAGCAAAAGCCGTTTCTGCAGGTTCAATACCTGCAGATTGCCCGGCTTTCTCGACGACAGCATCTGTAAAGCCGTCAAAAGCAAGGTCAACCAATGCGGCTTCCAAAATTTTTGCCTTAATAGTTTCTGATATCTCGTGATTATCCATAAGTTATATATGGCCTCTTGCATGCGTTCCGACAAGATGAAAATACTTCGCCAGCTATAACAAAATGCTATTTCCTGTTTTTTGCACCTGAGACTAGACAGGTGAGGCGTTATTTGCTATCCACAGCCTTCATATTCAAACACTTTGAAATGGGGTGAAATAGGTGCAGGTATCTGTCCGAGACAATAACGTAGATCAGGCTTACAAAGTTCTTAAAAAGAAACTTCAGCGTGAAGGTGTATTCCGTGAAATGAAATTACGGGATCATTATGAAAAGCCCTCGGAAAAAAAGGCACGCGAAAAGGCTGAGTCAATCCGCCGTGTTCGTAAGCTGGCACGTAAAGCTGCTCAACGCGAAGGTATGGTTACCGGTCGACGTAAGCGCTAATCGCCTTATTATCCAAAACAAAAAACCCCGCTCCAAAGAGTGGGGTTTTCTCGTTCTGATTGAAGTCTGACTGATTACATCGCTTTAACGATGTTTTCGACCATTTTCTTGGCATCTGCAAACAGCATCATTGTATTGTCTCTAAAGAACAATTCGTTCTCTACGCCGGCATAACCAGAACCCATGCCACGTTTGATAAACAAGACAGTTCCGGCTCTTTCAACTTCCAGAATTGGCATGCCATAAATTGGGCTTTGCGGGTCGGTTTTAGCCGCAGGGTTGGTTACGTCATTGGCACCGATAACAAAAGCGACATCTGCTTGAGCAAACTCACTGTTGATGTCTTCAAGCTCATAAACTTCGTCATAAGGCACATTTGCTTCAGCCAATAGCACATTCATGTGACCTGGCATTCTGCCCGCAACAGGGTGAATAGCATAAGACACTTTAACACCTTCAGCTTTTAGAGCGTCTGCCATTTCACGAAGTGCATGCTGAGCTTGAGCAACCGCCATACCATAACCTGGCACGATAATTACTGAACCGGCATTTTTCATAATAAAGGCGGCGTCATCTGCACTACCCTGCTTCACTGGGCGTTGTTCAACCTGTCCACCGGATGTAACAGCACCACCATCTCCACCAAAACCACCAAGAATAACGGAAATGAAGGATCTGTTCATACCTTTACACATGATGTACGAGAGAATTGCACCTGATGAGCCGACAAGTGAGCCGGTAATAATCAGCGCCATATTGTTCAAGGTAAAGCCAATACCTGCAGCCGCCCAGCCTGAATATGAATTCAGCATAGACACAACAACCGGCATGTCAGCCCCACCAATCGGGATGATAATCAAAAACCCGATAATGAAAGACATGAGCGTGACGAGCAGGAATAATCCAATTGTCTGATTAGATGGATCGAGGCAAAGGATAACTATGCCACCGACAATACCGATAAACAGAAGTAAGTTAATAAGATGTCTCAGCGGCAGAATAATTGGCGCACCTGACATAGTCCCCTGAAGCTTAGCAAAAGCGATAATGGAACCTGAAAATGTAATCGCCCCGATTGCAACACCAATAGACATCTCAATCAGACTGGCAGTTTTAATATACCCGTCTGGAGCGATGCCAAAGCTTTCAGGCGCCAAATAAGCTGCCCAGGCCACCAGAACAGCCGCAAGTCCCACTAAAGAGTGGAAGGCCGCCACAAGCTGCGGCATCGCTGTCATGGAAATGCGTCTAGCAATGATGCTACCAATGACACCACCAATAACAATACCGGCAACGACCAACTGAACAACTGATGGGTTGCTCATATCAATACTTGGATCAAATAGCGTCGTGACGATAGCGATTGTCATACCGACAATACCGAAATAGTTTCCTTGTCTGGAAGTTTCGGGCGAACTCAATCCCCTCAGGGCCATTATGAAAAATACGCCTGAGACGAGATATAAAATTGCAGAAATATTAGCGTCCATCTCCGGCCTCACTTATCTTTTTTACGATACATTGCCAGCATGCGCTGGGTTACAAGAAATCCGCCGAAAATGTTAATGGCAGCCAGAACAACGGCACCAAAACCTAGCCAGCGAGCGACAGAATTTTGAACGGCATTAGCCCCGCCATCATCAACACCCAATGCGATGAGGGCACCCACAATAATCACAGAAGAAATTGCGTTCGTGACTGACATGAGAGGTGTGTGCAGAGCGGGCGTCACTGACCAAACGACGTAATATCCAATAAAAACGGCAAGGACAAAAATACTAAGTAGATAAATTATCGGTTCGATATCCATGATGACTATCCTTTCGATCCGGTTTTACTGGTTGCAGCCTTACGCGTTGCCGGCTTTTTTGCTGCAGGTTTCTTTGCTGCTGGTTTTTTAGCT
>DJZB01000063.1:70833-76288 GCA_002450335.1 Rhodobiaceae bacterium UBA6963
AGGCTTCTTTGCTGCTGGTTTTTTTGCTGCTGGTTTCTTTGTGGCGGCCTTCGCTTGTGCAAAGCCGCTATGAACGATTGAGGATTTATGGGTCAATTGCACCCCTTGGATGATTTCATCGTTGCGATCAAAGACAGCTTTTTTGCCTTCTCTATCGAAAAACGCCTCAACGAAATTATACAAGTTACGCGCATAAAGTTCTGTGGCATTCGCAGGTAAACGGCCTGGAACGTTATCATACCCGACAATTTTCACACCATTAGCAATTACGGTCTTACCCAATTTGGACAAGGGGCAATTTCCACCTCGCTCAACAGCGAGGTCAACGATCACCGAGCCCGGGCTCATGCTGGCAACCATCTCTTTGGACACAAGCTCAGGGGCAGGTCTGCCGGGAATTAGCGCTGTGCAGATAACAATATCCTGTTTCGCAATATGCTGGGCTACGAGTTCAGCCTGGCGCTTCTGGTAGTCCTCGCTCATTTCTTTTGCATAACCACCTTCTGTCTCACCTGACTCACCTTCATCAGCTTCAACCATAACAAAACTGGCACCAAGACTTTCAACTTGCTCACCCGCTGCTGCACGAACATCTGTCGCACTGACAACTGCTCCCAGTCGCTTGGCAGTCGCAATAGCCTGAAGGCCGGCAACACCAGCGCCCATAACAAAAACTTTAGCCGGTGCAATAGTTCCCGCAGCAGTCATCATCATCGGTAGGGCACGACCAAATTCAGTTGTGGCATCGAGTACAGCCTTATAGCCTGCCAGATTGGATTGAGAAGACAACACATCCATAGATTGTGCGCGTGTAATTCGTGGCATGAGTTCCATAGACATGGTTTCAATACCGGCTTTGGCGAAACTATCCAAAGCTTTTTGATCATCATAAGGGTTAAGCATAGCTATCAAAGTTGCACCCTTTTTAAAACTTTTAAGCCTGATAGGGGCAGGCGCGTTGACTGAAAGCACAATGTCGGAATCTTTCAAAAACGCTGCAGTTTTAGCAATCACCGCTCCCGCTTCCTCATAAGCTTTATTTGTAAAACCGGCTTTTTTACCTGCATCGGCTTCAATGGTGACGGCACACCCAAGTGCAACGAATTTTTTCACTGTCTCGGGAGATGCGGCCGCCCGCGTCTCATTGGTTTTGCCGTCCTTGAGAACGGCCAATTTGGTTGACATTGCTAATTACTCCTGTTGGAAAACAGCCTAGAAATATACAAAAAATAGAAGAAAGCCGAGAATGGCTGTGACTGCTATGCTTCCCCACTTAATAAGACCTAGAAACAGATTATATGTATTACCGTGTTCGGAGCTATCCATCTCCTCACCCCAGTCATCTGTGTCATGAGTATTTTCCATTACATTCCCCTTGATTTTTAGCTTTATATCAGGCCTGACATATGAATTAAAGCCTGCTTATTGGTTTTCATTACAATTTTTAAAATTATTTTCAGTAGATGTACCGAAAAACTTTCTTTCCGCACATGCTTGGTCTGACTCGGCAGTTATTAGTGCATGTGCAAGGAAGGGAACCCAATATTCACAATCAACATCACGCATAAGACAGTCCTGTCTTAACTCTATTAAAGCATGAGGCAATCCATTTTCTGTCCCATGACGAAATAAGCAATCATTTTTGAGTCTACCTGAATAGGGTTGATTATTGCCGACTAATTTTTCACTTTTTGAGAGCGAGGTAAATAAGTGTTTTGCCAGCCTGTCGTCCTTATCCCACAACACAGCCGACGACCAAGGTCTATCTTCACCTTTAAAATTAGGCGTGAATGAGTGCACAGAAAGAATGATTGGTACAAGACCATTACACAGTGATTTATCCAGAGCAGAAGCAACAGCAAGATGATAAGGCGCGTAAAACTTGTCTACCCTCTCTTGCCATTCAGACTTATTATTGTGTCGATCCACATCCAAATTACCGGGGATAATACTCCCGTCAGAAAGTTTCATAATCAGTGTCGGGTCATCCAATCCACGATTAGGGTCAATAAGTAATCTTGAAAAACCGCTTAAAATGGCGGGACACCCCAAAGTATCTGCAAGATACCGTGTCACCTCAGCCGCCCCTATATCCCATGCAACGTGGCGTTCCAATTCATGCGCTGGCAACCCTAGCTGTGCATAGTCATCCGGGATGGCGTTGCTGGCATGATCACAGATAAGCAGAAACCGTGATGTATTGCCCTCATTAAGAATTTCATAGGGTGAAGTGTAAGGTTTGGGCATTATTGTCTTTTTTCAAATTTTGTGTCCAAAAATTCTGTCTTACCTGGTGTTAAAGCCTCACCTTTTGACATACGGCCAATTTTTTCTGCCAATATTTGTGTTTGGGTATGATGCGGCATATGCCCTGCACCTTTGAACAGCATATATTCTGATCCGGCAACCTCATTATGGAGGCGCTCAGACTGACTTTTAGAATGCACAATATAGTCCCTGTTACCCGCAACAATTAATAACGGTGTTTTAATATCATTATATTTCTCAGACATTGTCTTTAAATGCCGGCGCAAATTGAGGGAATAATATGAGTTATTTATTATCGTTGATGGCCGCAGGATAATCTCAGCCTGAGCACCCTTACGGTAATCACCTCGAGCAGCCTCAGGTTCAAAAATTGCTTTGATAGAAAGCGGGACATATAGCTGACCCATTTTATTTAAGAAAAGACGGGTGAAAATATGATTGAACACAGGCGTTGTGAGCAATACATCATACCAGCCATAAGGACCTTTCCAGGGATAAGCAACCCCAGCAAGCGATACAGCACCCGAAATCTCGTTGCCGAACTGCTTTGCATAAGCAATTGCAACCGCGCCGCCCCAGCTGTGACCAACAATTATAGGCTTATCAAGCTTAAGTTTTTTCACCGCCATATGAATGGCCTCCGCTTGCTTCATCGGATTAGACATTTCAAGTGGAGAAAGTTTGGTTTTACTCCATCCTATTCCGGGGCGGTCAAACGCATATAAGTCGATGTCGTCAGGGAATGCGTCAAAAAAAGCCAGCTCCATGTCAGCAGATGAACCACTTGAACCATGTATCAAAACAACTGGCGCGTTTCCCTGATTTTCAATATTTGCCACTTTTTTACGGGTTAAAAAATGGATTCTTGCTGTTTCAACATCAACAAAATCTCCCCTTGGAGGATATTTGCCCTCAATGCGTGACACCATGAGGAACTCATGGCTCACTAAAACCACAACTATGAATGTGAAAACTGCCAGCATACGAGACATAACCACTATTTAAATCAGAATTTCTCAGAAAAAAGGTTTCCAAGAAAAGTATGAGTTAAATTTAGTCTAGCCCTGACGTGCTTTGAAGCGTTTATTGACTTTGTTGATAACAAATAGACGACCACGGCGGCGAACGATTTGATTTTTCTGATGTCTATCGCGTAGCGATTTCAGAGAATTTTTGACTTTCATAGCCCCGTGCTCCAAGCCTTTAAAAAGACCATAATGGTTGGTAAGCGCGTTAATTAACCGACAGACCGGTATCTGTCAAGCCATCCCAACTTCTTTAAATCTCTCAAATTATCGGCGTGTCTTGGGATAAAACTCGGTTCATATGACGAAAACCAGCACCACTGACCATAAAGAGCATGAAAGCAGACAAGACGAGGCCTAAAATATAAGGGGCAACGGGATCGACATAACTGTAAAGCGCCATGGCAGTTATTGGCACAAATATTATACCAATGGCTGCCGTGGCACCAATTAATCCAGCTACCGCGCCCTGCTCTTCTGGTTCAACAACCAGTGAAGCTCCCGCCGCTGTCCCTGTCCTGATAAGACCAAAGCCAAAGCCCGAAATCACCATGCTAACAACAAGCAAGGTTTTCGACATCGGTAACAGGAACATGCAAAAAGGAATAACAAGCAGGATTGCTCCAGATATCAGCATGGTTCTTACTGAGGGATCGAGCTTTGGAATTACGACAAGCTGACTGAATAAAGTCATTATCGCCATCCCCATCATTCCAACACCAACCAAGCTGGTGGTTTCTTGTGCATTAAGATGTAAAACATCTAAGACAAAAAAAGCAGAAATCTGCAACAGAATAGCCTGAACAAAGCTCGTTCCCGCTCCTATAAGCATCAAACCACTAATCCTTTTGTCGTTTAATCTTAGACGCGTTTCCGGAATATTCTCAAAAACCTCCGGCCGCCGCCTCTCGGTCAAAAAGATGAGAGTGGACATCAAGCCGAAGAACCCAATGAGAGCCAACAAGTAAAACGGTAGAAAAAGGCTATAAACCGCAAGCACAGCAGCAAATCCAGGGCCTAATATTGCCCCAAACCCAAAGGCCGCCCCAATAGCTGCAACTCCCTTTGACCGTTCAGACCGGCTGGTTCTATCCGCAATATAGGCTTGCGCTGCCACAGGGGTCCCGGAGCCGAAGACACCATAAATAGCGCGGCTCAAAACAAGCAAAATATAAAGTGTTACGACAGAAATCGCATTTTCAATTCCATATTGAAGCAAATAACCAAAGCTTCCGGTCGAGAAAGAGAACGCCATCATCCCAATCATGATGACAGGCTTACGTCCGATATTGTCGCTGATGCGCCCCCAAACAGGGCTAAATATCGTCCAGCAAATTGCCGAAAGCGTAAACATCAACCCGACTTCCATCTCATTAAGACCCAGATTACGGGCAATCGGAGGTAAGAGGGCTGAAAAAAGCGTTTGTCCCATCCCAACAGCGACAATGCTGATGAAGAGAATCTTGATGCCTCTCTGTTTCTCTATATCAGATGTAATCTGGCTATTATCTGTTTGGTTCATTTTGCTCAAACGGTTAGAGGAAACGCATTTACTTTTGTACCCGTTTTAAATCAGCGTCCACCATGTGCTCTATAAGTTCATCAAAGCTGACACGCGGTTCCCAGTTTAGTTTTTTTAAGGCCTTACTGAAATCACCAACCGTTTCATCGGGATCTATTGGTCTATAAAGGGAGGTATCGATATTTACAAGCAATCTCCCTGATAATTTATCGTAGCCACAAGTCTCATGAGCCTCTCCTTCCCAGATAATATCATAGCCCAGCAGAGCTGCCGCCTTGGATGTAAAGGACTTAACGGAGTTAGATTTACCGGTGGCTATAACATAATCATCCGGATTATCTTGTTGAAGTATGGCCCACATGGCCTGCACATAATCCCCCGCATAGCCCCAATCACGCCTTGCATCAATATTTCCTAAAGAAAGAACGGTCTCAACCCCGCAGGAAATATTAGCCAGAGTATAGGTTATCTTTCGGGTAACAAATTCAAGGCTCCTCATGGGACTTTCATGATTAAACATGATTCCAGCTGATGCATGAAGGCCATAAGCATTACGAAAATTGCCGACACCCAAATGAGCGGTCAATTTCGACGCACCATAGGGGCTAATCGGTTGAAAAGGTGTTTGCTCATTTTGCGG
>DJZB01000063.1:76619-78039 GCA_002450335.1 Rhodobiaceae bacterium UBA6963
GATATTTTAGACGCCCCGAACATTTCAGAGGACGAGGCTTGGTAAAACCGAATAGACCGGTCTGTTTCTTTAACGGCCTCAAGCAAAAGTAGTGCATTAAAACCAGAATATTTCGCAGCATCTGCCGGAGAATAAAAACTCGCCTGTACTGAGGATTGATCTCCGAGATTATAAATCTCGTCCGGTTTTATTTTTTGCAAAGCGGAGATAATATGATTTTTATCCTGTAAATCTAAATCCAGCATTTCAATATCTTGGTTAATACCAAGCTCTGAAAACCTCCACAAATCAGGGGACACATTGGGGCGGCGAACACCGATAACTCGGTAATTTTTACTCAGTAATAATTTCGCGAGATAAGATCCGTCCTGTCCGGATATGCCTGTAATGATTGTTGTTTTTTGCATGAGGATAATTCTTTTTCCGAGTGAATTGATTATTACAATAATATAACCTATTAGTTCTCAGAGATTTATTTTCTTCTCTGCAGGGTATAATGAGTGACCTTAATTTTTTAATGCTGTTAGTTTGCCTTGCAGGCGTAATGACCCTCACCATCATCTTTTGCCTTACACCTCTAGCCAAAAGAATTGGCCTGGTAGATAAACCCGGTGGCCGTAAGAAACATATTGGCGAAATACCCCTAATAGGCGGCATCAGCATCTTTCTGGTTCTAGGTTTTTTTGCTGTCTTCACCAATTATGTAAACCCTGATTGGAAATTGGTTCTGGGCGCAGCATCCATTCTGATAATTGTCGGATTAATTGATGATTTATGGGACATCAGAGCTTTTTATAAGCTTGGCGCTCAGATTATGACCGCTACGCTGATCATGCTTGGCACTGGAGATTACATTCAAACCGTTGCTTATCTTCCCGGTAACACGCCCCTTGAAATTTCGGGCCTAGGCTATGTTATAACGTTGATAGCTGTGGTCGGCCTGATTAATGCGTTTAATATGATGGATGGTATTGATGGACTTGCGGGAATGCAGGCTGTCTTAACAATTATTTTCACTTTAGTTTCGTTACAAATTCTGACGGACTCATTCTCACCTAGCATTTTTGTTTTTTTACTCTTAGGTGCGCTGCTAGGGTTTTTGGTTGTAAATCTCAACTTCTTGCCAGGGATAAAAGTGTTTCTCGGAGATACGGGCAGCATGTTGATTGGTTTCTGCATCGCCTGGATGCTTATTTCCCATACCCAAAATCACAGTGGAGAGGGATTACCCCCCTCAATGGCACTTTGGCTTGTCGCCATTCCGGTTACCGATACGCTCGCCCTTGCCTTAAGGCGCATACTGTTAAATCGGTCACCATTTAGACCTGACCGAAAACACCTTCATCATATTTGCCTCAGATTAGGCTTATCTCCGAGACAATCTCTGGCAATAATTTGCACCTTATCATTTCTCAATTTC
>DJZB01000036.1:0-11881 GCA_002450335.1 Rhodobiaceae bacterium UBA6963
GGTCCCACTGCCGAAATTACAGGTCATAGACGAATTAACGGCAATTCTTATCTGGTTTATGGTAAAAATACCAGCCTTATGTTGGTGGGAAATTAACTTAGGTTAATTTCAAGTCCGTCATAAGCCGGTCTGATGTGGTCAGGCAGGTTTTTAAGAAGTATCGCGTAATCCATGTCGATATGAAGATTTGTTAGATATGCTTTTTTAACTTTTAATCTTTCAATATGCTCAAGTGTTTTCTCAAGATGAAAATGGGTAGGATGAGGTGTGAGGCGTAATGCATCTACAATCCAGACATCCACACCTTCAATATATCCTAGACTTTCTTCTGGCAACTCACTCACATCACTTGAATATACCATATTGCCTATTCTGTAACCGAGTGACCTGATACGTCCATGTTGTTGTCCAAAAGGAATAACGTCTACTGTGCCGCCCTCACCGCTAATCTGTAATGGTGTGAGAGGGTCTTCAATGCGGCAATCCTCCAAGATAGACGGATAACCGCTGTTTTTAAGCTCTTCAAAACAATACTTAAATCTTGTTTTAATGGTTTGTGCAGTCGCTTCATCCATCCAGACAGGAATACGCTTCATATGTTTATAAACCAAGGCCCTTAAGTCATCGATACCATGGGTTTGGTCGGCATGATCATGAGTTAGTAACACGGCATCTATACGATTTATCCCGGCATCAATAATCTGTTCCCTTAAATCAGGAGATGTATCGATGACTATATTGGTGACACCTTGCGAGGTTTCAGCTTGTGTAAGGAGTGAACAACGTCTTCGCCTGTTTTTGGGTTCATTTGGGTCGCAACTCCCCCAATCACCATCAATACGTGGAACCCCTCCAGAAGACCCACAGCCTAAGATTATGAATTTAAGTTTCATGTAATGCTGCTTGAAGCTGTTTGAGATTGATTGATATCTATTGGTGGTGAAGCTTTACTGAAAAGATTGAAAAAATTGGTTCCACTTATTTCAATAAACTTTTGATATGTAATGCCTTTTATATCTGCGACCAGCTCGGCAGTATGGCGAACGAAGCTGGGCTCATTTCTTTTGCCGCGATGTGGTGTGGGCGCAAGAAATGGCGCATCAGTTTCAACCAATATCCTGTCTAATGGAACAATTTCAATAACATCTCTTATTTCTTTGGCATTTTTAAAAGTCGCTATACCTGAAAAAGAAATAAACATGCCGATGTCCAAGGCCCGTTTTGCAAGATCCGGCCCGGCCGTGAAGCAATGTATTAATCCCGGAAAGCGTCCTATGGCAGCCTCCTGTTCCAAAATCATAGCTGTATCTATATCTGCATCACGGGCATGCACTATGAGGGGAAGATTGGTTTCTCTGCTGGCTGCAATGTGAGCTTGAAAGTTTTTCTGTTGAGCTGCACGCGGGCTATGCTCGTAATAATAATCAAGTCCAGTTTCGCCGATGCCCACTACTTTGGGATGCCTGGCTATTCTGGCTAATTCTTCGGCTGAAGTTTCCGGCTCTCTTCCAGCTTCGTGAGGATGAATGCCAACAGAGCAAACAATGTCGTCATAAGCCTCAGCAAGTGAAATTATTTTGTCTGCTTCAGTTATTTTTGTTGAAATTGTGAGCATAAGGCGAACACCCACTTCACGCGCGCGCCGGATTACATCATCCCGATCTTCTACAAAATCGGGGAAATCTAGATGGCAATGACTGTCAATCAACATGAAGTCTATCTAGCATATCCGTAAGCTAAGCAACAGTATCTGTAGCCACTAATTCAACAAGTTGTTCAATAATTTTTCGTGTTGCTCCCAACCTTTCATCCTCCGGTTTCCAATTCATTCTAAAAACCATGGTGTGGTCGGGTCTTAATTTGGCATGAGAGGCATGTCGGGACAGATACTCGACAAGGCCGGCAGGGTTGGCAAATTCATTATTTCTGAAAGTCATAATAACCCCCTTATTACCGACATCAATTTTTTCAATGCCGGCTTTGCGGCAAAGGGTTTTGACAATCACAACCTGCAGAAGATTTTCTGTTTCATCCGGAAGGGAACCAAAACGGTCAATTAATTCAATGGCAAAACCGTCAACCTGTTCTGGTTCCAACAGATTGGAAAGGCGGCGATACATAGCCATACGAAGTTCAAAATCTTCAATATAGGTTTCCGGAAGTAAGACGGGCGTATCAATATTGATTTGTGGAGACCAGCTTTCTTCATGAGCGACACCTTTTTGAAGGGCAACAGCCTCCTCAAGCATCGATTGATAAAGCTCATAGCCAACCTCTTTAATATGACCGGATTGCTCTTCGCCCAAAAGGTTCCCTGCCCCACGCAAATCAAGGTCATGACTAGCAAGGGTAAACCCTGCGCCAAGGCTGTCCAAGGATTGAAGGACCTTCAGTCGCTTTTCAGCAGGTCCTGTTAGAGGTTTTTGGTCGTCATAAGTTATATAGGCATAAGCGCGGAGTTTGGATCTGCCTACCCTACCGCGCATTTGATAAAGCTGTGCCAGCCCAAAAAGATGAGCGTTATGGATGATCATCGTGTTGGCTGCTGGAATGTCCAGACCACTTTCAATTATTGACGTTGATACCAACACGTCATATTGCCCATCATAAAAGGCTGTCATGCGACTTTCCAGTTCCTTTCCCGCCATTTGCCCGTGTGCAGTTATAAAATTAACCTCAGGCACATTCTCAGTCAGGAATTCAGTGATTTCATCCAAATTAGAAATATATGGGCAGATAAAGAAGCTTTGCCCTGCACGATATTTTTCACGCAACAAAGCTTCACGAACAATCACAGGATCAAATGGTGTTACATAAGTTCGAACCGCGAGCCTATCCACCGGCGGTGTTGCAATGAGAGAAAGGTCGCGCACACCCGTCAATGCAAGTTGAAGCGTGCGCGGTATCGGCGTTGCGGATAGTGTCAGCACATGTATCTCAGATTTAAGTTTCTTGAGTTGCTCTTTGTGCTTCACTCCAAAACGTTGCTCCTCATCAATAATAACAAGACCTGGATTTTGAAGCTCGACTTCCTTTGATAACAATGCATGTGTGCCAATTACGATATCAATTTTTCCGTCTTTCAATTCCTGCCTGACGGCAGCAATTTCTTTTTGACCGACTAAGCGGGACATTTCCCTGATTTCAATTGGCAAGCCTTCAAATCTTTCTTTAAAAGTTCTTGCATGTTGTCGGGCGAGTAATGTTGTTGGGGCTATTATTGCGGTTTGGGCGCCTGACATAGCAACAATAAAGGCGGCGCGTAAAGCGACTTCAGTTTTGCCGAAGCCAACATCACCGCACACCAGCCTGTCCATTGGCCTTCCTGAAGAAAAATCTTCAATGACGGACTCAATGCTTTCAAGCTGGTCATCTGTTTCATTATAGGGGAAGCGCGCACAGAAAGTTTCGTAAAGCTTGTTGTCAACTTCAAAAACCCGCCCTTCCCTCAATTCCCGCGCCGCAGCAATTTTAATGAGTTCGTCAGCAATATCCCGGAGTTTGTTTTTAAGTCTGGCCTTCCGTGTTTGCCAATTAGCGGTTCCAAGCCGGTCTAATTGTGCCCCGACATCATCCGGACCATAACGGCTCAACAAATCAATATTTTCTACCGGCAGATAAAGTCTGTCATCTCCATGATAAACAAGCTTTAAGCAATCATGTGGTGAACTGGAAACTGTGATGGTCTCAAGGCCCTCAAACCGAGCAACGCCGTGATCGACATGAACAACAAGATCACCTTTTGATAGGGTGCTGGCTTCAGTAATAAAATTAGCGGCCTTTTTGGAGGCTTTTCTCTTTACCAGACGGTCTCCAAAAACATCCTGCTCGGTAATGACAACAACATTATTGGCTTCAAATCCCGTTTCCAGAGGTAAAATACCAATACCGGCCTGCCCAATCGGCAATTGGGAGAAACTGTTCCAGCTATCTACTTGTGTTAAATGTTTCATATTGTGGTCTGCCAGCATGCTGCTTAGGCGTTCACATGCTCCAGCAGACCAACTGGTAATCAAGACCTTTTTATTATCATTAAGTAGAGTGTTTATATAATCTGATAATACATTGAATATATTAACATTCTCTTTATTTCTTTCAGCCGTAAAGTTACGCCCTGCTCGCGCTCCAAAGCTAATGTTTTTGATTTTTTGAGAGGACGTATCGGTTTCAAAAGGCGTAACAATGATTGGCGACAGACGGTTTTTAATATCCGTCCAGTCATTTTGCGGCATGTAAAGATGTTCCGGCGGCAAAGGGTGAAGTGCAATTGCCTCATTCTTTATAGCCATTTCCAGCGCCTGACTCCGCGCTTCATAATAATCGTCAATTTGTTCGAAGCGAACATCTGCAGCGTTTTGCGCAAGATGATCCATGGTAACTTTCATGTTTCCGCAATGGTCAAAAATACTTTCCAAAGTTTCATGAAATAAAGGAAGCCAATGCTCCATACCTTGATGACGCCTTTTGTCCGATATGGCCTCATAGAGTTGATCACGTGACGTTGCCGGCCCGAATTGTTGGACATAGCCTTGCCTGAAGCGGGTAACTGTTTCATCATCAAGCCTAATTTCACTAGCCTGATAAAGGTTTATTTCTTCTCGTTTGTCTTGACTGCGCTGGTTTTCAGGTTCAAAGACACGAATGGTCTCGAGGGTTTCTCCAAAGAAATCCAAACGAAATGGCATCTCTTCTCCGGGAGGAAACAAATCAACAATGCTGCCCCTAATGGCGAAATCTCCTTGCTCCATGACCAAGGAACTTCGTATGAATCCATTTTCTGAAAGAAATAAAAGTAGACCATCCATGTCTACGTTATCTCCGACCCGCGCAGAGAAGCTCTGTTTTTTAACTATTTCTCTTGCCGGAAGCTTTTGCAAAACTGCATTGATACTTGTGAGCAATATATAAGGCGCGTCGGTTTCTTTTAGTTTTGCAAGACCTGCCAATGTGGACATACGTTGGGACATAACAGTTTGCCCCGGCCCGACACGATCATATGGAAGGCAATCCCAAGCAGGAAGAGATAAAACTGTGATATCGGGTGCAAAGAAAGCCAGTAATGTTTCAAGTTCATCGCGTTTACCTGCATCGCGGGCAATATGCAAAAGCCCGGGTTTGCCCGCAGCTGACAATGCGCGACAATAATCTGCTAAAATGAGTGCATCATAGCCATCTGCCACCCCTGAAAAACTCTGAGGTGGGTTATCAATTAATTTATTTAAATCAGTATATTGTATGGACAACTTCAAGTCATATGTTGAAGGCTTAAAAGTTTGTCAAGCAAAGGGGAACGCAGCGCGTCCGGGAGTTCTTGACGCCCCGTTGACCAGGCGAATAAATCGGTGTCGGAAAGCTCAAGAATCCGTTCATAATCATCAAGTTCTTCGTCGTTGAGATCGGCAAGAGTTTGTTCGGCAAATTTGGAGAATATAATATCCATTTCCTTAATACCGCGATGACAGGATCGGAAATAGAGTTTCTTTCGTCTATCATCAAGTGTCGCTATATTTGTTGGCATAACTTATTCCATGTAAAACCGTATTGAATGCATAATATAGTTTCATTCTTTTGAACAGGTAGAAGATATTAGGCCAAGTATTTTAAATCCGCTGTTTACCAGTCTAGAGACACTTACAGGTGTAGGGCCTAAATTATCAGCCCTGCTTGAAAAGCTCTGCGGGCCTGCCCCGATTGATTTATGTTTGCATTTACCAAGTGGTATTATTGACCGTCGCTATCAGCCAACAATTCAGGATGCCGAAGATAATCGCATAGCGACTTTCGAGATTACTGTTGAAAAGCATAACGCACCGCCGCGCAGATATCGACGAGCTCCCTATAAAATTCTATGTAGTCACCAGACTGGCTATCTAACTCTGATTTATTTTAATGCGAAAGCCGACTGGCTGTCGCGCAGTCTTCCGGTCGGTCAAAAACGTATTGTTTCAGGACGCGTAGAGCGTTTTAGGGATACCTTACAAATGGTGCATCCAGACCATGTTCTTACCCCTGAAGAATTTAAAAAAATGCCCCTCGTAGAGCCGGTTTACCCCATGACAGCCGGGGTAACATCTAAACCACTTTATAAGGCTGTGAGAGGCTCTTTAGGCTACCTACCTGACCCTGAGGAATGGCAGGACAAGGAATGGCTTAAACGTCAAAACTGGCCTGGCTGGAAGATAGCGCTGTTGGCTGTTCACGCTCCGGAAGATGCAGAAAACCTTCGTCCAGATGACATAAACCGTCAAAGATTGGCGTATGACGAGCTACTGGCAAATCAACTTGCTTTAGGGCTGGTTAGATCTCAACGTAGGTCAAAACCCGGTCGGATATTGGCGGGCTCAGGTGAGCTTAAATCTTCCTTGCTCAAGGAACTTCCGTTCACTCTTACCGGATCTCAGGAACTGGTGTTAAAGGAAATATTTGAAGACCTGAAGTCCGATCAACGAATGCTCAGATTACTCCAAGGCGATGTTGGCAGTGGTAAAACAATCATTGCTTTATTGTCGATGATACATGCAGTTGAAAGTGGCGCGCAGGCCGTCCTGATGGCCCCTACTGAAATTCTTGCACGCCAGCATGCAGAAACCATTATGCCACTATGTGATGCAATCAATGTTCGTGTTGAGTTGCTGACCGGGCGTGATAAAGGCATTAAGCGCGAAGAAAAATTATTAGGGTTCAATAAGGGAGATACACATATCGCGATTGGAACACATGCTTTGTTTCAAGAAGATGTTACTTTTGACAATCTTGGGATGGTTGTAGTGGATGAGCAACATCGCTTTGGCGTGCATCAAAGAATGCGTCTATCTGCCAAAGGTCAGGGAACAGATGTGTTGGTGATGACTGCCACACCCATACCGCGAACTCTTACGTTGGCGGCTTATGGTGATATGGATGTATCACGCTTAACTGAAAAGCCTGCCGGTAGACAACCCATAGAAACGACTTTGATAGATGTCACCCGCATTGATGAGGTTTTGGCGGGTCTTAAACGTCAAATTGAGAAGAAAAGCCGTATTTATTGGGTGTGCCCCCTTGTGGAAGAGAGCGAAATACTTGATTTGGCCGCTGCAGAGGCTCGTTTTGAAGATTTAAGGGCAGTTTTTGGGGCACGCGTTGGGCTTGTTCACGGCAAAATGAAACCTATCGAAAAAGACAAAGTCATGGCTCAATTCCAGACTGGAGATATTGAGGTACTTGTATCAACCACTGTCATTGAGGTTGGTGTCAATGTGCCGGAAGCAACAGTCATGGTTATTGAACATGCAGAACGTTTCGGACTTGCCCAACTTCATCAGCTTAGAGGACGAGTCGGCCGTGGCGCAGAAAAATCATTTTGTATTTTATTATATCGAACACCAATAAGTGAAACGGCAAAAGCACGACTTAAAATTATGAAAGAAACAGAAGACGGGTTTCTAATCGCAGAAGAAGATTTACGACTTCGTGGTGCCGGCGAATTATTAGGGACACGCCAAAGCGGTTTGCCACATTTTAGACTTGTAAATCTTGACAGTCATAGTGGCATGTTGCCGGCTATTCATGACGATGCGCGCTATATATTAGAGACAGACCCTAAGCTTACGTCAACGCGGGGCAAAGCACTTCGTCTATTACTCTATCTGTTCAGGAGAGATGAGGCTATCAGATTGCTGGAGTCAGGATAAGGCTTACGCCTCATCCTCATCATCAACTTTATTGGTCATGCCTGCAGAAATAACAAGACGTGCGCCCTCCTCAATTGACATGTCCAATATCCGGACATCCTTGCGTGCATAAAACAATAAAAAACCCGAGGTCGGATTAGGCGTCGTTGGCACAAAGACAGAGACTGTTTCATCACCCACAATATCTGCAATTTGACCTTCTATGTCATTGGTGATGAACCCTACGGCCCAGCAGTCTTTCCGCGGGTATTCAACCAAAACAACCTGTGAAAATGAGCGTTGACCGTTCTCAACCGCTGCCTTAAAAATTTGCCTGAGGGCGTTATAAATCGTTCCGGCTATCGGGGTTGAGGAAATCAAATTTTCACCAAACTTAACGAGCGATCGGCCGAAGAAATTGGTGGTCAACGCCCCTACTATAAAAACAATAATGAGGGCGAGAACAACACCGATGCCGGGCACATCAAATGGTAGATATTCTGAGGGTTGAAATTGTGACGGGATAAGGGGTGTGAACCAACTGTCCAACAAACCAATAAACCAAGTAATGAGTAGGATCGTGATCCCAATCGGGCCGGTCACTACCAGTCCCGTCAGGAAACTATTCCGTAGGGTGCGCATTAATGATTTTGATGGTTTTGATTCTTCAAGTAGCGGATCCGACATAAAAAGAACTTATCTTATTCAACTTGATTTGAAAACAGACGCTTCACTCATTTTTATGTATCACATTGTTTTTGATTTTTAAGGCTACGCAAATATAGTTTGAATAGCGTTGGCGCCAAAATTTTATCATAGATGAATATGGCCACAGGCTTGATGAGAGGGAGGTTTATTAAAACGGCAAGACCTTTAAAACCCGGCACTTGTCTCCAGAGTGTTATGAAAGCTGGCACACCACTTATGATATCGCCATTAGGGAGTTTGGCGTGCAAGCGTTTTAACATGTCTTCTTGTAAAAACCCGTCAGGTGCGGAAATGGATATATCCACAAAATCAAGTGGACTATTGCCCTCACCTTTTTCATTCAAGATTATTTTTTGATACATATGGATTTCAGGTGCACAGATAGAGCAGCTACCATTGTAAAATATTTCAGTTTTGGTTTCTTTCGGGCATAAATTCATATTTATTATATAGTTTGATAGGTTTTACTGAAAAATTATTTTTTCAAATTTAAAAATGCCGGTTTCGGAGACGTAAAATAGTCATTTTCAAGGCCTCATTTTTGGAATTTTAGTAATTTTGGTATATATATTATCATGTAAGCATGAAAAGATAAAGTTTACATATCAAATATTAAACGGCATGATTTTTGCTGTTTTTTAGTGAAAATTGTATCTCGGTGTATCCTAATTTTTTCTGCGTTTTTTGTATCTTGAGTATTGTATGCGTAAAGTTGATGTAAATAAATTGTCCCGCCCCGGTTTCCACCGGTTAGAGAGGAAGCTTTATCTCCGCTGTTATCAGGGGGGCTCTAAGGCCTACGTTCATCGTCACCGAAATTACTGGATACTCATCGGTGACTTTCGCAAGATTGATATTGATGATGCGGAAGCCATCAATGACGCAATTCTGACAGCTTTAGCGCGTGGATATGATGTTGATACAATCAGAAGTAAAATCGCTCGGCGTGAAAAACTGGAAACCCTCTGGGATGCGGAAGAAGAGATTAAAATAGAAGAGCCGGTCGTTGCTGAAGACCGTATTCTCTTCAGTCGTGTAGCGACTGAGTGGTTTAACAAAAACAAATCCTCATGGTCGCGCGACAAAACAGTTTCTCAAATGTGGCGCATGATTGAAGTTTATTGTTTCCCTTATATTGGCAATATGCCTGTAGAAGATATCAGCACCTCTGATGTTATTAAGTGTCTTGCTCCTATCTGGCTGAAGAAGCCTGAAACTGCGGATCGCTTAATGAGTAAATTGAAGCGTATTTTTGAGTATGCGCAATCACGTAAATATTGTGTCTTTAATCCAGCAGTATTTTCTGTGGATTTCGAATTGCCTCGCCGAGCTAAAACACCACGTAAAGATACTGCAAGAATAGATTATGTTCGCGCTGCGCATTTCTGGAATGAGTTTAACACCAAGGCTGACCCTAGATCACTATCTGTTCAAGCCACTAAAGTATTGATGTTGCTATGTAAAACACCCATGCAGGTCGCGCAAATGAATTGGATGGATTTGGATCTAACAAATGCACGCTGGATGATTGGCTCTTTTTCTGAAACTGAGCTTGATTTAAATATGTATACGCCCATCCCTCCTTTAGCGTTGGATATTTTAAAAAAATTAAAGATGGAAACCGGCAATGAGCCGTTCGTATTTTATAAACAGAATAAACGCTCTGACACAATCACTGAGGCATCTATCCGTCATGCTATTCAAAACATTTGGGGTAAAGGGTTGACGCCTTTTGGGTGGCTAGGAACTTTTAAAACGTGGAGCCATTCAACCGGATACCCGCAGTCACTGTTGGAAGTATATTTTCATCAATCAGCATTCCTGAATTTAAGCATTACAGAACGTCAGGAAGTGTACCGTCAATCACGCGTAATGCTGACCCATTGGCAAGATTATTTAATTGGTGAAGCAAAAGTAACAGAGCGTGCGCGCCTTTAATATTTTTCACTTCCCAGTTTTACTTTTATTTTTACCAGAATTTTTATCTGCGTAAATCATGAGCATTCTTCAGCTCTATAAATAAGAAGTTAATATTATTTTAAAAGAAATGCCCGAAACCGGGAGCGGCTTCGGGCTATTGTTTATGTTATTGTGTTTATTATTAAAACAATTATTTTATTATATACTATTAATTCCTAATAACGAATTTAAGTGTATCTTAATTCGTATCCTAAAGATTGGGATTCACAACCCATTGTTATTAATATGTTTTATTAATTGTTCTGCCCAAAATCTTAAATACGTAAAATACTTTAAAAGAATCACTTTCAATTATTGGTTCATATGAAGTTTACATTGAACAAATTTGATGAAGCCTTGTTACCAATCTTTCAACATCTTCAACAGTGTTATAAATTGCAAATGAAGCACGCGCAGACTCTTCAACTCCAAATCTACGCAGGATAGGTTGAGCACAATGATGCCCCGATCTGATTGCAATACCCCCTGCATTTAACCCTTCTGCAATCTCCTGTGCGGAATGGCCGTCAATATTAAATGACAAGACGCCGGCCTTATGCGGCGCTTGACCAATAATCGAACAGCCTGGAATATTTAAAAGTGCGTCAGTAGCCATCGCAAGTAATGTTGCCTCGTGTAAACCTGCCGCTTGAAGATCAAGCTCATCAAGATAATTAAGCGCTGCACCAAGCCCAACCGCATCAGCAAGGCTTCCAGTTCCGGCCTCAAACTTTGAGGGCAAGTCGGCATAGATTGTTTTTGTAAAGGTCACATCTTTAATCATGCTACCGCCTCCCTGCCAAGGAGACATCCTGTCAAGTAAATCACTTCTCCCATAAAGTGCACCAATACCTGTAGGGGCAAAAACTTTATGACCGGAAAAAGTGAAGAAGTCGCATCCTAGATTTTGTACATCTACCTTGAAATGAGGCAGTGACTGCGCCCCATCAACAAGACTGACCGCACCGACAGCACGCGCCATGGCGCAAACTTCGGTCACAGGGTTAATAGTCCCTAACACATTGGAAACATGGGTAATTCCGACGATTTTTGTTTTAGGCCCAAGCATTTTTGCATAGGCTAACATATCCAACTCGCCTATTTCAGTGGTAGGTATCACCCTGATAACTGCTCCGGTCATTTCAGCTACCATTTGCCATGGAACAATATTGGCGTGATGTTCCATTTCGGAAAGAATGATTTCATCCCCATTTTTTAAACTGTCGCGTCCAAAGCTATTAGCGACAAGATTAATGGCTTCCGTAGTGCCACGTAAAAAAATGATTTCCTCTGAATGTTCGGCATTAATATATTTTTGGACTGTCTCGCGCGCATCCTCATACATATCAGTCGCTTCACCTGCCAACTCGTGCGCACCTCGGTGGACATTAGAATTTGTTTGTCGGTAAAATTGACTGACTGCATCAATTACCTGATTGGGCTTCTGACTGGTTGCACCATTATCCAACCATGTTAATGGATGACCGTTAATTTCCCGCGCTAAGATTGGGAAATCAGCTCGAACCTTTGAACTGTCGAAACGCCCTGCCATTGGGGACGCT
>DJZB01000036.1:12278-14262 GCA_002450335.1 Rhodobiaceae bacterium UBA6963
GTAACCCTGCCCCTGAAGGCTCGGCGGGCCCATATTACTACATGGATGCCACTTATTATCTTGAGGCATATTGGTTTCAATTGGGTGGCTGTCACTATATGTGGAGGATAAATCCGTATTTTCAGCTCCTACACCCTCTGGAGAATGGTGTGGGACTTTTTTAAGATGAGTATTTAAGCCCATATCATCCCCCATAAGGGACTGTGCTATAGACGTAAAGTCAAATCCGTTACTTCGCATTTCATGCGTAAATAATTGTTTTTTATTACTAATATCCAAATATGATGGTTTACTGCTGGCGAAGTTCTCTAAATCGGCATAATCACCCAGTAAGTCACCGGTAACATCATCATTAATCTTGTTTATCTTGGGTAATTTAGCAGTTGTCATCTCATGCTCGGATTTCTTGTTTAAGTTCCACCAAGCCCCTAAAGGGGACAGTGTTATATTTTAACCTTTAAGATTCCAAGGGCATCCGGGACTAAAACAGCAAGTGATACATAGCGTGTGAGTAGAAAGCGCTGAAGTCCTTGCTCGTCTGTACCGTTAAACTTGGCAGTTATGCCCGGGGCAATTTCCCGTCCAGTCTTAGCTGTTCCAGATAAACCAACAACACCTTGTCGATCCTCACCAACACGTAAGAGCATGACCTCAGTAGAACCATCATTGCCAACATTTATTTTATCGGATGGGACAATGGGAACGCCGCGCCATGTAAAGAAGGGAGAACCAAACATTTCGACCGTGCCGATACAAACACCGCGAGCCGTACACTCTTGACCAAAACGCACCATAGCGCGTGGATGCATGATGAAGAACGCAGGTTGCTTCCAAATCATGCCAAGCAAGTCATCCATAGTATCAGGGTTTGGGGAACTACCTGTAACGCGCATATCATCAGAACATTGAGCGCTTAGCCCGAAATCTTTACTGGCTATGTAGCGTGCTTCTGTTTCTTCTTGTATCGCTTCAGCAACTATACGGAACTGCTCACCCAACTGATCATAGGGTGAATTATATAGATCAATTGTTTGTGTATGTGCCTTGATAACAGTTTGAATTGTGCTGAGTTTATATTCTCTAGGTTTGTCGTCTATGTTGAAAAAAGTTTCTGTTAACTTGTCACCGGTTTCATGTTCACACAGAAGTTCGGCACATTGCTTAACGGCATTAACTCTAAAAGTACCTGCTTCAACTTGAGATGTTGGCAAAAAGTTTAATAGCCATCTTGGCGTTATTCCTGACCACTGTGCGTTTGTTTTTGTGGTGTTAGATAATTGCCTAGCTGAATCACGGAGCAATGCCATGCTCTTCTCTCATTATTATTTGTTATTAATTATTAATATAATAATGTTTTCATGCTGGTGCATTTATGTCAATAGCCCTGCCCTAGATCTACTCCATATAGGTCTTTTCAATAACCTTAAGCTCTTTTAATTTTTTAATGAGCAACTCTATGCGGATGAATGCAACAAGCCCAAAAATAAACCCGATAATTACCAAGCCGTCCATGAGACCTCCTTTTTATTTGTTCAATATTCTTCTTTTTTTGGCAAACATAATACTAAAGTAATGATAAATGAAATTATTGAGATTGGCATGGTAACCCCCAAAACATACATCGTTATCTCAACTATCTCAGTTGCTGTACCGTCAATAACATCATCAAACCTCCAAGCCCACGATCTATAATGAAGGCATAACGCAAATCCCCACGCGCCACATAAAACACCAACTGTGTTTGAGTCCCGGATTGTTAAATACCCACCAGCTATGAGCAAAGCGACTGCCACAAGGTCAGGCAAGTATCCTGCAAATGTTTGTCCAAACTTTAGGGTAAATAAAGTCTCAAGTGTGAAGTGAACGAGCGCAATGAAAATAGTAAAAACTGAAAATTTATATAGAAATGATTTCATATCAAATAAAGTGAAGCTCGCTTAGAAACCCTATTCCACAGTAACGGACTTTGTTCCAACGACCGTCA
>DJZB01000022.1:0-50211 GCA_002450335.1 Rhodobiaceae bacterium UBA6963
ATAGACAAATTTGGTCATGGGCTTCACCGCTCGTTTCTTTTTGCACTGCTAAACACTTGGAAACATTTTTCGTCACAAGCTGACGTTGTCGATAAAGCTGATGAGAGAGAGGTTATCCCTAAAGTTTTGATTTTTGCGATTGAAGAGCCCGAGCTTTACCAGCACCCATTTCAGATTAGAAAAATTGCATCGGTTTTAAGAGATTTATCTGACAATGGTAAAATTCAAACAATTTTAACAACCCATAGTCCTTTACTCCTCCAACCAGACCTTCCCGGTACTATAAAGCGGATAACAAAAAAAGACTCCGTAAGTGAAGTTCAAATATTTGATAGTTCACATATTGACTGGTTTCGAGGAAAAATCCCCGGCGATATTTATCGGCTTTTGAATGAAAACGTGTCTGAAATGCTTTTTGCCGACAAGGTGGTGCTGGTAGAAGGAAAGAGCGACATTCCATATATTCGAACATATTGGAGCCAAACAAGAGATGCCCCCTTTCCACTGCCTATTATTTCTTTCGATGGAAAAGATAAGATAAAGCCAATCAAACTTGCACGTGCATTTGGTATAGATACTTTCGTTATTTTTGATATGGACAATGGTAAGAACCCTAATCAAGAGATGCTTTCATTGTTGGATATTGACATTAAGGATGTTACTTCCAATGAGATTTTTGTGAGGGATACTGATTTTGCTTGGCCAAAGACTATTGAAGAAAGAATAAATGCTGAGATGCAAAATTTTGACCAAAGTAAAGTTAAAAAAGAACCTCTTAAGATAGCTGAAAGATTGATTGATGCTATGCAGAAAGGTGATAAATCGCCTTCAATGGAAAAGTTATTATACCAACTGTGAAAGTTCGCAAGTTAGGTACTAAATCCCCTACCGACTCAGTTCGCGCATGGCGGCGTCGAGGCCGTCTAGGGTGAGGGGGAACATGCGGTCATTGAATATCTGCTTAATAAGATCTGTTGAGCCGCTATGCGTCCAGAAGCGTTCCGGCGTCGGGTTCAGCCACACCGCGCTGGTATAAATATCCATCACACGCTGGAGCCACGCACCGCCGGCCTCTTCATTCCAATGCTCAACCGACGCGCCCGCATGCACAATCTCATAGGGCGACATGGACGCATCCCCGACGAAAATAATCTTATAGTCGGCCGGGTATTTATGCAGCACATCCCATGTCGGTATTTTGTCCGAATGGCGGCGGGCATTGTCTTTCCACACGCCCTCATAAAGGCAGTTGTGGAAATAAAAATGCTCCATGGTTTTAAACTCGGCGCGTGCGGCGGAAAACAACTCCTCGCACAGCTTGATATGCGGGTCCATTGAGCCACCAACATCAAAAAACAACAGCACATTGATTTTATTGCGGCGCTCGGCCTCAAGCTTGATATCAAGATAACCGGCATTGGCGGTGGATTTAATCGTGCCGTCCAGATCGAGCTTATCCGGCACACCGTCGCGGGCAAAGCGGCGAAGCCGCCGCAGGGCAACTTTGATATTGCGCGTGCCAATCTCGACATCGCCGTCGAGGTTTTTATACTCGCGCTTATCCCAAACCTTTACCGCGCGCCCATGTCGCCCTTTTTCCTGACCGATGCGGATACCCTCAGGGTTATAGCCATCGGCACCAAAGGGTGATGTGCCGCCCGTGCCAATCCATTTATTGCCGCCTTCATGGCGTTCTTTTTGTTCCTCAAGCCGCTTTTGCAGCTCCTCCATAATTTTTTCCCAGCCGCCCAGCGCTTCCACCGCAGCTTTTTCTTCTTCCGTCAGAAAATTCTCGGTGAGGGATTGCAGCCACTCCGTCGGGATTTCAGCAATCTCGGTTTCGGATAAGGCTTGCAGACCTTTGAAGGTTTTGGAGAACACGACATCAAACTTGTCGAGGTTCTTCTCATCCTTCACCAAAGCGGCGCGGGAGAGATAATAAAACTCCTCAATATCGCGATTGATGACGTCACGGTCCAAGGCTTCCAGCAGACTGAGATATTCACGCAGGCTGACCGGCACGCCGTTGCTTTTCAGATCATGGAAGAAATCTACAAACATATCTTGGCGACTAATTTCTTTCGCGGCGGGCCAGAAAGGCGAGTTTCTCAAATAGTTGAACGTCTTGCTCGTTTTTGAGCAACGCCCCATGCAATGGCGGAATAAGTTTATTCGGGTCGCGCTCGCGCAGGGTGGTTTCGTCAATATCTTCATTCATTAAAAGCTTCAGCCAGTCCAGCAATTCAGATGTTGATGGCTTTTTTTTCAGCCCCGGCACGTCGCGCACTTCATAAAAAACCGACAGCGCTTCTTTGACCAGTCGGGATTTCAAATCCGGGAAGTGCACCTTGACGATTTCAGTCATCGTCTCGTGATCAGGGAAGGCAATGTAATGAAAGAAGCAACGACGCAAAAATGCGTCCGGCAATTCTTTTTCATTATTGGAGGTGATGATAACCAGCGGGCGTGTCTCGGCCTTGATGGTTTCACCTGTTTCGTAAACGAAGAATTCCATGCGGTCGAGTTCTTGGAGCAAGTCATTGGGGAACTCGATATCGGCCTTGTCAATCTCGTCAATCAGAAGAACCACGCGCCCTTGATAGGCAAAGGCCTCCCAGAGTTTGCCGCGATTAATATAATTTTTAATGTCTTTAACACGCTCATCGCCAAGCTGACTGTCTCGCAGGCGTGTGATGGCATCGTATTCATAAAGCCCTTGATGTGCTTTGGTGGTGGATTTGATATGCCATGTCAGAAGTTCCAGATCCAAGGCTTTGGCGACTTCTTCGGCCAATACGGTTTTACCTGTACCGGGCTCACCTTTGACAAGAAGGGGTCTTTCCAATGTGAGGGCGGCATTTACCGCAATCCGTAAATCCTCTGTTGCTATATAATTTTGAGTACCTTCGAATTTTCCGGACATCACAGAATCCCTTATTAGCCTTAGAAAACCTGACTTAACACCAATTAGAGGCTTGCAGGCAAGAACAGAATGTCCGGTACGGACATTTTAACGCATACTGTTATTATGGGAAAAAATGCAAAAAATCAAAATGGTTTCACTGTCGGACTTGTATTTAAGCTGGAACTGAATATATTTCGCCTGTCATAAATTGGTGCAGGAGAATATCGTTCATGGCAACGCGTTTACCTAAAGATTATGCGCCCAGTGATAGCGAACCCTTTATGAATGCCCGCCAAAGGGAATATTTCCGGCGCAAGCTTGTGACTTGGAAAGAAGATATCATTCGGGAAACACGAGAAACTGTCTCTTCATTGCAAGAGGGCAATCTTAATCTTCCTGATGTGACTGACCGCGCAGCGTCCGAGTCTGAAAAAACACTAGAATTAAGAACACGTGACCGCCAGCGTAAACTCATAAATAAAATTGATGCCGCGCTAGGACGTCTGGATGACCAAACTTATGGTTATTGTGAGGAGACGGGCGATCCTATTAGTCTTAAACGCCTTGATGCCCGCCCGATAGCGACATTGAGCGTCGAAGCACAAGAAAGACACGAAAAACGCGAGCGTGTTTTCCGCGACGATTAGCTCTTCTTTTCTGTCCAACCGATTCTCTGAACGGGTGTTTGTTCACCTTAAAAAATTCACTTTTCTGTGTGAATGAAGTGAGAACATAAGTCTGTTATATCAATAAAAACAATGATTTAAATTTTTGCTTGCTAAAGAGAACAAAATAGGTACAAATAAGCCAATTGCTCCTTTTATAGGGGTGTGAAATAAGGAGATAGCAATGTCCTCTAACTTGGTGAACCTCATGGATGAAAAAGGCGACAGAAAGAAAGCTCTTGAAGCCGCATTAGGCCAGATTGAACGAAATTATGGCAAAGGCTCAGTAATGAAACTGGGCGACCCGAAAAATATTGTAGAAATAGGCTCAATTCCGACCGGCTCTTTAGGGCTGGATATCGCGCTGGGTATCGGTGGTTTGCCGCAAGGCCGGATTATTGAGATATACGGACCGGAAAGCTCAGGTAAAACAACCCTTGCTTTACATACAGTTGCAGAAGCGCAGAAAAAAGGCGGCATTTGCGCTTTTATTGATGCCGAACACGCACTTGACCCGTTATATGCAAGTAAACTTGGGGCAGATGTAGAAGAATTATTGATTTCTCAGCCTGATAATGGGGAACAGGCGCTTGAAATCGCTGATACGCTGGTTAGATCCGGGGCGATTGATGTGTTGGTTATCGACTCAGTGGCGGCATTAACCCCGCGTGCAGAACTTGAAGGTGATATGGGCGACAGTTTGCCGGGTCTTCAAGCTCGTTTGATGAGTCAGGCGTTGCGTAAATTGACTGCATCCATATCGAAATCAAATACGATGGTTATATTTATCAACCAGATTCGGATGAAAATCGGGGTTATGTTTGGTAGCCCGGAAACGACTACTGGCGGTAACGCCCTCAAATTCTATGCTTCGTGTCGTCTGGATATCCGACGTATCGGCGCAATTAAAGATCGCGAGGAAGTGGTGGGTAACCAGACACGCGTCAAAGTTGTTAAAAACAAGGTTGCCCCGCCTTTCCGTGTCGTTGAGTTTGACATTATGTATGGCGAAGGCATCTCGAAAACAGGCGAGTTGATTGATCTTGGTGTTAAGGCTGAAGTCGTTGATAAATCCGGTAGCTGGTACAGTTACGGTGATCAACGGATCGGTCAAGGCAAGGAAAATGCCCGTCAGTTCCTCAAGGATAATCCTGAAATCGCTGCGGAAATTGAAGAAAAAGTCCGTGCCGATGCCGGTCTCGTTGATGTTGAGCCTCTCAAGCCTGAAGATGATTATGATGCTGGTGATGATGAGCTGGAAGAAGCAGCAAGCTAATCTATCAGTCTTTGATATGTCACAACTTTAAAATCCCGGATTCTATATCCGGGATTTTCTTTATTTATACTGTAATTTTACCTGTTTCGTCCGGAGAGGGCTTGGCATATCGGGGAAGGCTCGTTACAAACTTAGTGGGAGATTAATATGTCACTTGGTTTGGCGGACATCCGTTCATCTTTTCTTAGATATTTTGAGGCGCAAGACCACAAGGCTCTGGCATCCAGCCCGCTTGTGCCGCTGAATGACCCGACATTACTTTTTACCAATGCCGGCATGGTGCCTTTTAAGAATTTTTTTACGGGCCAAGAAACTTCACCGCATCAACGTGTGGTGACCTCTCAAAAATGTGTGCGTGCGGGGGGAAAGCATAATGACCTTGATAATGTTGGTTATACGGCGCGTCACCACACTTTCTTTGAAATGCTGGGCAATTTTTCATTCGGCGATTACTTCAAGGAAGATGCAATTAACTTCGCTTGGCAGTTCTTGACTAAAGAACTTCAGATTTCTCAAGAGAAGTTGTTGGTTACTGTATATGCAGAAGATGAAGAGGCTAAGTCACTCTGGAAAAAAATTGCCGGTTTGGGCGATGACCGGATTATTCCAATCGCTACATCTGATAATTTCTGGTCTATGGGGGATACAGGACCTTGCGGCCCATGCTCTGAAATATTCTATGACCATGGGCCGGAGATAGCTGGTGGTCCTCCCGGTAGCCCTGATGAAGATGGTGACAGGTTTATTGAAATTTGGAATCTGGTGTTCATGCAATTTGAACAACATGCCGACGGTACGCGAACAGACCTTCCCAAACCATCTATTGATACGGGCATGGGGCTAGAGCGTATTGGCGCCTTGCTTCAAGGTAAGCATGACAATTACGACACCGATTTGATGCAACATCTTATTGCTGCATCAGCTGATTTTAGTAACCAGGCTGCAGATGGCCCTCATAAGGTCAGCCACAGAGTAATTGCTGATCATTTGAGGAGCGCGGCTTTCTTGATTGCTGACGGTGTTCTGCCGTCTAATGAAGGGCGGGGTTATGTTTTACGCCGCATTATGCGCCGTGCCATGCGCCATGCTCAATTACTCTGCACCAAAGAGCCGCATATGTGGAGATTACTGCCTGCACTTAAAAACCAGATGTCAGTTGCTTACCCTGAGTTGGAGCGTGCCGGTGCGCTGATCACGGAAACACTTAAGCATGAAGAGGAGCGATTCAGAGAGACTCTGACTCGTGGCTTAAAATTACTTGACGATGCGCTTGAAGATTTAAAAGGTAACACTTTGCCCGGTGATATTGCCTTTAAACTTTACGATACTTACGGCTTTCCCCTTGATTTAACACAAGATGCATTGCGCGAGCGTGGACTAAGTGTTGATGAAGAAGGTTTTGAAACAGCAATGGAAAAGCAGCGTGCGGAAGCACGCGCCAACTGGTCGGGTTCGGGCCAAACGGCAACTGAAACAATCTGGTTCGATATTCGCCAAGATATTGGCATGACAGAATTCGTCGGTTATCAAGGGGCAAAAGCTGAAGCAAAAATATCTGCCATTATTATAGATGGCCAACCGACTGATAAAGCTAATGCCGGACAAGAGGCTTCTGTCATAGTTAACCAAACCCCTTTTTACGCTGAAAGCGGTGGCCAGGCTGGTGATCAAGGCACGCTTAAATCTGAAAATTCTGCAACCATGACTGTCACCAATACCCTTAAGAAACTTGGCGACATGCATGTGCATATTGGTGAAGTTCAGTCTGGGGAACTTGCCGTTGGTGACATTGTACACCTTGCCATTGATGATAGCCGCCGCATAAAAATACGCTCAAATCATTCTGCTACGCATTTGCTACATGAAGCTTTAAGGCGGGTTCTTGGGGATCACGTTACGCAAAAAGGCTCACTGGTCGAGGAGAGCTACTTGCGGTTTGATTTCAGCCATCCCAAATCAATGACTGGTGAGGAGATCAAACAAGCTGAAGATATTGTGAATGGTGTCATTCTTTCCAATCATCAGGTCAGCACCCGTCTTATGACGCCTGATGAAGCGATTGAGGCGGGTGCGCTTGCTTTGTTTGGTGAAAAATACGGCGATGAGGTTCGTGTTCTTGCTATGGGCGAGGACGGTGATGCTGACAATCGTGGTGGGCATTATTCCGTTGAGCTGTGCGGCGGCACACATGTGAGCCGTCTTGGTGATATTGGCCTCTTTACTGTCACACAGGAAACAGCAGTTGCTTCAGGTGTTAGACGTATCGAGGCTATGACAGGTCATGCCGCACGGAACTATTTGAAGGAACAAGTAGACGTGCTTGGGGATATTGCCGGAATTGTAAAAGCCGGTCAGAAAGACTTACCAAACCGCATTGCCGGTTTGCTTGATGAGAAAAAACGTCTTGAGCGTGAATTAGCTGAAGCTAAAAAAGCATTGGCTCTTGGTGGTGGGCAATCGTCCAATACGGATACTCATGACGCCATAACGGAGATTAACGGCACAAAATTTCTTGGCAAAATCGTGCAAGGACTTCCTGCGAAAGAGCTGCGCGGCCTCGTTGATGACGGCAAAAAACAAATCGACAGTGGGGTTGTTGTATTTATCGGCATAGACGAGGGCAAGGTCGGTATCGCAGTTGGCGTGACCAAAGACCTGACTGATCAATTTGATGCGGTATCAATGGTACGTCTTGGTGCTGATAAACTTGGCGGCAAGGGCGGCGGCGGTCGCCCTGATATGGCTCAAGCAGGTGGGCCTAATACCGACGCAGCACCTGAAGCTTTGGACGCCATTAAAGCAAGTCTTTAAAAGATTAATTTATGTTTTTTTAAAGGTTTTAGCTAAGTGCTTTTTGCAAATTGCTGTCAATTTTATCCAAAAACGCTGTCGTGCTGAGCCAATTTTGCTGAGGCCCGACAAGTAATGCCAAGTCTTTTGTCATATGACCACTTTCAACAGTGCTAACGCAAATTTTTTCAAGCGTCTGAGCGAAAGACACTAGCGCCTCATTGCCGTCTATATCACCACGTTTGATGAGGCCGCGGGTCCAAGCAAAGATTGATGCAATTGAGTTTGTTGAGGTTTCTTCACCGCGTTCATGCGCTCGGAAATGTCGCGTTACAGTTCCGTGTGCCGCTTCGGCTTCCATTGTTTTACCATTTGGCGTGAGGAGTGTTGATGTCATCAAGCCAAGCGAGCCAAAGCCCTGAGCCACAGTGTCTGACTGTACATCACCATCATAGTTTTTACATGCCCAGACAAATTTACCGTTCCATTTGAGTGCCGCAGCGACCATGTCGTCTATCAAGCGGTGCTCATAGGTGATGCCATTGGCTTCAAATTTATCTTTGAACTCTGCATCAAAAACTTCTTGGAAGAGATCTTTGAAACGTCCATCATAAGCCTTAAGGATAGTGTTTTTTGTGGAGAGATAGACCGGCCAGTTTCTATTCAAGCCATAATTCATGCTTGCGCGCGCAAAATCACGGATAGACTCATCAAGATTATACATTGCCATCGCAATGCCGCCGCCGGGGAAATCGAAAACATCTCTTTCGATTTTTTCACTGCCATCTTCTGCTTCCCAGCTGATTTTAAGTTTCCCTTTGCCGGGAACTACAAAATCTGTGGCGCGGTACTGGTCGCCAAATGCGTGACGTCCAATGACAATCGGATCCGTCCAACCCGGTACGAGGCGCGGAACATTTTTACAAATAATAGGTTCCCTGAATACTGTCCCACCTAGAATGTTTCTGATGGTACCATTAGGTGAGCGCCACATTTCTTTGAGATCAAATTCTTCTACACGAGCCTCATCGGGGGTGATTGTTGCGCATTTAACGCCGACACCATACTCTTTGATAGCTTCAGCCGCATCAATTGTAATTTGGTCATTTGTGTCATCACGCACCTGAACTGACAGGTCGTAATATTTAAGGTCTATATCGAGATATGGTAAGATAAGTTTATCTTTGATGAGCTGCCAGATAATTCTGGTCATTTCATCCCCATCAATCTCAATGACAGGATTTTCAACCTTGATTTTTGACATAGTTAACCCTCAATGCCTTGTGAATTTAGCCAAGGCATAGCAGAGGTTTGGGTTTGATTAAAGGCCTGCATTGATTTATTTGAGAGGTATTTTGTCTCAGGTGGCAAAATATTCATAAAATTAAACTCAACAGACGCATTATCACCTGAATGAGAGAAAAATCGGATTTTTTATGAAGCCTGCAGTTATTCTAATAGGCCCTCAACTGGGTGAAAATATCGGTACCGTTGCACGCGCAATGCTAAATTTTGGGCTTGAGGATTTGCGTCTGGTCAATCCTCGTAAGGGCTGGGATGTGGAACGAGCTATTAAGGCCTCCGCAGGAGCCGATAAAGTAGTTGAGAATAGAAAAACATTTACGACAACAACTGAAGCCATTGCAGATCTTGGTTATATTGTGGCAACGACAGCCCGAAGCCGCGATATGGTTAAGACTGTTTTGACGCCTGATAAGACTGCTCAAATGATATATTCTCATGCGGCAGAAAGTGTCCAAAGTGGTTTGATGTTTGGCCCGGAGAGAACTGGTCTCGATAACGATGATATCACCTTATGTGATGCTATATGCACTGTGCCGCTTAATCCTGAATTCTCATCCCTTAATCTGGCGCAAGCTGTTTTACTCATGTCTTATGTTTGGTCCGGTTACAAGAACGATACGCCCGAGGAGGTTTTGGTGATGCCTGAGACACGACCTGCTAACCGAGGTGAATTGTCTGGCATGTTTATGCACCTTGAAAATGCACTTGATGAGGCGGGGTTTCTCTCACCGTCTGAAAAAAAACCTGCAATGGCACGCAATATCAGAAATATGCTTATGAGAACAAAAATGACTGAGCAGGACGTAAGGACTTTTAGAGGTATGATAAATGCTTTATTACGTTGGCCGAGGGGCGCAAGAGACAGTGAAATGAAAGCGCGGGTGCTTGCGATTTCACGCGGAGATCCCGATCCGGGAGATAAAAAATGAAAGATAAAAAAATTAACTTAAATCAAACCTTAAGGTTTGACAGTTCCGTGAAGCTGGCTATACTCCGCGCTCAATGTGGAAGGTTTTCTTCCATCTTTATTTTCTGAAACTGGTTTGACGACGTAAAGGATTATCCCGCATGAGCAAGCGGATTAGTGCTAAATATAAAATTGACCGCCGCATGGGCGAGAACATTTGGGGTCGCCCTAAGAGCCCTGTGAACAGACGTGATTATGGTCCTGGACAGCATGGTCAAAATCGTCGTGGTAAACTTTCTGACTTTGGTCTTCAGTTGCGCGCCAAGCAAAAGCTGAAAGGCCATTACGGCAACATCACCGAAAAACAGTTTCGTGGTATTTATGCTGAAGCCTCTCGCCTCAAGGGAGATACAAGTGAAAACCTTGTCGGTCTTCTTGAGCAACGCTTAGATGCGATTATTTATCGTGCTAAATTCGTCCCAACTGTTTTTGCAGCCCGTCAATTTGTTAATCACGGCCATGTGATGGTTAATGGTCGTCGCTGCAATATCCCAAGTGCCCGTATTAAGCCCGGCGATGTGGTTCAGGTTCGTGATAAGTCCCGGAATATTGCGCTTGTACTGGAGGCTGTACAAAGCCCAGAACGCGATACACCTGATTATCTTGATGTTGATCATAATAAAATGATAGCGAGTATTACTCGTGTTCCACAACTGGCGGATGTGCCTTATCCGGTTCAGATGGAACCGAACCTCGTCGTCGAATATTATTCTAGAAATTAGATTTTCTTAAATTAACCCGCCTCGGCGGGTTTTTTTAATCGAACAGGCTGGAGACAGAACGCTCTTCAGTTGTTCTCAGCATGGCTTCGCCAATAAGCGGCGCGATTGTGATAACCGAAAATTTATCACTATTAATCACTTCCTCAGATGGCTGAATAGAGTCAGTAATCAATAATTTTTCCATAACAGAATTATTCACACGATCAGTCGCTGTGCCTGATAGCACGCCATGGGTAACATATGCTGATACACTGGAAGCACCATTTTCCATTAGTGCTGCAGCCGCATTACACAGAGTTCCAGCACTATCAACAATATCATCGACGAGGAGGCACTTACGTCCACTCACATCACCAATAATGTTCATGACTTCAGATTCACCCGCTCTTTCGCGTCTTTTATCAACAATCGCCAAATCGGCATTAATACGCTTACCCAATGCACGGGTACGAACAACCCCGCCGACATCGGGTGAGACCACCATCAAATCATCCCCGTTAAATCGGGCTTTAATATCATCAACAAAAACGGGAGCACCAAAAAGATTATCTGTAGGGATATCAAAAAATCCTTGTATCTGCCCGGCATGTAGGTCCAGTGTCAGCACGCGGTCAGCTCCGGCAGCTTCGATGAGATTGGCGACAAGCTTGGCTGAAATGGGTGTCCGTGGACCAGGCTTGCGATCCTGTCGTGCATAGCCAAAATAGGGTATGACTGCAGTAATACGACGCGCTGAAGACCGCCTTAAGGCATCTATGGTTATTAATAATTCCATGAGATTGTCATTAGCCGGAAAAGAAGTGGATTGAATGATGAATACATCTTCACCACGTACATTTTCTTGTATCTCTACAAAAACTTCCTCATCGGCAAAACGTCTTATGTCTGATTTTGTCAGAGGTATATTGAGATATTTCGCGATTGCTTCAGCGAGTGGACGATTACTGTTTCCGGCGACTAATTTCATGGCTTCTTCCCACAGAGTCCTTTGACACGTTTTTGTAACAAAGCAGAGCGATCTGCGTAACCCCATTTTTTCAAAATTAAAAATATTTTCTAATAATATGCCTAAGTCAGGGTTATGGCAGATACTTGTCGACCATAATCAGATTCTTTTTGATGAGTTGTACGACGATAAGAAAAATATTCATCAGGATTTAAATAAGTACAGATATCAAGGTTTGACACATGCTTTATGCCGGCAGCCTTTATTCTGGACTGAACAAAAGCCGGGAGATTGAATAAAAACTTATCGGACTCCTTTACCGGTAAGAATAAATTTTTTGCCGAGGGGTCTACTGCAACGACTTGATTAAAAACATCCCGACCCACTTGGTAAGCCTTTTGGGATATAGCAGGGCCAATGACGGCTTTAAGGCTATCGGGTTGAGCTTGTTCTGTTTTAAGTTTAGCAACAAGATTTTCAATAATGCCAGCAGCGGCACCTTTCCAGCCTGCATGTGCTGTGGCGACAATGTCTGTCTTATCACCTCCGATACTGCCGCAGATGAGAACCGGAACACAGTCAGCTGATAACACACCTAATGCTATCCCTTTTTCTTTTGTGAATAGCGCATCAGCATCAGGCTTGTCGTCTGGGGCAAATACCTCGGCAACCTTATTGCTATGTGTTTGATATCCCGTAACCAAGTTTTGCGCGTTTAGACACGATGCAACCCTTCTACGGTTGATGATAATTTTTTCTATTTCATCATTGGAGCCGAGGCCAATATTCAAGCTGCTATACAGCCCGTCAGAGACACCGCCTTGGCGTCCAAAAAAACCGTGTGTGGTTGGTGCTAAAAGCGGGTCAATTTGAAAATGAGGTGCTGTCATTAAACATCTCTCACTATTTTTTCAAATCCTGCGGGTGAGGTCGCATCTTTTTTGGTAACTGCGAGAACATTAAAAAGTATACCCATTTGATCCATACCAATGAGACGATTACGCGCAGCAAGTAGATCAGTTTTTTGTTGGTTATTGGCTTTCAGGCTCAAGCTTTCAAAGCGTTGCTCCAAACCCAGAGATAAAAGGAAGTTTCTTTGTGAGGCAGGGCCTAAACTCCTGCAGGATGCATCTTCCGCTATATCAGCAAGCCGTTTGAAATTCACATGAGCGGTGAGATCTGCATTCCCCGGGTTCTTAAAGGGGGAGACGGTTTGATGTTCTGAAAGTGCCTGAAATGTGTCACCCGTTTGGTTTTGAGTGTACCCATAATCAATTATCAAAAGGGCACCACTATATTCAGCAATATAATTGGTAAGTTGCGTCATGATAGTCTCTGCTTCTGGAGTAGTTTCCAGAATATCCCCATGTTTAAAGTCATGCGCTGCAGGCAAGATTTCCTTAAGTGTAAAATCTTTCAGTGTCACTAGAGCAAGTTCACTGTCTTCTACGTCTACGCATCTCAGTGCCCATGTATTATTTTCTTGAACATACTGGCGGATAGGAAGAGCGTCAAAAAACTCATTAGCATAAATTATTACCGGCATGTGGTGACAGGCCTCAAGTAAATCTTTGATGTTTTTATGCCAATGACATGATGTTCCCTCATCCAATAATCTAGAAAGAGTTTGGTTTTGCATATCTTGCAGTACAGGACTGGTTTCAAGAAGATGAAGATGAGCAGATTGAAGATAGTCAGGTTGCATTTTCACCGCATTGGCGATATCGCGCATGAGTGTGCCGCGCCCCGGGCCGAGTTCAACAAGATTGAACTCTGACCATGAACCCGACTTCATCCAGAAATCAAGCCCCCACAAACCAAGCAATTCCCCAAAGACCTGACTGATTTCCGGCGCGGTGACAAAATCCCCCTTTTTGCCGAATGGATCTTGTTTTGTGTAGTAACCGTGGGTGTTGTCACCTAATGCACGCGACATATAATTTTCAAGCGGCATAGGTCCGTTGGCGAGAATTTCTTCGATGATAATTTGCTTCAACTCATTCATTATTTTTGGATTACATCTTTTTTCCGGGTTGCCAGATAAACAAAAAATAAGCCGGCAATCAGCATGGGAACGGATAACCAGAAGCCCATAGTCGTTCCACCGACGAGGTACCCTATATGCGCATCGGGTTCGCGGAAAAATTGCTCAACAATCATGCGAGACAGTCCATAACCTGCGATAAAAATACCCATTATAAGTCCTGGCTTTTCTAATGCATTGGTGCGCCTACAAAGATAAGCCAGAACGATAAACAGCAACAACCCCTCAAGAAATGCCTCGTAAAGTTGACTTGGGTGACGCGGAAGGGGACCGCCATTTGGGAAAATAACGCCCAACGCAAATTCTGTTTGTCTTCCCCATAATTCACTATTAATAAAATTGGCGATGCGCCCTAAAAATAATCCAATAGGCGAAGCTGCGGCGATTAGGTCACCCAGTGTTAACGGGTTGATGTTGAGCTTACGGGCATAAAGCAACGCCGCAATAGTTACCCCAAGAAAGCCGCCATGAAAGGCCATACCACCTTCCCAGACGGCAAGTATTTGTCCGGGGTTATCAAGGTAATAACCTGGGTTATAAAATAAGACATATCCAAGCCGCCCCCCAATTATGGTGCCGAGGGTTAGCCAGAGCAGAAAATCGTCAAGCTGAGATGGCTGGTCTTTATGATGCGGCTGATAAATGGATGTTTTTGGCTCAAGCCATAACATATAGTACCAACCGCCGATGAGACCGACTATGTAGGCCAGTGCATACCAGCGTAATGCAAATGGTCCTATTTGAAAAATTATTGGGTCAATATCGGGAAAGGGCATTCTATCACTCTTTTTTGTTTCAGCGTCTGCTTTAAGGGGGTGTCAGGCTTTTATTTGGGGTTTACATCAATATTTGTTATATCATGAATATTAATTCTTCTTAGCTCTAATGGATAGGCAAACCAATGAGTCAGACACGTGAAAAAATTGTTGATGATTTTGTGAAACTTATGATGGGTGCTGTCGGGACTGCCCAAGGGATGCAAGAGGAGGCTTCTTCATTAATGCGTTCGCGACTGGAAAACACTGTTCGTAAACTTGATTTAGTCTCTCGGGAAGAATTTGATGTTGTTGCTGAGATGGCACAACAAGCGCGTCAAGAAAATGAAGTTTTGGTTAAGCGTCTTGACGAGCTTGAAGGCATTTTAAGCCAAAAAAGCCCTTCAACAGCGAAAAAAGTGACTCGTAAAAAACCGTCAACAACAAAGAAGTCATCTTCTGGGTGATTGCCCCTTTTATCGTTACTGTGAATCAGGCACTGTCATTTAGTGGGTAAAGTCTAATTGACCCACTAAATCTGGTATAAGCATAAAATTAAGATGTGAAATCAGTTTCAGGCATTAAGTGCAACAGACATAACAGGCGATAATTATGAACCTAGCTGAAGCCCAAGACATCCAAATTTCCGAACACCCTATCGACGCGATGGAAAAACTGGCGGCTGCCTATGAATGGCCTAGCGAGCGGGGGACGGAAGATGACATGAATATTTGTGTCTCAGGTAAATATTGTGATTTGCATATGGCGATTAGTTGGCGTTCTGATTTGGGTGGACTGCATCTAGCCTGTGTTCTCGACACAAAAGTACCAACAGCCAAAAGAAATGATGTTTGCGACCTGATTGCTCAAATTAATGAGCAATTATGGCTTGGGCATTTTGATATTTGGTCCGGCGATGGTGCGGTTTTATTCCGTAACACGCTGATGGTTAGTGGTGAGGGCCTCAGTGAAACGCAATGCGAAGGTCTGTTAAATCATGCCGTGACGACTTGCGAACAATTCTTCCCGGCTTTCCAATATCTCATCTGGGCGGGGCATGACGCTCAAAGAGCCCTTGAGGTTTGTATGTTTGAAACCAAGGGCGATGCCTAACAGCACGCCTATACTCCTTATCGGCGCTGGCAAAATGGGTCAGGCCATGCTCCTAGGCTGGCTTGCCTCAGACTTTTTGTCGATTCAAGTGCTTGAAAATTTCCCGTCGGATACTTTGAAATCATTACCGGTTGATATAAACCCGTCCACAGTAACAATTAATGAGAACCAGATAGTAATTCTTGCTGTGAAGCCTCAAAATTACCGCGACGTTCTTGACGAACACCAAGCAAACATACACCCCAATGCGATGGTCATTTCCATTCTGGCGGGAATATCAGTAGATGCATTGCGGGGTGCCCTTCCCGGACGATGTATTGTGCGCGCTATGCCAAATACACCGGCAACTATCGGTCAGGGGCTGACAGCCTTGTGTGCACCTCAAGATATCTCTGATGCCCATAGCAACATCGCCACCAGCCTTATGAAAGCCGTGGGGGAGGTTGTCTGGGTTGAGAATGAAGCCATGATTGATGCAGTGACCGCGGTTAGCGGAAGTGGTCCTGCCTATTTGTTTCATTTTGTAGAGGCACTGACAGTTGCAGCCATAAATGTTGGTTTTGCTCCGGATATGGCAGAGACATTTGCCAGAAAGACAATAACAGGATCTGCGGCACTATTAGAGAGTTCTGAAGAAAATGCGGCTCAATTACGCGAGAATGTGACCTCTAAAGGAGGCACAACGCAAGCGGCTTTAGATGTTTTGATGGGCGAGCCAAGTTTGCAGTCAATACTTTTGGAGGCTGTTAAAGCGGCTAAAAAACGCTCAGAAGAGTTATCCAAAATATAATTTAAACAGGGACAGATACGGTGGCTTCGAGGCCTCCTTGTGCGCCTTTTGATAGATAAATATCTCCACCGTGTCCACGGGCGACATCGCGTGCAACCGAAAGCCCAAGACCTGTGCCGCCGGTTTCTGCATTACGCGCCTGATCCAGTCGGAAAAATGGCCTGAAAACTTCATTCATGGAGTCTTCGGGAATACCTGGACCATTATCCGAAATGATAATATTCAGGCTTTCCTCTTCCATTTTTACAATAATGTGAACTTCCTTGGCATGGTTACAGGCATTATTGACGAGATTTGTCAGGCACCTTTTAAAAGCTCGGCGTTTTACTTTGAAGGGTAGTGTTGGTGGGCATGCAAGAAATATGTCAGTGCCCGGCTTCCGGAGTTTTGCACTTTCACGGATTTCTTCCAGTAAATTGCGAATATTAATCTCTAAACTTTTTTCGCCCTGAAAGCCCTTGGCGAAAGATAGATAATCCTCCAGCATGTCTTCCATCTCAATAATATCTTCCTCCAGCCCCAGAATTTCGGGCGAGCGTGGCAGCATAGCCAGTTGAAGTTTTAATCGTGTGAGCGGTGTTCTTAAATCATGGCTTACACCGGCAAGCATAGTGGTTCTTTGTTCAATTTGAGCTTTGATACGATCTCGCATATCCAAAAATGCCGAGGCCGCTTGACGAACCTCAGAGGCCCCAGAAGGTTTAAAATCTTGAATGTCACGACCGCGTCCGAAACTTTCAGCTGCCTCGGCAAGGTTTTCAATCGGTCGGATTTGGTTGCGAAGAAAAATGATTGATACAGCGAGTAAAAATAAAGATGTCCCTGTCATCCAAACAATAAAAATATGTGAATTGGTTGCGTACACCTTGCTTTTCAAAACCAGTGCACGCATCACTTCGCCAGGGAGTTGAAGCCTCACATCTACATAATTACCTACAGAAACTGTATCAAGCCAGAATGGACGGCCAACTTGGTTTTCAATTTCATCTGACAGCGAATCATCAAGAAGGTCCACAAATGGGCGAGGTACGGGCTCGGGTAATATTTCGCCGGGCAAAAAGGCGATGCTCATTTCAAAGCTTTCATCAGCAAGCCTTATTAGTTCCTCATCATCTGTCTGAGTATCACCCATGCGTAAATCCACCAGCAATGACAAATCGCTTATCACTGCATGGGACAGGCGTTTAGTCACAGTGTTCCAGTGACGTTCAAGGAAGACATAACCGGCAACAATTTGTATCAACACAATAGGAATGATGATGATCATCAATGACCGTGAATACAGTCCTGACGGCATGTAGTTTTTGAGCTGAAAATAGCCACTTAAATTTGCCCAGTTCACCATGGGACTATACTAATCAGTTTGTAAAATATATCCAGCGCCACGAACTGTTTGTAAGAAGATGGGGTCTCTAGGCGTATCCTCAATTTTGCGACGCAATCTGTTTATTTGGACATCAATTGCGCGTTCTGAGATGTTTTCTTCGTTGCCTGTTAATTCCTCACGTCTGATAATGCGTCCACCTTTAGAGGCAAAGCATCTCATTAACTCAATTTCGCGTGTGGTGAGGGGGACGCGGTCCCCGTTTTTGAGCAACTCGCCTCTTTCAGGTTTGAATACACAATCGCCAAAGGTAATTTCTTCCGGCATCTCTAGGGTGTTAGGTGTTGCTTCTTGACGCCGTAATATATTGCGAATACGCAAAAGCAATTCGGTGGGCTCAAAAGGTTTGGGCAGATAATCATCTGCCCCGATGCGTAAGCCCTCAATCCGGTTATCAACTTCCGCGAGCGCTGTAAGCATTAAAATCGGCACATAATTGGCTTCCTTGCGTAAAACGCTTGTAAGTTCCAGCCCGGTTTCTCCGGGCATCATGACATCAAGAACAATCAAATCAAAAACTTCAAGACTAAGTTTTCTCCTTGCTTCGTTGGAATTTGCCGCAATACTTGCTCTATATCCTTGGTCAGACAGAAATTTCTGGAGAAGGGAACGAATGCGCCTGTCATCATCAACGACGAGAATATGCGCGGATGTTTCAGTGGGTTCGCTCATAGCTATTTTTCCCTTCCTGTATCATCCATGAAATCAATTTTTGTTTCCATATTTGTTAAATGGAGCATAAATTCTTGCCATTTTTCTAAAGTGCCATCCTCACTTTTTGCAAGAGATTCTTGAAAGCGCCGTATTTGGGGGTCTATTAAATTTCGGTGTAACTCATGACCCTTGGGCGATAATGTTAGCCTTTTTATTCGGCGGTCCTGTATATCGGTTTCCTGAATAATATATTTTTCTTCAATCAAGTCTTTAAGCACACGTGAAAGACTTTGTTTTGTAATCGACAAAATATGCAGCAATTCTGATACTGACATCCCTGGACGCCGTCCTACAAAATGCAATACCCGGTGGTGGGCGCGCCCGAAACCGTGACTTTCCAAAATAGTGTCAGGGTCTGAAACAAAATCTCTATAGGCAAAAAACATTAATTCTACGGCCTCTACCAATTCCCGTGGTAGGCCAAGTGATGTTACATCACCAATATGAGAGGCTTCATAATCCTTCCCTGAAGTTCTTGTGTTTTCTCGAGACATGATTACCTCTTATCTGGCGTTTTTTATATCAGCATTTAAATACGAATATGTCAGCCATGTTGACTTATTTTACCCTTGCAGATACACATATCAACTTCTCAATCGGTTTATTATAACCTCTGGAGGGTAGATTGGGTATCTCATTCGATCAAATGGACGGTCATATCTGGTTCAACGGTGAATTTGTCCCGTGGGCTGATGCACGTATACATGTTTTATCTCATGGCTTGCATTATGCTTCCTGTGTGTTTGAAGGCGAGCGTGCCTATGAAGGCCAGATTTTCAAACTCCGAGAGCATACGGAAAGACTTTTTTATTCTGCGCGTGAGCTTGGTTTTGATATCCCTTACAGCATTGAAGAAATTGATGCCGCATGTGAAGAAGCCCTGAAGATAAATAATCTCACCAATGCCTATATTCGGCCGGTTGCTTGGCGTGGCAGTGAAATGATGGGGGTATCTGCGCAAGAAAATAAAATTAATGTCGCGATAGCCGTCTGGGAATGGCCCTCTTATTTTGACCCTGAAGAAATTAGAAAGGGCATACGGCTTGATATTGCGAGCTATAAGCGACCTTCGCCGGAAACTGCACCGTGTCATGCTAAAGCAGCAGGTCTTTACATGATTTGCACTCTTTCCAAGCATGCAGCTGAGAAAAAAGGTTATGCCGATGCTCTCATGTATGATTATCGGGGACAGGTTGCGGAAGCGACCGGAGCAAATGTATTTTTCATTCTTGACGGTAAGATTCATACCCCGACACCTGATTGCTTTCTTGACGGCATTACTCGGAGAACAGTGATTGACCTTGCCAAGGATAAAGGTATTGAGGTGGTGGAACGCGTAATTATGCCTGAAGAACTTGATGGTTTTGAGGAGTGTTTTATCACCGGAACTGCGGCTGAAGTGACGCCGGTTTCCGAAATTGGGCCACATCGTTTCACGCCAAGCGAGATAAGCTTCGACCTGATGACGCGTTATGCCGCGCTGACCCGTGGTCAAAATTAATACTTCCAGCTAGTTATTCTCTTTAAGAAGTGCCAAGCCTTTGGATAGGTAATCTATGGCTGTCCATATGGTAAAGAATGTTGCCGTCCAAAATAACCCCAACCCTGTTATTTTAATAAGTGGGCTAATCATTTCACCGGCCTCACCCAAAAGTAAAATGCCAAGGGCAATCATTTGTATGGTGGTTTTAAACTTCGCTATTTGAGATACAGCCAGTGTCACACCACGATCTGTTAAATATTCACGGAACCAAGAGATTAAAATTTCTCTCATAATAATCAGACCTGCGGCGAGTGTATGAATGCCGCTGATATCTCTGAATTCAATAAGAATGATGATAACGGCAACAACCATTAACTTATCGGCAATCGGGTCTAGCATGCGACCAAACTCTGAAGTGGCTTCAAGTTTACGGGCGAGCCATCCATCGAGATAATCTGTAATAGCTGCCAGATAGAAAATTAAACAAGCTAACCAGTTTCCTATAGGCCCGGGGATGAGATAAACAATCAACAGAGCCGGAATCATGAAAATTCTGAACAGCGTCAGAATGTTTGGAAGACGTTTGAGCACTTATGAACCCTCGCCGTTAAAATGATCATATATTTGTTGCGCGATACCTGCACTAATACCCTCAACTCGGACCAAATCTGCTAATGAGGCGCGCATGACAGCTTTAGCAGAACCAAAATGATGCAACAGAGCTTTTTTACGTTTTGCCCCGATACCGGAAATATCATCTAACGGATTCGCTCTAATATCTTTTTTTCTTTTGATACGATGCCCGCCAATAGCAAATCTATGGGCCTCATCGCGTAAGCGTTGAAGATAATATAATACCGGTGAATTGGGGGGTAAATTAAAAACTTCTCGTTCAGGCATGAAGAATTGTTCGCGGCCAGCATTTCTGTCTGGTCCTTTAGCAATTCCAATTAGGGGAATATCAAGGCCGAGTTCTGCCATGACTTTTCTGGCAATGCCAAGCTGGCCTTTGCCGCCATCTATTAAAATCAAATCCGGGCGATTTGAGCTATCTGAATTTTCTTCACGTACCATACGTTCATAGCGCCGGGTCAGGACTTCTTGCATCATTGCATAATCATCGCCGGGGACAGTGTCGGCATTTTTGATGTTGAATTTGCGATATTGGTTTTTAACAAAGCCTTCTTCTGTCGCGACAATCATCCCTCCAAGTTGGTTAGTCCCGCCAAGATGACTGTTATCAAAAACTTCGATACGACGTATCGGGCCTTCAAGATCAAAAGTCTCAGCGACAGCCGATAAGAGATTTTGTTGACTGGCAGTTTCTGACAATTTACGCGCCAATGCCTCTTTTGCATTTTGGGCTGTATGCGCCACAATATCAGCTTTCTCTCCACGTTTTGGGGCCATCAGACTGATTTTATATTCTTGTTTTAAACTTAAGGCTTCCTCTATAAGGCTTTTGTTAGGCAAGGAAAAATTAAGTAAAATTTTTCTTGGTGATTGCCTGTTTTCGTAAAACTGAATGATGAATGACTCTAAAACTTCATCTGCCGGCGTATCTTTGTCATGGCGGGGGAAATAAGCCTTATTACCCAAATTGCGCCCGGCACGGAAGAAAAATACTTGGATACAACTTTGCCCACCTTCTTGTGCGAGAGAAATAATGTCGGCTTCTTCTATGGTGCGAGCAAATACATCTGTGGTGGATTGTATATATGTTAGAGCGCGGATACGGTCTCGATACTCCGCCGCCAGTTCAAAGTCTTGGATATCACTCGCAGCTTGCATCTGTTGGGCAAGCTCTCCTTGAATATCCTGATTGCTTCCGGATAGGAATTGCCGCGCCTGTTTTACAAGCAGGCTATAATCATCCGGTGAGATTTCATTCGTACAAGGCGCACTGCATCTTTTGATTTGATGAAGCAGACAAGGGCGCGTCCGGCTATCATATACGCTGTCATTGCACGATCTCAGCAAGAAAGCTTTTTGTAACGTATTGAGTGTTCTGTTCACTGCCCCAGGAGATGCGAAGGGTCCAAAATAGTCACCTTTGCGTTTGCGACTTCCGCGATGTTTTGTGATTTGTGGAATAATATGATCATCTGCCAACAAAATATAAGGAAGGCTTTTATCATCCCGCATCAAGACATTAAACCGAGGTTTGAATTTCTGGATGAGATTTGCTTCTAACAGCAAAGCGTCTGCTTCTGTTTGAGTACGGATAAATTCCATATTATGAGTTAGCCGTATCATATTTGCGATACGATTGGAGTGACCGCTGATACGTGTATAGGACGATACGCGATTTTTGAGGTTCTTGGCCTTGCCTACATATAAAACATCATCATTTGACCCAAGCATACGATACACACCCGGCCCATTAGGAAGGGTTTTAACCTTGGCCTTAATCAAATCCGTACCGATAGGTGAGCCGGTTTCTGATGTGTTCTGCATATTCATGCAGTATATACCTCTTGTCGTTTTAAAATCGTAACCTTGTGGACATTTTCCTAGTAAAAAATGTCAAAAAAAGCATCCACGACAACTGTGGATAAGTTTGTGAAAAAAACCCTATCATATCTGCCAAGTGGTTGTATTTATTGAATAGCCACGTCTTTGCATAATTTTTAGGCATTTTTATAACTCATTGTTTTATATGTTAAAATTAAAATCAAGAGACAAAATAATAAAAAATTTCTTAAAGAGAATGGGGTTTACAATTATTTTATTCTGTTGCAGGCGGTATGTGATTAACTACCCGATAATCAGAAAATTCGCTTTAGTTCTCGTTGCTTAGGTCAATTTAAAAAAATTCCTGAAAATCCGTTCTTAGAAACTTTTAAAGCGTTCAATTGTTACACCGACTGAACCTGCTGACTCAATTGCGTCCGGTTTGGCAACTTTGACGCGGGCAAGCGTTACGCGCGGCAAATTGAGACAGAGTTGAGCAATTTCTTCGGCAAGTTGTTCGACAAGGTCGATATGTTTGTCCTTCACCAAATCAGAAATCAGATTGGTGATATTTTCATAGCAGACAACATCCGAAATATGCTGTGGTACATCGGAGGGGGATGAAGCAGCATTGTCCTCAATGCTCAAATCCACGGAGACAATAATATTTTGCCTGTCTCTTCTTTCATGAGGGTGGATGCCAATTGAAGCCGGTAATTTGTAATCATGGACAAATACATGCATCAGACCGGCTGGGGCATTGGCAAATACATTTGTTTCCGGTGTGACGGCAAGTTTGGATGGCAAGGGTTTATTCATTACGGATAAAATTCTTTGTTAATGACATAATTAAGCATTGTCATGGAGGTTATGAGGGTTATCAGGGTTATTCAACAACTTCAGTTACATCCGGCGTTTTCCAGGCGAGGTGTTGTCCACCATCAAGAGCAATCATCTGGCCTGTCATGGCCTGTGCCGACAATATATATCTCACCCCATCAATAATGTCTTGTGGATTTGCGCCGGAACCGAGGGGCACAAGTCTGGTTTGTTTCTCAAACTCTTCAGGGTTTTGTCTTTGGTTCGCTAAAGTTGGACCGGGGCCAATGCCATTGACCCGTATTTTTTGCTCTGCCAAGGCTTGAGCGAATGTTTGGGTCAGTGTCCATAATCCTGTTTTGGAGACCGTGTAGCTGATGAAGTCTGGGTTTAGGCGCCAAACTCGTTGGTCGATAATATTAATAATATTACCTCCCGCCTGTGCTTGTTTGGCAAAGTCGCGCATCAGTATAGCCGGCGCCTTTAAATTAACATTCAAATGCATATCCCAGCTATCATCCGTCAAGGTCGCCACCTCGTCGCGTTCAAAAACCGATGCATTATTAATTAGAGCGGATAATGGGCCTACAGTTTCCATGGCACGAGAAATCAGGCTGCTTGTTTCTCCTGCATCACCAAGATTTGCTTGCAGCGTCTTGGCATCCCCGCCTTTGTCAGTAATTATTTGAGCCAGCTCATTAGCGGCATTTTCAGAGTTGCTATAATGTATAACAATCTGCCAGCCATCCTCAGCCAATCCCAATGCTACAGCGCGACCAATTCTATGTGCGGCGCCTGTTATCAAAACTGTTTTGGTCATGGGGTTTCCTTAAGTATGTTTATGCTAGCGAGAACGGCGGTGTTTTTTGGGTGTCCATTTTCTACCCATTTTGGAACCGGTTGCCTCTGAAACTCTTTTTTCAACTTCAGCGGGGCGGGCGAGTGGATCATTTGCCACCACCAGTTCAGTTTGTTGTAGTCGCTTGATCTCATCGCGTAAACGTGCTGCTTCTTCAAATTCAAGATCTGACGCAGCGGTTTGCATTTTCTTTTCAAGCTCCTCAATATGCGTGCGTAAATTATCACCAAGCAGAGGGGCTTGCGCTTCAGCCATGCCTTCTTTTACACGATATGGTCCCGGCGCCATATTATCCTGCGCATCAGCCATACCTTCAAGCAGGTCACCGATATTTTTCTGCACAGATGCCGGGGTGATATTATTGGCTTCATTATGAGAACTTTGTTTTTCGCGGCGTCTTTTGGTTTCTGCCAATGCGCGTTCCATTGAACCTGTCATTTTGTCTGCATAAAGCAAGACGCGTCCGTCAATGTTCCGCGCCGCGCGTCCTATGGTCTGGATGAGTGAGGTCTCTGATCTCAAAAAACCTTCCTTATCGGCATCAAGTATTGCAACCAATGCACATTCAGGAATATCAAGCCCCTCTCTTAGTAGGTTAATCCCAATCAAAATATCATATGCGCCCATACGCAAATCCCGAACGATTTCTATCCGTTCAAGGGTGTCAATATCGGAATGCATATAGCGCACGCGAAGCCCTTGCTCATGCATATATTCAGTTAAATCTTCAGCCATGCGTTTTGTGAGGGTCGTGACAAGCACACGATGATTTTTCTTAACGGCCTCATGGCATTCTGAAATTAAATCATCGACTTGAGATTTTGCCGGCCTTATATCGCATACAGGGTCAATCAGCCCTGTTGGTCGGATAACTTGCTCGACGAAAACCCCACCGGTCTGGTTCATCTCCCAAGGGCCGGGGGTTGCTGAAACATGGATGCTTTGCGGGCGCATCAAATCCCATTCTTCAAATTTCATTGGGCGGTTATCAACACAGCTGGGTAGTCTGAAACCGAATTCTGCGAGTGTGGATTTACGTTTAAAGTCACCCTTAAACATGCCGCCAATCTGTGGCACGGTTACATGGCTTTCATCAGTAAATAAAATGGCATTATCCGGGAGGTATTCATAAAGCGTTGGAGGTGGCTCTCCGCCTTTTCTGCCTGTGAGATAGCGTGAGTAGTTTTCAATGCCCGCGCAGGAGCCTGTGGCTTCAAGCATTTCAATATCAAATTCTGTACGTTGCTCAAGGCGTTGAGCCTCCAGCAAACGTCCGGCAACTTCAAATTCCTTCAACCGGATTTGCAAATCCTTTTTAATTCTTTGTACAGCCTGATTAAGTGTCGGGCGCGGTGTAACATAGTGGCTATTGGCATAGACCCGAACAAAATCAAGTGATCCCATTTTATTCCCTGTAAGAGGGTCAAACTCGGTCAAGGCATCAATTTCATCTCCGAAGAGTTCTATGCGCCATGCGCGGTCCTCACAGTGTGCGGGAAATAACTCAATTGTGTCGCCACGAACCCTGAAGTCACCGCGCGCAAAACCTAACTCATTTCTGGTATATTGAAGGGCGACTAAATCAGCCAGTAATTGAGCGCGGGGTATATTTTTACCGACTTCTAAATCGAAACTCATTTCCGTATATGTTTCGACCGAGCCGATACCGTAAATACAGGAAACGGAAGCGACGATAATGATGTCATCGCGCTCAAGAAGCCCCCGTGTAGCGGCATGCCGCATCCGGTCAATCTGCTCGTTAATATTACTTTCTTTTTCTATGTAGGTGTCTGTTCTGGGAACATAGGCCTCGGGTTGGTAATAATCATAATAAGAGACAAAATATTCGACTGCATTATCAGGAAAAAAGCTTTTAAACTCGCCGTAAAGCTGTGCGGCAAGTGTTTTGTTTGGGGCGAGTATAAGGGCAGGGCGACCTGTTTGGGCGATAATCTGCGCCATGGAAAAGGTTTTTCCTGACCCCGTGACACCAAGCAATACCTGATCACTTTCGCCACTATTTATGCCCTCTAAAAGTTCGTTAATGGCTTTAGGTTGATCACCTGCCGGTTCAAACTCAGATTTTAAATTAAAGACCCGTCCACCCTCAGTTTTCATGGGGCGTATCGGTCGGTGCGGGACAAAACTTTCCAACGAAGCTTCGTTTAAACCCGGCTCAGGGATGGGCGGCAGAGGTTTGCGGCCGGTCAGACTTTGCTGCTCTTCAGACATAGGAATAATATAGACATCGCCAGTCAATTTACTAGTATTGCCGGGTTCTAAATAAAAAAAGAAAAAGGAATGAACATGCTTCTTAATTTTAGAAAAATATATTTTGCGATTATCTCGACAGTCAGCATGATTGTTGTGGGTGTAACAGCAGTAGATCTTTTAAGTTTTGCTATTACGACTGTATTCCCTGACTTAATTGCTTCTGATATGGCGCGTTTGGATGAGCTTCTTTCTGAGGAAGAGGGCGCAAATGCCTTTTTGCGACGTGAAGTTCGCCCTCTAAATTCTGAAATCATAAGTGATGTTATTCGAATGATTATATTCGGTTTGCTGCTCTACTGGCACTTGCCGCGTTTACTCTCTGATGACGACACGGGTCAGTAACCAAACTCTAACAACGTTTTTTTGGGGTTCCCTAAAGCTTGCTTGTATTTTGCAGGCTGTGGGCGTAATTTGTCTTCTTGTGGTGTTTCCTACACGCCTTCCTCTAGGAGTTATTTATGTCCGGTTCATCTTTTCTTTCTGAAACTCTGTCACGTGTTAAGCCTTCGGCAACCATTGCCATTTCTGACAAGGCAAGGGAATTACGCGCTTCTGGAGTGGATGTCATTGGACTGAGTGCAGGTGAACCTGATTTCGATACGCCGGATAATATTAAACAAGCGGCGGTAGAAGCGATTAATCGCGGTGAAACTAAATACACTGCCGTTAATGGCATTGCTGAGTTGAAGGAAGCTATATGTGAAAAGTTTAAGCGGGATAATGACCTTAGTTATACTCAGGATCAATGTTTTGTGGCGCCGGGGGGGAAGCCCGTCATTTATGACGCGCTTATGGCGACATTAAACCCTGGTGACGAGGTTATTATCCCGGCACCCTATTGGGTGAGTTATCCGGATATGGTCAGTCTTGCAGGTGGGACATCTGTGATTATTGAAGCTAAAGCCGAGGATGGCTTTAAACTTCAACCAGAGGTTCTTGAAGCCGCCATTACCGGCAAAACCAAGTGGTTTATTTTTAATTCACCTTCCAACCCTTCAGGCGCGGCCTACACGGCAGATGAGTTGAAAAAACTAACAGATGTATTGGTGCGTTATCCGGATATCTGGATTCTTACAGATGATATGTATGAACATCTTGTTTATGATAATTTTACCTTCGCGACACCTGCACAGGTAGAGCCATCTTTATATGACCGCACTTTGACCATGAATGGTGTCTCAAAAGCTTATGCCATGACGGGTTGGCGGATAGGTTATTGCGCCGGACCGGTGCCGTTGATTAAGGCGATGACCAAAATTCAGTCCCAGTCCACTTCTAACCCAACATCCATTAGCCAGTGGGCAGCTGTTGAGGCGTTAAACGGGCCGCAGGACTATATTGCCGAACGTAACGCCGTTTTCAAAACACGCCGTGATATGGTGGTGGATATGCTCAATCAGGCAGACGGTATTAACTGTCTGACACCTGAAGGTGCTTTTTATGTTTACCCATCTTGTTCAGGGTGTATTGGAAAATCAACGCCTGAAGGTAGAGTAATCGAAAACGACGAAGATTTTGCCACCGCTTTGCTGGAAGCTCAAGGTGTTGCGGTGGTTCATGGGGCGGCTTTTGGTTTGTCCCCGCATTTTCGTATCAGCTACGCCACCTCTGATGAGAATTTGGAAGAGGCTTGTTCGCGTATTCAGCGTTTTTGTGCATCCTTAAAGAATTAATAATTAAATAGGCTCATAAGATGAGTGAAGAAGATTTTAAAGACCGTGTCGAAAAGGGCTGGCAGGTCGCCGAGCGCGTATTTGGGGAAAGACCCGCTGAAGGGCAAAAGAATGGCGTATTGTCAGATATGGTTATGGCGACTGCTTATGCCGATATCTGGTCAAGACCGGGCCTCTGTCTTCGCGACCGTTCATTGGTAACCTGTGTTGTGCTGGCTGTTCAGGAACATGAGACGGAGCTTAAGGTTCACCTCAGAGGTCTGGCACATCAGGGGGTCAGCCGTCTTGAAGCCGAAGAAATGATGATGCATATTTCTATATATGTCGGCTGGCCTAAAGCACTTGAAGCGCGCCGTATCATGACAGAAGTTTTTGACGAACTTGACACAAGCTAATGCGCTAAAATTCTAGACAGCTTCTTTTTCTGCCAAATATTTTTCTGCTTCAAGAGCTGCCATACAGCCCATACCAGCAGCAGTAACAGCCTGACGATAAATATCATCGGTAACATCGCCCGCAGCATAAATGCCCGGGATAGATGTTGCTGTACTGTCAGGTGAGGTGATGAGATACCCCCCTTGTTTGGTCTCAAGTTGTTCCGTGAATAGCTCTGTTGCCGGGGCATGACCAATGGCAACAAAAATCCCGTCAGCTTCAATCTCCGATAGTGCACCCGTCTTGGTGTTTTTTAAACGCGCACCCGTGACGCCTAATGGTTCTTCTGTGCCAGTAATCTCGTCAATTTCAGTGTCCCATAACACATTGATTTTTTCATGTGCCAGTAAACGTTGCTCAAGGATTTTTTCACAGCGTAAAGCGTCCCGTCTATGTATCAATGTTACTTCGGAAGCAAAATTGGTTAGAAACAAAGCTTCTTCAACGGCTGTATTCCCGCCCCCGACAACGAGTACTTTTTTGTCTCTATAGAAAAACCCGTCACATGTGGCACACGCGGATACGCCAAAGCCCTGAAACTTGTCCTCTGAGTCCAGCCCAAGCCATTTGGCCTGAGCGCCGGTGGCAATAATTACTGTATCGGCTGTATAGGTTGCCCCACTATCGCCTTTAAAAGAGAAGGGGGTGGCTTTCAAATCCGCATCCGTAATGATATCGGAGATGATCTCGGTTCCTACATGGGCGGCTTGCGCTTCCATTTGTTCCATCAACCAGGGGCCTTGGATAGCCTCGGCAAATCCGGGGTAGTTTTCAACATCCGTTGTAATTGTGAGCTGACCACCGGGTTGAAGGCCACGCACTAAAACAGGTGAAAGCATAGCTCTGGCAGCATAAACGGCAGCCGTGTAGCCTGCAGGACCGGAACCAATGATTAGGACTTTTGAATGTATAGAATCTGACATGTCTTCTTATGCTTAGAATCCCGACATATGGTCAAGATAAAAAATTGACTCAAAAAGTTTTTAGGTAAATTAGGTGGTTAAAACTTAACTAAGAATAAATCTTGCGCTAAAAGGTAATAAAATTACAATATAGGCAATCTGGCTTTATCACTCGGCATTATGAAAAAAGAACTCGATAGAATAGATATTAAAATTATTTCTGCCCTACAATCTGATGGGCGGATGACAAATGTTGACTTGGCTAACAGTGTTGGGATTTCTGCGCCACCTTGCTTGCGCCGAGTTCGGGCGCTTGAAAAAGCCGGTTATTTAACCGGCTATCATGCAGATGTAGATTCCGCCAAATTAGGCTTTACCGTCACGGTTTTTGCCATGGTTGGTCTCCATAGTCAGGCAGATAAAGATCTGCAAGCTTTTGAAGGGCTTGTAAGGAGTTGGCCGGAAGTCCGTGAATGCCATATGCTGAATGGAGATATTGATTTTATTCTAAAATGTGTCTCTGAGGATTTATCATCATTTCAGATGTTTCTAACACAAAAACTTACCCCCGCGCCGAATGTCGCAAATGTCAAAACATCTTTGACGATTCGCCAGACCAAAAAACAGCCCGGCGTGCCCCTCTAAGACTTGTGTAAGTCACTTGTGAGTTTTTATGCTTATTTAGGGGGACTAGACGAATTTAACGTCAAGAATTTCGTAAAATTTGCTTCCGCCTGGCGTTCTGACCTCAACGCTGTCACCGGTTTCTTTTCCGATTAGTCCACGGGCGATTGGAGAGGATATTGAAATCCGGCCTTCTTCAACATTTGCCTCATAATCCCCGACAATCTGATAAGTCATTTCCTCATCAGTATCCTCATCAACAAGGCTTACGGTCGCACCAAATTTGACGCTATCACCTGACAAAGAACTTATATCGATAATTTCGGCACGGTTCAGCATATCCTCTAGTTCAAGAATGCGGCCTTCATTGTGACTTTGCTGTTCTTTTGCAGCATGGTATTCGGCATTTTCAGACAAATCGCCATGTTCACGCGCCTCGGCAATAGCCTTGATGATGCGCTGGCGCTCTGGACCCTTGAGAAGCTTAATTTCTTCATCAAGTTTTTGATAGCTTCCTTCGGTCATTGGTACTTTTTCCATGACTCAGATCCTCTTTATCGAAACGGAAAGCCGAAAACCCCTCCGCGAATATTCTAGATATAATGTTCGGACATAAAGCCCATTCAGGTCAACTCTTTATGTGATATTGGCGGTGTAATCCTGTAGGCTTCTGACATCAAGTGGGCCTGCGCGAACAGCTTTAATGCCCGAAATTGCTGCCTCTGCTGCTGCAATAGTTGTAAAATAGGGAATTTTCATTTCAAGGGCTGTCCGTCTGATTGATTTGCTGTCTGCCAATGATTGCTCACCCTCAGTTGTATTGATAACCAGTTCAACCGTGGCATCTTTCATGGCGTCGACAATATGGGGCCGACCTTCAAGCACTTTATTCACCTGCGTAACGGTAAGGCCATTTTCTTCAAGTAATTTGCAGGTACCTGACGTCGCCAAAATCTTAAACCCAAGCTCAAGAAGTTCTGCAGCTAAAGGCACAATTTTGCTCTTATCATCATTTCTGACAGAGATGAAGGCTGTCCCTTCAATGGGGAGAACCGTACCGCCACCAATCTGGCTTTTGGCAAAGGCTGTCGCAAAATTCATATCCAGCCCCATCACTTCACCGGTTGAGCGCATTTCCGGTCCAAGAATTGTATCTACCCCCGGGAAACGTCCAAATGGGAAAACGGCTTCTTTAACGGCAATATGTTCAAATTCAGGCTTAGCCAGATTGAAGTCTGAGAGTTTTTTGCCGGCCATAATTTTTGCCGCGATGCGGGCAATTGGCTGTCCTAAAACTTTAGCTACGAATGGCACCGTCCGACTGGCGCGCGGATTGACCTCAATCACATATATTGTGGTGTCTTTAACAGCAAACTGAACATTCATTAGGCCTATAACATTCAATGCCAAGGCCATTTCTGAGGCTTGTCGCCCCAATTCCTCAATAATCTCTGCAGGAAGAGAATGGGGTGGCATGGAGCAAGCGCTATCACCCGAATGAACACCGGCTTCTTCAATGTGTTCAAGGATACCTGCCACATAGACATCTTCACCGTCGCACAGCACATCAACATCGACTTCAGAAGCGTCACGCAAGTAGCCGTCAATCAGAACCGGGCTGTCGCCGGAGACAACCACGGCCTCGCGCATATATCTTTCAAGTTGCTCTTCGGTATGAACGATTTCCATCGCGCGTCCACCAAGGACATAGGACGGACGAATAACGACCGGAAAGCCGATTTGCTTTACAATCTCATGGGCTTGTGTCGCGCTACGGGCTATTCCGTTAGGCGGCTGTTTAAGCGATAAGCGGTCCAGCAAATCTTTAAATCTGTCACGGTCTTCCGCCAGATCAATTGCATCCGGAGAGGTGCCGAGTATCGGAATGTTGTTTTCTTCAAGTGCTTGAGAAAGCTTTAGAGGGGTTTGCCCGCCAAATTGCACAATTACACCTGCTAACTCGCCTTTAGATTGCTCACAATGCAAAATTTCCAGCACATCTTCCTCGGTGAGTGGCTCGAAATACAAGCGGTCTGACGTGTCATAATCGGTGGAAACTGTTTCAGGATTACAGTTAACCATGATGCTTTCAATTTCAATATCACCCATGGCATAGGCCGCATGGCAACAGCAATAGTCAAACTCGATACCCTGACCGATGCGGTTTGGGCCACCCCCCAGAATAACCGCCTTAGTCCGCGAAGACGGCTCGGCTTCATTCTGATTGTCGAATGGAGATATGGTTTCGTAACTGGAATATAGATATGGGGTTTGAGCGGCAAATTCAGCTGCACAAGTGTCAATTCTTCTAAATTTTGGTCTCAAATCCAGAGCGTGCCTCGCGTTACGAACGTCAATTTCGCTTGTACCCGTCAGTTCAGCAAGGCGGCGGTCAGACAATCCCAGTTTTTTGATGGCGCGGAAATTATCAACATCCTCCGGAAGTCCGAATTCTCTAATTTTGGCTTCCATATCTATGATATTTTTAAGCCGTGCCACAAACCAAGGGTTAAAGCCGGAGAGTTTGCAAATTTCTTCCTCGCTCATACCGGCGCGTAAGGCATCGGCAATATGAAGGAGCCTATCTGGTGTAGGCGTTTTCAGTGAGGCGCGTAACTGGTCTGTTGTCGCGTCGATGAGCTTTTCGTTTAATCCCGTTAGACCTGTTTCAAGGGAACGCAGTGCTTTTTGCAAGGACTCTTCAAAACACCTACCGATTGCCATGCTTTCGCCGACTGATTTCATGGCGGTGGTAAGTATTGGTTCAGAGCCGGGAAATTTCTCAAATGCAAATCTCGGAATTTTGGTTACGACATAATCAATTGTCGGTTCAAAACTCGCCGGGGTAACGCCTGTAATGTCATTGCTTAATTCATCAAGTGTATAACCGACTGCAAGCTTAGCCGCGACTTTGGCAATCGGAAAGCCTGTTGCCTTAGAGGCCAGTGCAGATGAACGCGAAACTCTTGGGTTCATCTCAATAATTACTAACCGTCCATCTGCCGGATTAACTGCGAATTGTACATTTGAGCCACCGGTTTCAACACCGATTTCCCGCAACACTGCAATCGAGGCATTGCGCATGATTTGGTATTCTCTGTCGGTAAGCGTCAGGGCAGGGGCAACTGTAATACTATCCCCGGTGTGGACACCCATCGGGTCAACATTTTCGATAGAACAAATAATGATGCAGTTATCCGCTTTGTCGCGCACAACTTCCATCTCATATTCTTTCCAGCCGATAATGCTTTCTTCAATAAGAACTTCCGTAACGGGAGAGGCTTCAAGCCCTTGCTCGACAATTTGGACAAATTCCTCGCGGTTATAAGCAACCCCGCCGCCGGTACCCCCCATTGTAAAAGAAGGGCGGATAATAGTTGGCAAGCCAACAGCATCAATATTATTAAGGGCCTCTTCAACTGATTTCACAACTTTTGAGCGAGGGCTTTCTAGGCCGATTTTTTCCATTGCCTCACGGAATAAAAGCCTATCTTCAGCTTTGTTAATGGCTTCTAAATCTGCACCGATAAGTTGCACGTTATGTTTTTTCAGAACGCCACGCTCAGCGAGGGCAATGGCGGTATTCAAGGCAGTCTGACCGCCCATTGTCGGGAGCAGAGCATCCGGTTTTTCAATTTCTATAATCCGCGTCACCATATCGGGCGTGATGGGTTCAATATAGGTTGCATCCGCCAGCTCTGGGTCTGTCATAATGGTGGCGGGGTTGGAATTAATCAGAATGACACGGTAGCCTTCTTCTTTGAGAGCTTTACAGGCCTGAGTGCCTGAATAGTCAAATTCGCAGGCTTGCCCGATTACAATCGGTCCTGCTCCTATCATAAGAATGGATTTTATGTCTGAGCGTTTTGGCATTCTCAGCCCCCCATAGCCTTAACAAAACGATCAAAAATATAATGACTGTCCTGCGGCCCTGGCGAGGCCTCTGGATGATACTGAACAGAGAAAACCGGTTTATCCTTGAGTGAAATACCACAATTAGTTCCGTCAAATAGGCTGACATGAGTTTCAACTACACTGTCCGGCAGGCTGTCTCTATTGACTGTAAAGCCATGATTCATAGATGTAATTTCGACTTTATCAGTGGTCAGGTCTTTGACGGGGTGGTTGGCACCATGATGACCTTGCGGCATTTTCTCGGTTTTGGCCCCCAATGCGAGCGCAAGCATTTGGTGTCCGAGGCAGATGCCAAATATTGGCTTGCCGCTGGCGACGAGTTTTTGTATTTCCGGCACGGCATAACTGCCCGTGGCTGCGGGATCACCCGGGCCATTGGATAGAAAGATGCCGTCAGGATTATACGCCAGCACATCATCTGCTGAACTATTGCCGGGTAGTATAGTGACCTGACAACCTGCAGAGGACAGGCATCTAAGAATGTTTTTCTTAAGGCCATAATCTAGGGCAACTACGTTCTTGGGCGTTTCGGATGTGACAAAACCATCCCCCCAACTCCATCGGCCTTGGGTGTTTTCATAGTTTGTTTGTGTGGAAACATTGATAGCCAAATCCATGCCTTCAAGACCGGAAAACTCTTTTGCTTTTGTCTGCAATGCCGCCATATCAAAATTGCCGTCTTTGGCATGGGCGATAACAGCGTTGAACATTCCATTTTCGCGGATGTGACTGGTCAATGACCTTGTATCAACCCCGCTTAGCCCGATAAGATTGCGTCCGCTTAGCCAGTCATTAAGATGCGACACGCTTCTGTAATTTGCTGGCAGGGTTATGTCTTCGCGGATAATCAGCCCCAAAGCTGCGTCTTCATTACTTGTATTTGTTATTTCAGTGTCCTCGCTATTGGTGCCTACATTACCAATATGAGGGAAGGTGAATGTCACAATCTGCCCTGAATAGGATGGGTCAGTGAGGATTTCTTGATAACCGGTAATGGCGGTATTAAAGCACACCTCGCCGGCAACTGCGCCCACTGCACCAATGCCGACTCCGAAAATAGATGTGCCGTCTGGGAGAACAAGAACCCCTGTGGGTTTGCGTGTTTCCCAGCCCGTCATCAGTGTGAGTCCCCGGTCATAATCATAGGTGAAAAAGGAATGGGAAAAGTAACAATGAAGCCGGAATATTTAATTTTAGTTTTTATGAAGGCGGCTTTTATACTTTGCATATTATCCTCGAATAGAGTTTCACGCGGGTTCAAAATTCTGATCTTTGACCGATAGAACACCGGCCAAATTGTCGGGAAATTAATTAAAACATGAGGGCGGGTCAAGGAGGAAATCTTAAAAATCAAGAGTAATAGAAAACAAATGTGAATTAAAAATTTCTGATGTACCCCAAGCATGTTTTTTAACTAATAATTAATCCGTGAATGCAACTATTTGACACGATTCTCTCCCGCAGTTCATAAGGCGTCCAGCGAATTGACAAAAAAGCCTGAGGATAATCGTTGCATGAATACCAGCTTTGAAGTATTTTCCGCCAGCTTGCAAAGCCAGCTAATAGAAGTGGTGGTTCATGGCAGGTTTTAAAAACCATTAAGGTGTTTTATGCGTGATCAAATCAATGATGCTTTGAAAGAGGCCGTAAAGGCTAAAGACCGCAGGAAAAGCTCAACGCTTCGCCTTATCAATGCTGCTATTAAAGACAGAGACATTGCCGCGCGGAGCAGCGATAATACCGAAGGCGTATCGGATGAGGAGATTCTAGAAATCCTCTCCAAAATGGTTAAACAACGGGTTGAGTCTGCAGAAACATATAAGCAAGCAAATCGGCAGGAGCTTGTAGATCAAGAGCTCGAGGAGATCGAAATCATCAAGGGTTTTTTACCGCGCCAACTTGATGAAGATGAGTCACGTGCTGCCGTTGAAAATGTTATCAATGAAACTGAAGCCAGCGGTTTAAAAGATATGGGTCGTGTCATGGGCGAGTTAAAAGCGCGCTATCCTGGCCAAATGGATTTCGGAAAAGTTAGCAGCATTGTCAAAGACCTGCTTGGCTAGAGAGTTTTCCCCAGTTCATATGCGGGAGAACCATATCAACAATAATTTGCTACTGACGTGTCAGCTCTCTGACAGTAAGATAAAAATATGGCCTATCCGAGAAGCTTCATAGAGGAAATCAAGAACCGTGTTTCCGTCTCGGATATTGTCGGGCAAAAGGTTAAGCTTACCCGACGTGGAAGAGAGTTCGTTGGTCTAAGTCCCTTTAAAAACGAACGCACACCCTCATTTACAGTGAATGATGAAAAGCAATTTTATCATTGTTTTTCAACAGGTAAGCATGGAACCGTATTTGATTTTCTTATGGAGACAGAGGGGTTGGGTTTTCCTGAAGCGGTCGAACGCCTTGCTGCGCGCGCTGGCATACAAGTTCCCGCGCAAGACCCACGCATGGTTGAAAAAGAAGAAAAAAATGCCTCTTTGATTGATATTTGTGAGATGGCTTCAGTGTATTTCAAGACGCGTCTAGGCGGTGCGGCCGGTCGTGAGGCATTTGATTATCTTGTTAAAAGGGGTTTGGATGACACGCTTATCCAATCATTTGGATTAGGTTATGCGCCGGGTGACCGAGTTGGTCTGGTTAAGCATCTCAAAGATCAGGGTGTTGCCGATAAAGATATTATTGAAGCCGGATTAGCCGTTCAGCCGGAGGGTCGAAGCGACCTAATTGACCGATTTCGCAATCGGGTGATATTTCCAATAACAGACTCCCGGGATCGGGTTATTGCCTTTGGTGGGCGGGCGCTGGAAGCCTCGGTGCCTGCCAAATATCTTAATTCCCCCGAGACTCCGTTGTTTCACAAGGGGCGGGTGTTATACAACTTTGCGAAGGCGCGTCAGTCAGCTTTTGACACCAAAACCCTTCTTGTTGTTGAGGGTTATATGGATGTCATTGGTCTCGCGCGAGGGGGATTCAATAATGCTGTCGCTTCGCTGGGTACGGCGGTGACGGAAGAGCAAATATCTCTGCTTTGGCGACTGGTCCAAGAACCTGTTCTGTGTCTGGATGGTGATGAGGCGGGTTTGCGGGCGGCTTATCGGGTCATTGACCGTGCTTTACCGCTTTTAAAACCCGGATATTCTTTGCGTTTTGCGGTTTTACCACAAGGTAAAGACCCGGATGACTTGGTCAGAGAGGGGGGCGCTGAGGCTTTTAATAATGTACTCGAGCGCGCCAATAGTCTCATTGACATGCTTTGGGAGCGTGAACTTGCTTACGCGCCCTACGATACCCCTGAAAGACGGGCGGCGTTTTCTGACAGGTTGAGAAAAGCTGTAAGGCAGATCGAGCATATTGACGTTCGAAAATTTTATGGTGAAGAGATAAAAAAACGTTTAGATGAGCTCTTCGCACCCGCTAACCGAGCTAACCGTGGGCCTCAGGCCAATGGAGGGCAATTTTACGGTTCAAATTATGGTGGCGGTTATTCACGGCAAAGAGGCGGTGGTAAATTTTATAAATTTAAATCCGGTGCTTCCGCCGAGGCCCGACGCTCAGCATTGGCAAGTGGGGCGGTAATGCTCCCCCCGAGAGAAGCAATGATTATGCTGGCCTTTATCCGTCATTCAAACCAGCTTTCCACGCATTTAAGTCAGTTGGAAAAGCTTGATTTCGTTACGGATGATTTAAAATCTCTTCGTGACGCGATTGTTGATGCAATTTCTCACAATGCCCCCCTTGACAGTGGCGGTCTTAAGGGGCATTTGATAGGTATAGGATATGAAAATCTCATGACGCGGCTGGAGCAATTACCCGATGCGCGTATGTTGGTTTTTGTCCGCCCCGAAAGTGATCCTGAAGACGTTGTTTCCGGCTGGCTTGACGCGGTTGAATTGCAGCATAGGTTAATAACATTAACCGCTGAAAAACGCGAAGCTGAGACTGATCTAGCTAGCGATACAACTCAGGAAAATTTTGAACGCTTAATGGCTATTGAAAACGAAATAAGTACCCTAGAAAGCAAAACACTAAACTAGGGTAGGGAAATGTGTGGGGAAACGATATAAATGAGCGCAAAAGCTAAGAAAAAATCAGAAGAAGTCGAAATAAAAGACACTTCTGACAGCCCGTTAATTGACTCTGATGTTGCTGTTCGCAAAATGATTAAGTCCGCTACACAGCGTGGCTTTATCACTGCGAGTGAACGAGACAAAGTGCTGACACTGGATAAATTTACCTCTGAACAAATTGAGGACATCCTGTCTCAGCTTTCAGAACTGGGTATAAACGTCATTGAAAATGATGATGACCATGAAGAAGAGGAAGAGGACTCAGAGTCTGAAAGCCTCACAGAAAGTCAATCAACAGCAGTTGTAAAATCTGCGAAAACCGGCACTGGCGGTGATCGCACAGACGACCCTGTTCGCATGTACCTTCGCGAAATGGGTTCGGTTGAGCTTTTATCACGTGAAGGTGAAATTGCGATTGCCAAGCGGATAGAAGCCGGGCGGGAAACAATGATTGCCGGTCTTTGCGAAAGCCCGCTTACATTCCAAGCGATTATTATTTGGCGTGATGAGTTGAATGACGGCAAGGTTCTACTGCGGGATATCATTGATCTTGATGCTACTTTTGCCGGGCCTGATGCCAAGAAAATTGACAGAAGTGCTGAAGGTGCTGCTCCGCCTCCATCAGGTGCGCCAACAGGTGAAGCCGAGGGTGTTCCAAGCGAAGACGAGTCGGATGATGAGAGCAATCTCTCCATCTCTGCAATGGAGAATGAGCTTAAGCCGCAAGTACTTGAGACATTTGATGCGATTGCAAGTATTTACCAAAAATTACGCCGCATTCAGGATCGCAAAGTTGAGCTGAAATCCGGAAATAAAGAACTTACAGCGGCACAATTGAAGAAACTTGAAGAAATGACCTCCGAGGTTATTCAACATGTGAAAGTGCTTTCTCTGAATAACAGTCGGATTGAAGCGCTTGTTGAGCAACTCTATATGATTAACAAACGGCTTTTGACGCTTGAAAATCAAGTTTGGCGTATGGCAGACAAATCCGGCGTAGACCGGGAAGAGTTTCTTAAACATTATCAAGGTAATGAATATGAAACCGGCTGGACACGACGGGTATCAAGACTGACCGGTAAGGGTTGGAAGAATTTTATTGGTGATAACCGTATTGAGGTAAATGCTTACCGTGATGAAATTCAACAACTCGCTGGTGAGACAGGGCTGGATATTGCCGATTTCCGTCGCATTGTTCGTAAAGTGCAAAAAGGGGAGCGCGAAGCGCGTATCGCCAAAAAAGAAATGGTTGAGGCAAACTTGCGTCTCGTTATTTCAATTGCAAAAAAATATACCAATCGAGGCCTGCAATTCCTGGATCTTATTCAGGAAGGTAATATTGGTTTGATGAAAGCCGTAGATAAATTTGAATACCGTCGCGGTTACAAGTTTTCAACTTATGCGACATGGTGGATTCGTCAGGCGATTACCCGTTCTATTGCTGACCAGGCACGAACAATCCGAATTCCGGTTCATATGATTGAAACCATTAATAAGATTGTTCGGACTTCGCGTCAGATGCTTCATGAGATTGGGCGTGAGCCAACACCTGAGGAATTATCTGATAAATTATCCATGCCTTTGGAAAAGGTGCGTAAGGTTCTCAAAATTGCCAAAGAGCCAATTAGTCTTGAAACACCTATTGGTGATGAAGATGACAGCCACCTTGGTGATTTCATCGAAGATAAGAATGCCATACTGCCGATTGATGCCGCGATTCAGAATAATCTTCGCGAAACGACCACCCGGGTTCTTGCTTCTTTAACACCTCGTGAAGAGCGTGTCTTACGGATGCGTTTTGGTATCGGAATGAATACTGACCATACGCTGGAAGAAGTTGGGCAACAATTCTCTGTAACACGTGAACGTATTCGCCAGATTGAAGCTAAGGCATTGCGCAAGCTCAAGCACCCATCGCGTTCAAGAAAATTGCGGAGTTTTCTCGATAGTTAGAGCTAGTGTTGCCTTGACAATTTGGCACAATCGGCGCAAAAGTGCCCCCAACTTTACTGATACTTAGGTTCTGGCAAATGTTGCTTACGCTCATGAAATCTAAAATACACCGTGCGCGGGTCACCCAATGCGACATGCATTATGAGGGGTCCATCACGATTGATCGCGACTGGCTGGATGAGGTGGGTATTCTTCCCTATGAACAGGTTGATGTTCTGAATATTAATACCGGTGCACGTTTTACTACTTATGCGATTGAAGCCCCACGCGGGTCTCAGACTATTGGTATTAATGGGGCTGCGGCAAGATTAGTGCAACCGGATGATTTGGTGATTATTATTTCATACATTCAGTTAGAACCCGAAGCTGCAAAAAGTCATGAACCAAATGTTTTGACCCTTACGCCACGCTAGTTTTTTCTGTTTCAAAGTGTTAGAAATTCCTCGGAGGGCCTGTAGCTCAGTTGGTTAGAGCGAACCGCTCATAACGGTTTGGTCGCAGGTTCGAGTCCTGCCGGGCCCACCATTCTCCCTAAAATTGTGTCAGTAGGTTAAAGCGTGAAAGTTTCAAAGTTTACAATTTTTAATGTGCCATTTCTTATCCCTGTTTTAAGCAGGTTCAGCCGTTTTTTTGGTGCTTTGCTGGGGTGGAGTGTTGAAGGGGAGTTTCCTGATTATCCAAAAATGATGCTGGCTGCGGCGCCACATACCAGCAATTGGGATTTCTTGATGTTTCTCTATGCAATTTTGAATAAACGTGTTCAACCAAACGTAATGGGAAAACATACTCTTTTCTGGTGGCCCTTTAGTGTGATTATGAGTTTCCTCGGAGTTGTTCCGATTGATCGAACACAAAAAGGTGGTGTGGTTGAGCAAGGGATTAAGTATTTCAACTCTGTCGATAAGACTATTGTTTTAGTTACGCCGGAGGGAACACGCTCTTATCAAAAAGACTGGAAATCTGGCTTCTATCATATTGCTTGGGGGGCAAAGGTGCCGCTCATTTTGTGTAAAGTAAATTTTGAAACCCGCACCATTTTTATTGGTAAAGAATTTTTAATGACTGGTGACTACGACAAAGATATTGTCGGTATTAAAGAATATTATAAAGACTGCGTTCCGCTGATACCTGAAAATTTTGGTATTTAGTTCTTTTAAATGAGCTTCTCATGAGCCAAGCTGACCGCACAAATAAATATAACCTTGGAGGGTAATATGGAAATCAGTACAGCACTTCTTCAACCTGTCATTGTTCTTGGCCTGTGGTCTGTTGTGATGATGGTCGTCACGATTTTTGCGCGCGTTAGGTATATGTCCAATCTTGATATCGCACCGGATGCTGCCAAGCATACAGCTGATGTTGCTTCAAAATTACCAAGCAATATTCGTCAAATTGGAGATAATTATAACCACCTGCATGAACAGCCTACGGCTTTTTATGCGGTTGCTATTGCAATAGCTCTCTCCGGTCACGGTGACGGGATTCAAGTTCAGTTGGCTTGGGCTTATGTTGTTTTAAGGATAATTCACAGTCTTATTCAATCTATCTATAACAATGTCATGCACAGATTCATCACCTTCTTTGTTTCCGGTATCCTCATCGGTGCAATGGCAATAATTGAAATTCTAAACTGGATCTAAAATGGCTTCTTACCAATATGTCTATGTAATGGACCAGCTGTCCAAAACCTATCCCGGTGGGAAACAGGTTTTAAAAGACATTAGGCTCTCATTCTTTCCAGGTGCTAAAATCGGTGTTGTCGGGGTCAATGGCTCAGGTAAATCGACCTTGCTAAAAATCATGGCAGGTCTGGACGCCGAATATTCAGGAGAAGCATGGTCTGCAGACGGAGCCAAGGTGGGATATCTTGAGCAAGAGCCTCAATTGAATGCATCCAAGGACGTCTTGGGCAATGTTATGGAAGGTGTGGCTGAAAAGCAGGCGAAGGTTGAACGCTACAACGAACTTGCTATGAATTATTCGGACGAGACAGCCGATGAAATGGCATCTTTACAAGATGAACTGGACAGCCAAAACCTTTGGGATTTAGACAGTCAGGTTGAGCAAGCCATGGATGCGTTGCGTTGTCCTCCATCTGATGCTGCCGTAGAGAACCTCTCCGGTGGTGAGAAACGCCGGGTTGCACTGTGTAAGCTTTTACTTTCAAAGCCTGATATGCTTCTGCTTGATGAACCGACCAACCATCTGGATGCTGAGACTGTTGCATGGTTGCAGCATTATCTGACTGATTACGCCGGTACGGTTGTTCTCGTAACGCACGACAGATATTTTCTGGATCAAGTCACGGGCTGGATTCTTGAGCTGGACCGTGGCTCAGGCTTTCCTTATGAGGGGAATTATTCCTCTTGGCTCGAGCAGAAACACAAAAGACTTGACCAAGAAGCCAGAGAAGATGCCAGTCGCCAAAGAACCCTGTCCAGAGAGCTCGAATGGATTCAAGCTTCTCCCAAAGCGCGTCAAGCCAAGAGTAAGGCAAGAATTTCTGCCTATGAGGATATGGTTAATCAAAAAGAGCGCGAAGAAGTAGGGCGCGCGCAAATTTCCATTCCTGCCGGCCCACGCCTTGGCGGGGTTGTGATTGAAGCAGATAATTTAACCAAAGGTTTTGATGATAAGTTGCTGATTGATGATTTGTCTTTCCAGCTACCTCCGGGTGGCATTGTTGGCGTTATAGGGCCGAACGGCGCGGGTAAAACGACATTGTTTAAAATGCTGACAGGTGTTGAAAACCCTGATGATGGAAATCTTAAGGTCGGTGAAACGGTTGTAATGGGATATGTCGACCAGAGTCGGGATAATCTTGAGGATGGCAAAACAGTCTGGGAAGAAATTTCAGACGGCAACGATATTATCGAACTGGGTAATGGCGAGGTAAATTCCCGCGCTTATGTGGGGGCCTTTAACTTTCGTGGCGGTGACCAGCAGAAAAAAGTTGGCCTGTTATCAGGTGGTGAAAGAAACCGTGTGCATTTAGCAAAGATGCTACGTTCAGGAGCAAATTTACTGTTGCTTGATGAACCGACAAACGATCTTGATGTTGAAACCTTACGAGCGCTTGAAGAGGGATTGGAAGACTTCCCAGGATGTGCGGTTATTATCTCTCACGATCGCTGGTTTTTGGACAGGCTTGCTACGCATATATTGGCCTTTGAGGGTGACAGCCATGTGGAATGGTTTGAGGGAAGCTATTCAGATTATGAAGTTGACAGGAAAGCGCGTCTCGGGACCGACGCAGAAGTGCCAACACGTATTAAATACAAACAGTTTAGTCGCTAGTTACGGTTGACCCTGCTGCAATTTGTTGACGCAAATTGTCCAGCAAGACATTAAACTCTTCATTATTGTTTTTGAGGATGGACAAGAATGTCTCACGTTGCTCGAGTGCCATCCAGATACCCAGAACACGTAGATCAAAAAGTGTAATTCTACCGTCTTTCTCTTGGCGTAATCTCCATACAATCGCTATCGGGTCCCTACCGTCACTGAAGCGTAGTTCAGTTTCTACAAGATAATCTTTTTTCTTCTTTTCACTGCCGAGAACAACAATCTGCTGGTCTTCATAACTCCCCAGTCTGTTTGCGTAAACTTTAGTAATCATAGTTTCAAAAAGAGATTGAAACTCTTGGAGCTGTGTGGATGAAATTTGGCGTCTATATTTGCCGAGTGTGAAGGCAGAAATACGGTTCAAATTTGCCTTTTCATTAAGCAATGCTCTGAATGCATCTTCTTTTTCTTGAGCAGTCGATAGATTAAGAATGTCAATTACTCTATTGGAGACACCCATAACAAATGCTTCCGCTTCAGGTGATTTTTCAGCCATTACCGGGGTAAGGGACAAGAAAAATACAGAACATAAGATTATAATTTTTTTGATCATGATGAGTGCCTGAAGTTAAGCTCAGAACTAAAAATCGTCGAAATCATCGATTTCCGGAAGGTCGTCAATATTTGTTGCACCATTTTTAATTTCTGAATCTCTATTTTGAATATATAGACTTTTAACAGTTGTATAATAGTCTACAGATGTATTTTCCAGTTCTTCAAGCAACTCTAACGCACCTTCGCGGGCGTGAATGCCTGAAATAAGAGTAACACCCAACCTGATATCGTCCTCGTCGTCATTGTTTCCGGCCCAGTAAATTGGGTTGATAACCGCGTCACCCGCACGACCGATCAAGTCACGCGGATTTCCGGGGCCGAGTATCGGCAAAAATATATACGGTCCTGAGCCAACACCATAAACGGCAAGTGTTTGTCCAAAATCTTCTCTTTGATGTCTAACACCCAAGCCGCTCGCCACATCAAATATGCCAAGAATACCTATTGTAGAGTTTACAGAAAATCTTACCAATGTATTTCCGGCAGAAGCTGTCTCCCCCTGCATTGTTTGGTTCAAGAAGGTAACTGGCAGGGATAGATTTGCCAGCACATTTCCAACCCCCATCTTCACAGGTTGAGGAAGAACGCCATAGACCTGAGCCGTAGGTTTCAAAATAACCTTGTCCAATCCCTGATTGACAGCAAACATTGATCTGTTGAAAGACTCTAACGGATCAGATTGTTCGGTATTTAAACCGGCACATCCAGTAAGAAAAAAAAGAACGGTTAGGATATGGGGGATTTTCGAATTCATGATCTTACCAATACAGAATCTAAACTAGGTATCAATATACATAAAAAATTAATGACAAGAAAGCTGGACAAAATAAATTTTTAGATATAAACATATGTTTATATGATATTATAAATAATTTTATATAAGAGGTTTATGTATGGAAAATTTACTGGCAGCACTTAAAGCCGCAGGAGAAGAAACCCGTCTACGGCTTCTGGCGGTTCTTAACTATGGTGAATTAACCGTGACAGAACTGACCCATATTTTAGGGCAAAGTCAGCCACGGGTAAGTCGGCACTTAAAACTTTTAACTGAAGCCGGTCTGGTCATGCGTTACCCGGAAGGTAGCTGGGTCTTTTATCGCTTGTCAGATCAAGGGCACTCAGCGGAGATTGTTTCTGCGGTTGTTTCTATGTTGCCGGGTAATGATTTAATTTTGCAACGTGATTATGATCGCTTTCTTCAAGTGCAATCCAATCGATCGGAAAAAGCGCAAGATTATTTTTCTTCAAATGCAGAGAACTGGGAAACTCTCAGGAATCTTCATATCGCGGATAGTAAAATCGAGTCCAAGATGTTGGAAATGCTTGGGAACAGAAAGATAAATGAGTTTGTTGATTTTGGTACCGGGGCTGGGCGAATGCTTGAACTGTTCGGCCCGCGTGCTAACAAGGCTGTCGGTTTTGATTTAAACGCTGAGATGCTTGCTCTTGCGCGTACACGGCTTGAAGAATTGTCTCTTTCCAACTGTCAAGTTCGCCTTGGAGATGTTGCGTTACTTCCATTAAAAAGTGCCTCAGCTGATCTTATTGTTATTCATCAGCTTCTTCACTTTTTAGATGATCCTGCTGCTGCGATTTCTGAGGCTTCCAGAATTCTTTCGCCAAATGGTTTGCTTTTGGTTGTTGATTTTGCACCTCATGAAATGGAGACATTACGAGAGCATCACGCGCACAGGCGGCTTGGATTTTCTAAAGATGAGATTCTTAAAGTGTTTAATGATGTTGATATTACCTCACATGATTATGTCCATCTGGATAGGCGGGGCACTAAATCAAGCCCGTCAGAAAGTCTTCGGGTTACCATATGGTCAGGTATTAAAAGCAATGTATCTGTCCTGAACCCCGGCAAACAAAACTCACTACAAAATAAGCAATAGAAAAGAAGAATATGACCTCTATTTCGTTTGAATTTTTTCCACCGAAATCAGCTGAGGCTGAAGTTAAGCTTTGGGATGTTATTAATGAGCTCGCTGCTATCAAACCTGATTTTGTGTCGATTACATATGGCGCGGGAGGGTCTACACGCGACCGTACTCATCAATGCGTAAAGCACCTTGTGACAAAAACAGATTTGAAGCCGGCTGCACATCTCACCTGTGTTGCGGCGTCTAAATCTGAAGTAGATGAGGTAATTGAAGATTACGCTTCAGCAGGCGTTAAGCATATTGTTGCCTTGCGAGGCGATATGCCTGATATGGAGGCCTTTAGCCCGCATCCTGACGGCTATAATGGCTCTGTTGAGTTAGTTGACGCTCTCGCGCAACGCGGCGGGTTTGACATAACGGTTAGCGCTTACCCTGAAAAACACCCCGAGTCAGGAGATATGCAAACAGATATTGACCTTCTCAAAGCAAAAATTGATGCAGGGGCAACCCGTGCCATTACGCAATTTGTTTTTGACACAGAGCAACATTATCGTTTCAGGGACGTGCTTGCAGACAACCAAATCAATATTCCTGTTATCCCCGGCATAATGCCAACAACTAACTTTAAAGGTGTTTTGCGGATGTCTGAAGCCTGTGGTGCCTCAGTGCCGATTTGGATGAAAAGTAAATTCGATGGGCTTGATGATGATTTGGAAAGTCGCCGCGCACTCGCCATTAAATTAGCGACAAATCAATGCCGTGATTTAATTAATAGCGGTTTTGAAAATTTACATTTTTATACGCTTAATCAGGTAACTGTCACAAAGGCTGTTTGCAAAACCCTAAGTCTAGAAAAGGTTGGGGTTTAATTATGAGTTGGGATCGAACAAAAAGAATTACAGAACTGCCTCGCCTAACCGAACAGCGCATCCTGACCCTAGATGGGGCGATGGGTACAATGATTCAACGTCACAAGCCGGATGAAGCAATGTATCGTGGCACCCGCTTTGCTGATTTCCATGTTGATTTGCAGGGTAATAATGATCTCTTGTCGCTTACCCAGCCGGATATGATACGCGATATTCATGCGGCTTATCTTGAGGCGGGTGCGGATATTTTAGAAACCAACACATTTTCCTCGACCACGATTGCCCAAGCGGATTACGAACTGGAAAATTTTGCTTATGAAATGAATGTCATCGGCGCAAAGCTGGCACGAGAGGCGTGTGATAAGTTTGAAGCTGCTGACCCGACACGTCCACGTTATGTGGCGGGCGCTTTGGGGCCAACTAATCGGACAGCATCCATATCGCCGGATGTTAACGACCCGGGCATGAGAAATGTCCATTATGATGAGCTTGTAGAGGCCTATACCGAGGCAACGCGCGGCTTGATTGAGGGCGGAGCGGATATCATTCTCATTGAGACTGTTTTTGATACACTGAATGCAAAGGCGGCGCTTCACGCTGTTCAATCAGCGTTTGAAGAAACAGGTATTGAACTGCCTTTGATGGTGTCGGGTACAATCACAGATCGTTCCGGTAGAACCTTGTCAGGTCAGACGACGGAAGCCTTTTGGAATTCTGTTAAACATTGCAAGCCTTTTTCTGTCGGGTTGAATTGTGCGCTGGGTGCTGAAGAGATGCGTCCCTATGTTGCCGAGATTTCACGTATCGCTGATACCAATATATGCATTTATCCCAATGCCGGCCTGCCAAATGAATTTGGTGAATATGATCAAATGGCCGAAGAGATGGCAGCAATTGTCGGTGAATTTGCGGAGTCGGGCCTTGTGAATATTTTAGGTGGTTGTTGTGGCACAACGCCTGACCATATCTCCGCGATTTCCGATGCTGCTGCACAAAACAAGCCGCGGGCCATTCCTGAAATTGAAAAACTGCTTCGTTTGTCCGGTCTTGAACCGTTCACCATGACTGAAGACATCCGTTTTGTGAATGTCGGGGAACGCACAAATGTTACCGGCTCTGCAAAGTTTAGGAAACTCATCACAGACGGTGATTATGAAGCGGCTTTAGATGTGGCTCGTCAGCAGGTTGAGAATGGCGCTCAGATTATTGATGTGAATATGGACGAAGGCATGCTCGACAGTGAAGCTGCTATGACCAAATTTTTGAACCTTGCCGCAACCGAACCGGATATCGCGCGTGTGCCAATAATGATTGATAGCTCTAAATGGTCGGTTATTGAGGCCGGCTTGAAATGTGTTCAGGGCAAGGCAGTCGTAAATTCTATTTCTCTCAAAGAGGGTGAGGCTGAGTTCCTGAAACATGCAAAATTGTGTTTGCGGTATGGAGCAGCCGTTATTGTCATGGCTTTTGATGAGCAGGGTCAGGCAGACACCGCGGATAGAAAATTTGAAATTTGCGCGCGCTCTTACCGAATACTGGTTAATGAAGTTGGTTTCCCTCCAGAAGATATTATTTTTGATCCGAATATTTTTGCTGTCGCGACAGGCATTGAAGAGCATAATAATTACGCAGTTGATTTCATCGAGGCCACTAAGAGAATCCGCACAGAGCTTCCCGGTGCACATGTTTCGGGTGGCGTGTCGAATATTTCTTTTTCATTCCGTGGCAATGATGCGGTTCGAGAAGCGATGCATTCTGCTTTTCTTTACCACGCCATTCATTCCGGCATGGATATGGGCATTGTGAATGCAGGTCAGTTGGCAATTTATGAAGACATTGATGCAAAATTAAAAGCCGCTGTTGAAGAAGTGTTGCTCAATGCCAATGATAACGCGACAGACAATCTATTAAAGGTCGCCGAAGATTATCTTGGCCAGGGTGGCGCCAAGCAGGAAGCCGATTTAAGTTGGCGCGAGACATCTGTGCCCGACAGGCTTATGCATGCGTTGGTTAACGGCATTGGTGACTATATTGAAGAAGATACTGAGCTAGCCCGCCAAAGTTTTGATCGCCCACTTAATGTGATTGAAGGCCCACTAATGGATGGCATGAATAGGGTCGGGGATTTGTTTGGCGATGGGAAAATGTTTTTACCCCAAGTCGTCAAGTCTGCTCGTGTAATGAAAAAAGCCGTGGCTTATCTTGAGCCTTTTATGGATAAAGAAAAAGAAGAGGCACTAAAAGCCGGGGTAAATATTCAATCATCGACCAAGGGCAAGGTTCTCATGGCTACCGTTAAGGGCGATGTTCATGATATCGGCAAAAATATTGTTGGTGTCGTTTTGCAGTGTAATAATTTCGATGTCATAGACATGGGGGTTATGGTACCCGCAAATGATATTATCGACAGGGCTGTTGAGGAAAAAGTTGATATTATTGGCCTTTCTGGCCTGATTACACCTAGCCTGGATGAGATGTGCCATGTTGCCTCTGAAATGGAGCGTCGGGGGTTGAATATTCCATTGTTGATTGGTGGTGCGACGACATCAAAAATACATACCGCAGTGAAGATTAATCCAAATTATGAGCGTGGGCAGACCGTTTATGTTACTGATGCCAGCCGAGCTGTAGGTGTTGCCAGTCGTCTCTTATCCGATGAAACCTCAGAAGATTATCGTAAGGAAATCCGATCTGATTATGAGACCATGGCAGAAAAGCATGCCCGAGGACGCAGTGAAGATAAGCGCTGTCCGATTGAACTGGCTCGTGAAAATGCTTTCAAGGGTGATGATGTGACCCCCGTCAAACCTTCTTTTCTTGGGACGAAGGTATTTGAGGATTATAATCTAGCTGAATTGCGCGACTATATTGATTGGACACCTTTCTTCCAGAGTTGGGATTTGCATGGCCGTTACCCGGCCATATTGTCTGATAATGTTGTCGGGGAAGCAGCAACGAGCCTTTTTAAAGATGCCAATGATATGCTCAATAAAATGGTTGATGAGAAATGGGTAACCGCTAAGGCAGTGGTCGGCTTTTGGCCTGCTGCACGCAACGGGGATGACATCATTGTATATGAAGATGATACCCGAAACGCCGAATTGGCTCGCCTTCATACTTTGCGTCAGCAAATGCTTCGAACAAATAACCGTCCAAATTTCGCTCTGGCAGATTATATCCAGCCAATTGGCGGTAAGCCGGATTATATTGGCGGGTTCGCTGTTACTTCAGGTCATGGTGAAGATGAAGTCGCCAAAAAGTTTGAAGCTGATGGAGATGATTATAGTTCCATCATGTCAAAAGCGCTTGCAGACAGGCTGGCTGAAGCTTTTGCTGAACGTATGCATCAATTGGTGCGTACCGAACTTTGGGGTTATGAACCTGACGAGGCGCTGGATAATGATGCTTTGATTAATGAAGAGTTTACGGGTATTCGCCCAGCTCCGGGCTATCCTGCTCAACCTGATCATACTGAGAAGGGCACTTTATTTAAGTTACTGGATGCAGAGGCGGCTATCGGACTTACATTGACAGAGAGCTTTGCTATGTGGCCGGGCGCGGCGGTGTCCGGGCTTTATTTCAGCCACCCTGACAGTGCTTATTTTGGAGTTGGCAAAATAAACCGCGATCAGGTTGCTGATTATGCTGAAAGAAAAGGCATGACACTTGAAATTTGTGAAAAGTGGATGGCGCCGATACTTTCCTACAAAGCCTAATTT
>DJZB01000022.1:50558-74904 GCA_002450335.1 Rhodobiaceae bacterium UBA6963
TAAGCTTAAAACCTTATTCCTGACTCATCTTAAGAAAGCTGATAATCTGCCGCCATGTCAATCTGGGGAAAATTTGCAGGTGCTGTTGTTGGGGCGTATCTTGGTGGGCCTTTGGGAGCTATCGCGGGGACGGTTGCCGGTCATTATGCTTTTGATCGTGAGCTTGATAAAGAAGTTGCTTTCACTATCGCACTTATTGCCTTGTCTGCAAAAATGGCAAAGGCAGATGGTATTGTTTCCCCTGTGGAAGTAGATGCTTTTTACCGTATTTGCCGCGTACCGGAAGGTGAGCAACGCAATGTCGCTCGTGTTTATAAGCTGGCGCAAGAAGATATTGCAGGTTTTGAAGCTTATGCGCGTCAGGTTGCAGAAATTTTTGCTGACCGCCCAAAAGTCTGTGAAGATGTTCTGGATGCGTTGTTTTATATCGCTTATGCGGATGGCACGCTTAATCATGCTGAAGAAATATTCCTTCGCCGCGTGGCAGAAAATTTTGCGCTCAATGAGGCCGACTTCACACGTATTCATGCTCGGCATAATCCTGATGTTTTTGACCCATTTGCAGTTTTGGGTATTGACCCTGAGGCCTCTTTTGATGTCGCGCGATCTGCATGGTTAGATGCCTCGCGGGAAAATCACCCTGATCAATTGCAAGCGCGAGGAGTGCCGGTTGAAATTCTGCACTTGGCGAATGACCGAATGGCGATTATCAACAGTGCATGGGAAATGATTAGAAAAGAGCAGTTTAATAAAGATGTCTAACAACGATGATTTAAAAAAACTGGCCGCACTTCGCGCTTTGGAACTTGTCGCCCCTGGTATGAGGCTAGGTTTGGGTACCGGTTCAACAGCAAAACATTTTGTTGCAGGGCTAGGTGAAAAATGTGCAGGTGGGTTGGATGTCAGATGTGTGCCGACTTCCGAGGAAACCCGCCAACAAGCCGAAGGCTTAAATATCCCGCTTGCAAATCTTGATGAACTTGAAGGTTTAGATTTGACGGTGGATGGCGCCGATGAAATGGATGCAGGACTGTCACTTATTAAGGGTGGCGGTGCGGCTCTGCTTAGAGAGAAAATTGTAGCTGCGGCCTCGGCGCGTATGATTGTAATTGCTGATGACAGCAAACTTGTTGAGCGTCTTGGTGCATTCCCTTTGCCTGTTGAAGTTAATCCGTTTGCGCACGAAACAACCGCGCAGATGATTTGCAATGCCATTAGTGTCAATGGTTTGGCAGGCGATGTAACTTTGCGGGGCGCTGAAAATCCGGTTGTAACAGATGGCGGTCATTATATTTATGACTGTGCTTTAGGGCAGATTGATGATGCAACCTCTCTCTCTGAAGCCTTGTTAAATATACCCGGTGTCGTTGAGCATGGTCTCTTTCTAGGTTTGGCGACCGGGGCAGTCATCGCGACCGAAACTGGCTTAAAGGAGTTCGGTGAATTATGAATTTTGACTATGATCTATTTGTTATTGGTGCAGGAAGTGGTGGCGTTCGGGCGGCACGTATGAGTGCATCCCATGGCGCCAAAGTTGCCATTGCAGAAGAACACCGTGTTGGGGGTACATGTGTCATTAGAGGCTGCGTACCTAAAAAGCTTTTTGTTTACGCCAGTCATTTTGCCGAAGAATTTGAAGATGCTGTCGGTTTTGGCTGGGAGGTTGGTCAAAGCTCTTTTGACTGGCCAACGTTGATTGCCAATAAAGACACGGAAATTGACCGTCTAAACAAAATTTACATTAAGAATCTGGAAGCCTCCGGCGTGGAAATATTAAACGGCAGAGCCGTTTTCAAAGACGCGCATACCATATTGCTGGATGGGCGTGAAATCACTGCAAATTATATTTTGATAGCTGTGGGTGCGACACCCTTCATGCCACAAATTGAGGGTATTGAACACGCCATTAGTTCCAATGAAGCTTTTTATTTAAAAGACTTTCCGTCTGATATTACGATTGTAGGCGGCGGGTATATTGCTGTTGAATTTGCCGGTATATTCAACGGGCTTGGCGCGAATGTAACTCTTATCTATCGCGGTGAAGAAATTTTGCGTGGCTTTGACGGTGATATTTGTAGGCATGTTCAAGAAGAAATGATTAAAAAAGGTGTGGATGTTCAAACTCAAAATGACGTCACTTCTATTCAGAAAGACGGGAAGGGTTTTGTAGTTACCTTTAAAAATGGGACGCGCCGGGAAACATCATGTGTGATGTATGCGACGGGTCGGGTGCCATATGTTCAAGAGTTAGGGCTAGATACTGTCGGGGTTCAACTTGGAGCAAAAGGTGAAATTAAAGTTGATGCTTACTCCCAAACCACAGTGGACAATATCTACGCTGTTGGTGACGTGACAGATCGAAGCCAACTTACGCCCATTGCCATCAGAGAAGGCGCGGCTTTTGCTGAAACTGTTTTTAACGACAAACCGCTTGCTGTAGATCATTCCAATATCCCCACAGCTGTTTTTTCTCAACCGCCTGTGGGGACTGTCGGCATGACCGAAGAAGAAGCCAGAGATAATAAGTTTGACGTTGATATTTATAAATCCGTGTTCCGACCAATGAAACACACATTATCCGGCCGTGATGAAAAGACACTTATGAAACTCATTGTAGACCGCAATACTGATAAAGTCCTCGGTCTTCACATTGTCGGCCCTGATAGTGGGGAAATGATTCAGGCTTTTGGTATTGCCGTGAAAATGGGTGCAACCAAGTCGCAATTTGATGAGACTGTCGCTGTGCACCCAACAGCGGCAGAAGAGCTTGTCACAATGAAGCAACTGGTAAGCTAAAATAGAAAATTAAATTTCTAAATTAAGCGACTTTCGTATTTTCTTCGTGGTGGCGTTTCAGTTTCTCACTGATAAGGAAAGCTAGCTCAAGTGCTTGTGAACCGTTAAGGCGTGGGTCACAATGTGTGTGATAACGGCTGGATAAATCTGCTTCTGTAATCGCCTGTGCTCCACCCAAACATTCAGTCACATTTTGACCTGTCATTTCAAAGTGGATGCCGCCAGGATGTGTGCCTTCTGCTTGGTGAACGCTGATAAACTGTTCCACTTCTGTCAGAATACGATCTACAGGGCGTGTCTTATAACCATTGGAAGCCTTGATTGTATTGCCGTGCATTGGATCGCATGACCAGACAACTTTACGGCCTTCAGTTTTGACTTTTCTGATAAGAGCCGGAAGATGATCCTCAACCTTATCATGACCAAATCTTGAAATAAGCGTTATACGTCCCGGTTCATTGTCGGGATTAAGCTTATCAAGAAGTGTGATTAACTCTTCAGGGTCTAGACTTGGCCCACACTTCAACCCGATCGGGTTTTTAATACCTGATAAAAATTCGACATGGGCGCTATCCGGCTGTCGGGTACGGTCACCAATCCACAGCATGTGCGCGGATGTATCGTAGAAATCGCCGCTGGTGCTGTCGAGACGGGTCAAAGCTTGTTCGTAGACAAGTAACAACGCTTCATGGCTTGTGTAAAAATCAACCATGCCCATTTGCGGCGCGGTAATGCTGTTAATCCCGCAGGCATTCATAAAGCTCATTGCGGCGTCAATCTGGTCAGCAATCTCCTGATAGCGTTCGCCTTGCGGACTTTCTGCCACAAAGCCGAGATTCCAGCGATGAACTTCATTCAAATCTGCATACCCCCCCTTGGCAAAGGCGCGGAGTAAATTCAATGTCGAGGCAGATTGTCTGTAAGCAGATATCTGTCTGGTCGGGTCGGGGACACGAGCTTCTTCGGTAAATTCAATACCATTAATAATGTCGCCGCGGTAACTTGGCAGTTCAACTCCATCTAGAGTTTCTGTGTCAGCAGAGCGCGGCTTGGCAAATTGACCGGCAATTCGTCCGACTTTAACAACAGGGAGTTTCGTGCCAAAAGTCAGCACCACAGCCATTTGAAGCATGACGCGGAATGTGTCACGGATATAGTCTGCCTGATGTTCTGCAAAGCTTTCAGCACAATCTCCACCTTGAAGCAAAAAAGCCTCTCCATTACAGACACTCGCCAGTTGGTTTTTTAAATTCCTTGCTTCACCAGCAAAAACCAGAGGCGGATAACCTGCAAGGCGCTCTTCCACGTCTTTTAATGCTTTTTTATCGTCATAAGTTGGCACTTGCTTGACAGGCTTGTTGCGCCAACTATCTGGAGACCAGTTCATCTTGTAACCTTATCTAACCTATTGCGGCTTTAACCTATTTAGATTTGCCTATTTTCAACTTTCTTTTGTCAGCTTTTTAGACAAAATTCAAGAGGGTGGAGGTTGGGCTTGTTCTCAGCCGTGACTAACGCTAAATACCTGCTATGGAAGAAAAAATAACCATAACGCTGGCACAGCTAAATCCTAAGGTCGGAGATGTCTCCGGCAATGCGGATTTATTGCGTGCTGCGCGCGCTGAAGCAGCTAAGGACGGCTCTGATTTTGTTGTCGTTAGTGAGTTATTTTTATGTGGCTACCCACCTGAAGACTTGGTTATGAAACGGGCTTTTGTCCGCTATATCAAGGATATTGCTAATAACCTTGTTGCTGAAACTGCTGACGGTGGACCTGCTTATATCTTTGGTTTGCCATATGAGGAAGATGGCGCACTTTATAATAGTGTCATGGTGGCAGAAGGTGGGCGCAGTCATATTCGTCATAAAGTGCATTTGCCAAATTATTCAGTTTTTGACGAAAAACGACTGTTTCGTGCCGGAAAATTACCTGACCCTGTCACCGTCTCCACATCATCAGGTGATTTGAAGATAGGTTTGCCGATTTGCGAAGATATTTGGTTTGAAGATGTGTGTGCGCATCTGAAATCCAGTGGTGCGCAAATTCTAATATCGCCAAATGGCTCACCCTATGAGACAGGTAAACCGGAAAGACGACTGGTGCATGCCTTAGCTCGAAGTCGTGCCACCGATTTGCCTCTGGTCTATGTGAACCAACTGGGTGGTCAAGATGAGTTGGTCTTTGACGGCGCAAGCTTTGTGATGTCATCGGCTGGTGAAGTGCAGGTACAATTACCGGCTTGGCAGCAAGATATTGTGCATACTGACTGGATTTTATCTGAGGAAACAGCCAGATGCTTAAGTGACCAGACAACCCCATTGGAAGAGGGGTTGGCTGCTACTTATCAAGCCGCGATGTTGGGTCTGAGGGATTATGTTCGCAAAAACGGCTTTCCAAGTGTTTTACTGGGTCTATCAGGTGGTATTGACAGTGCAATTTGCGCAGCATTAGCCGCTGATGCATTGGGGCCTGAACACGTGCATTGCATTATGTTGCCTTCTAAATTTACCTCTCAAGAAAGCCTTGATGACGCAAAAGAATGTGCTGATTTGCTCGGTGTGAAGCTTGATGAAGTTTCGATTGAAGACAGCGTCGGCGTGCTGGAGGGGTCATTGTCATCACTGTTTGGTGATTTACCTAATGATATTACTGAGGAAAATATTCAATCGCGATTGCGCGGTACATTGCTGATGGCGCTATCGAATAAATTTGGTTCGATGGTGGTTACGACAGGTAACAAGTCCGAAGTGTCTGTTGGTTATGCGACGCTTTACGGTGATATGAATGGTGGTTTCAATCCAATTAAAGATATTTATAAAACAGAAATTTTTGCGCTTGCCACATGGCGCAATTCACATTTCCCTGTTGGCGCTTTGGGGCAGAAGGGAAAAGTCATTCCTGTTTCCATCATCGAAAAACCGCCAACGGCTGAATTGCGGGATAATCAGAGAGACGAAGATAGTTTACCTCCTTATGACGCGCTGGATGATATATTGTCAGGGCTTGTTGAAGAGGAACTTGGCTTTGATGAGATTGTTTCAAGAGGGCATGATCCTGACACGGTGAAACGCATTGAGCATTTGTTGTACATCTCAGAATATAAGAGGCGTCAGGCTGCACCTGGTGTCAAAATAGGCCACCGAAATTTTGGGCGGGACCGTCGTTACCCAATTACAAACGGTTTTAGAAACGCGCGCCTCAAGGGCTGAAGAAAGGTTCAATAATGTCAATAATCACTCGCTTTGCGCCAAGCCCGACCGGTCGTCTGCATGTCGGCAATGCCAGAACCGCATTGTTTTGTGCGCTTTTTGCTAAAGCCAATGGTGGGCAATTCATGCTGCGTTTGGATGATACTGATGCAGAAAGATCTACTGAAGCTTTTGCACAAGGCATCGTTGATGATTTAACATGGCTTGGTTTGCCATATGATTTAACTGCTAAGCAATCTGACCGTTTTGAAGCCTATGATGCAGCTTTTAACAAGCTCAAAGAGATGGGATTGGTTTACGCATGTTATGAAACGCCTGATGAACTGGACTTGAAACGTAAACGCCAGCGCGCCAGAGGTAAGCCACCGGTTTATGACCGCGCAGCTTTGGAACTTAGTGACGAAGAAAAAACCAAACTTGAGGCAGAGGGTCGGTCGCCGCATTGGCGTTTTAAATTATCCGGTAATAAAGTGAGTTGGCAGGATCTGGTGCGAGGCGATCAGCTTGTGGATACATCCAGCCTTTCCGACCCTGTGCTTGTTCGTGCTGACGGAACATATCTCTATACTTTACCAAGCGTGGTGGATGACCTCGATTTCAACATAACGCACATTATTCGCGGTGAAGATCATGTCACAAATTCTGCGGCTCAAATTGAATTGATAGCTGCACTTGCCGGAGAGGGGGGGGATATTCCTGTCTTCGCGCATCATCCGTTATTGGTAATGGCTGACGGGAGTGCGCTGTCCAAACGACTTGGGTCACTATCTCTCGAGTCTTTGAGAGAAGACGGCATAGACCCGATGTCGATAAACAGTTTGATTGCTCGGCTCGGCACCCCTGACCCTGTGGAAGCACATACAGAGATGGCGCCGATTGTTGCGGGGTTTGATTTGACGCGCCTAGGCAGAGCACCTGCGCGCTTTGACCCGGCTGAATTGCATAGGTTGAATGTTAAATTATTGCAAAGTTTACCCTATGAGAAAGTTGCAGATAAATTGTTATCTCTCGGTGTTAATTGTGATGATAAGCAAACCGGCACATTATTCTGGGAGACCGTGAAGGGAAATATCGACAAGCTAGAGGACGCTGTTGCACTTTGGCAGATTATTCAAGGTCCTGTTGAAAGTTTGATTGACTCTGAAGATCGAGAGTATCTTGATACGGCAATGGACTGTTTGCCTGTTGAGCCATGGGACGAAACAAGCTGGTCACAATGGACGACAGAGCTGAAAAAATCTTCTGGTCGCAAAGGTAAAGAGCTTTTCATGCCACTTCGTAAAGCTCTTACAGGCCAGGCACACGGACCTGAAATGCAAAACCTGTTGTTGCTTATCGGCCCGACGCATGTCAAGAATCGTCTCAAGGGATAATTATTGAGACAATGAGTGAAGATAACAGCCTTGAAAGGCTCTACTTATTTGACACAACTCTGAGAGACGGGCAGCAGACTGCTGGCGTGGACTTTTCTGTTGATGATAAAATCACCATTGCCAAGACGTTGGATGAATTGGGGTTGGATTATGTTGAGGGCGGCTATCCAGGTGCCAACCCGACGGATACAAACTTTTTCTCTAAGTCACATAATTTGTCTCAAGCAAAAATGACCGCTTTCGGCATGACAAAACGTGCCGGAAGGTCGGCCGCTAATGATCCTGGGCTAGCTCAAATTCTGGGTGCCGAGGCTCAGGCTGTTTGTCTGGTAGCGAAAAGTTGGGATTATCATGTTGATGTTGCGCTAAATATCAGCCTGGAAGAAAACCTTGAATGTATTTCTGAAAGCGTAAAAGCCATCCTTGAACTTGATAAAGAAGCAATGATTGACTGTGAGCATTTCTTTGATGGGTATAAAGCAAATTCTGATTACGCATTAACCTGCATTGAGGCAGCGCTTGAAGCCGGTGCACGCTGGGCAGTGTTATGCGATACGAATGGCGGCACATTACCGGGTGATGTTTATGACATTGTTACAGCGCTTTCGGCGCGATTTCCCGGTGACAGGCTTGGCATCCATGCGCACAACGATACTGAAAACGCAGTTTCCAATTCTCTCGCAGCCATTGATGGTGGTGTCCGTCAGGTACAGGGTACTTTAAACGGCCTTGGCGAGCGATGCGGCAATGCGAATATGGTTTCGCTTATCCCAAGTTTGCTTTTGAAGCCCGGCTATGCCGATAAATATAAAACCGGTATTGATATAGCCAACTTGAGTAAACTCAAGAAAACCTCGCTTTTGTTGGATGATATTCTTAATCGAACTCCCAACCGTCATGCACCTTATGTCGGAGATAATGCCTTTGCCCATAAAGGGGGGATTCATGTTTCTGCTGTCATGAAGGACCCTTCCACTTATGAGCATGTTGACCCGGAAATAGTTGGTAATGCCCGTATTATTCTAGTTTCAGACCAAGCGGGCCGAAGTAATATTCTGGCGCGCCTTGAGTCAGCCGGCATTTCTGTTGGTGAAGATAATTCTGCAGTAGAGCGCATCCTGTCCGGCATTAAGCATAAAGAACTGGAGGGTTATAGCTTCGACAGTGCCGGCGCGTCTTTTGAATTGCTGGCACATGAAATGCTGGGAACATTGCCTACATATTTTAATGTACTGAGTTATGAGGTGAAAGTCGCATGGGATGAAGCCAATCCCGAACCTCGCGCTACGGCAGAAGTTAGTTTGAATATTGACGGGCAGAGCGTCACCACAACCGGTGAGGGTAACGGCCCGGTTAATGCACTAGACATGGCCATTCGAGCAGATTTGAGACGTTACGCACCATATCTCACTGATATGCGCCTCGTAGATTTCAAAGTGCGTATCCTGAATACCGGTACCGGCGCAGTCACTCGGGTGTTGATTGAAAGTTCTGATGGTGAAGGACATTCATGGCGAACTGTCGGAGTGTCAGAAAACATTGTTGCTGCCAGCTTTCATGCGCTTCATGACAGTATTGTCTATAAGCTTCTGAAAGAAGGCGTCTCCGCGAACCCTGTTGACGCCGATTAAGTATCAGTATCTAAAGCTAATATTACGTCTTCAACTGTTGTGCAGGTTTTCAGCAAATCCCGACTGCCGGGATAGATAAATCCGGCATCTTCAAACGCGTCCATCATAGTGAAAAATGGATCCCAGAAACCGTTTAGATTTATGATGTAAATCGGTTTGTTTTGTTGCTTCAAAAGATTCATCGTAAACATCTGCATTAATTCATCAAGCGTGCCAATTCCCCCGGGTAACACGACAAATGCATCTGAATATTCTTCCATTTGTTTGATTCTATCGCGCAGTGTTTTTGTCTCTACAACCAGAGACACGTCATCAAAGCGTATTTCACGTTTATTTAGGAATTCAGGAATAATGCCTGTTACATGTCCGCCCTCTGCCAAAGCAGCCCGAGCTAAATGCCCCATCAATCCAACTTGACCGCCACCATAAACCAGATTGATGCCGGCTTTTGCCAGAGAATGGCCCAGCTCAACGGCAACCTCTCGAAATTCCGGCAAATTGCCGTCTCTCGATCCACAAAAAACACAAACAGACTTGGTCATAAAAAAACCTCAGTTTAGTATAATATGAAGACTTAATGATGATTCTGACAAATCCGTGACGTTAAAGCGTGTTATTATAAACTACAGAACAAAAAGGAGCTTTAAATGCATAATTTCCTATCCCTGATATTGCCAATACATCCAGAGGGATACAGATTTATTCTTATTTTTGCAGCCGCTACCATCGCTCTGTTTTTCGTTTCGACTTTTTTGGGTTGGCTTGGTGTGATTGGTGTAATTTTCTGCGCTTATTTCTTTCGTGACCCCCTGAGATATGTTCCTGATCAAGAAGGCTTGGTCATTAGTCCCGCTGATGGTGTTGTGAATATGATAACTGAAGCGGTGCCGCCGCAGGAGCTTGAACTTGGTGAAACACCAATGACGCGGATTTCAATTTTTTTGAATGTGTTTAACTGCCATATTAATCGCGTGCCTCACACGGCGAAAATTAAAAAATCACTTTATCGCACCGGTAAGTTTTTGAGCGCTGACTTGGAAAAAGCCAGCGACCAAAATGAAAGACAATCTCTTTTGTTGGAACTTCCTGATGGTAGGGAAATGGTTGTCGTTCAAATTGCAGGCCTCGTCGCAAGACGGATTTTATGTTGGGTAGAGGAGGGGGAAAGCCTCAAAACCGGGGAAAGGTTTGGCCTGATACGTTTTGGTAGCCGTGTAGATGTATATTTACCGGAGGGTATTGCGCCAAAAGTTGCAGTAGGTCAGCAGGTTCTTGGTGGTGAAACCATCATGGCTGATTTAGCTGACTCGGATAATCAAGTGCAACGAGTCGCAGACCCAATTTAAGTTTAAGTATTAATTCAACTTATAAAGGACAGCTCTTATAGGCTGGAGATGTTATTAAGAAATCCAATTCAAAAACGAACCAAAACGCAAATGATAAGCAATCCAATAAACAGGAGGGCAAGCAGGGAAACTTTGTTTATTTCAGAACTCTTGTTCCAAGCATTATTACCACTCTTGCTCTTTGTGCCGGGTTGAACTCTTTCCGTTTTGCACTTGAGGCGCGTTATGAATTGGCGGTCGAGTTTATTTTTATTGCCGCTTTCCTTGATGCCATAGACGGACGCGTCGCTCGTGCGCTCAAAGCTGAAAGCAAAATAGGCGGCCAACTCGACTCTCTTGCAGATTTTTTCAATTTCGGTATTGCACCGATTATAATGATTTACCTTTGGCAACTTAATGAGATAGGCCGATTAGGTTGGCTGGTTGTTATTTTATATGTTGTCTGTACGGCTTTACGTTTAGCTAAATTCAATGTTCTGCAGGACGCTATTTCAACAGATGAAAATGAAAAAAGGCCGATTTGGATGCAAAACTTCTTTGTAGGTGTTCCATCTCCCATTGCAGGTATTATGGTTCTTTCCCCTCTTTATTTATCTTTTTTAGGGTTTGATATGTCCTCTTTTTTGATGCCGATTGCTTGTTTGGTTATCATCATTTCCTTACTGATGGTCAGTAGTGTTCCAACCTTCTCGCTCAAAAATCTCAAATTTAGAGTTCCACGTGTCTATTTGATTTCAATAATTCTGACATTTGTTTTGATAGCAGGAGCATTGTCTACTTTTCCATGGATCATGATGCTTGTCTTGTGCGCCATATATTTGGTGAGTATTCCGATTGCTATACGCAAATACCGACTGATGGAGCGCTCGGCGTAAAATTCATTACCCGTTTCTGAGCAGCATATATTGCTGTTTGAATTTTGGAAAAATTTCATTGCGGAGATAATTCGGCAACATAATCAGAACCGGAATAGTTATTAGAGTCAGCACAGTTGAAAAGCCGAGACCAAATACAATTGAAATTGACATATTTGTCCACCATGCCGAAATCGGATTATTTAATTCGATTGAGCGTGTGAAAATATTGATGCTGGTACCCATAGCCATGGGAAGCAAACCAATAATAGTCGTGCCTGTGGTAATGAGAATAGGACGAATCCTTTGTCCGGCAGCGCGCAGCACCGCCTCTTTTAAATCCATTCCAGACTTTTCTAGCCGTTGATGTGTATCAATTAGGACAATAGAATTGTTCACGACGATGCCGGCAAGCGCAACAATCCCAACACCGGAGAAAACTACAATAAATTGCTCACCCGTCATCATCAATCCGATAAGCACGCCAATGCTGGATGATGCCACTGTCGTAAGGGTCAGGATGGCATAGTAAAAACTGTTAAACTGCAGAAGTAGAATGATAAACATCAAGGCCAATCCACCCAACATAGCATTGCCCAAAAAGCCTGCTGCAGCTTCCTCTTCTTCACTGCTTCCACGGAAACGGAAAAGGTATTCAGGGCCAAAATCCTGTTCTTCCAGCCACAACTGAATTTCTGTCATGGCTTCTGCTATCGGATACTTCTCATTTGTGACAGGGTTAATGAGAACATTGGCTTTGACCGTAATCTGCCGATAACCATCAGTCCTATCAATTTGGATTTTGCGTTGATCCGCTGTGCGGTCAACAAAATTACTGATTGGCACGCTTCCCAATGGGGTATTAACACGCAAGCTATCCATGTTTTTAATGTCTCGATATTCTTCGGGATAGCGGATACGGATTTCTACTTCATCATCAGCGTCAATTGGTCTGTAAGTGCCCAATTCCACACCATTGGTTATCATTTGCACCATAGCGCCAACCGTGGATATATCTGCGCCAAAAAGCCCTGCCTTCTCACGGTCAACTTTAATCTTCCATTCAATGCCGGGTGATGAACGGTTGTCTTCAACATCGGTTAGCAGTTCATCCAAGCTTTTGAATTTGGCATTGGCCTTTTCAGCAATATCAATCAATCCTTCATAATTATTCGATCTAATTTCAAGTTGGATGTCTTTTCCTATAGGGGGGCCATCTTCTTGCTCGCGGACTTCAACAATAATTCCTGGAAAGTCTTTAGTGCGATCTTTAATTTTTTGAATAATTTTGGTCGAGCTTTCGCGCACCGTGAAGTGCTGAAATTCAATAAATATAGACCCAATCAGGTCTGTCGGATTAACATTATTCCCGGAGTCACCATATGCGATATTAGGCCCAAATTGAGTCAGTGCAGCTTGAATGCCTTTAATTTGCATGACTTCTTTTTCAATGGAACGCGTCAGTTTTTCTGTGTCATCAAGAGATAAATTACCCCTAGCACGTACCAGAACAATTGCTTGTCTTGGTTCAATCTCAGCAAAATACAATGTGTCCTTTTCAAAAAATCTATAAGTCATGATTATGGATGCAAAAATAAGCATCAAGGCTACAAAAGTTCGAAGCGGGTTCACCATGAGCCGTTCCAAAATCAAAAGATATCTTCCGGTCAAAGTTTTTTTGTCAATAACAAGAGTAGGGTTATCCGCGGATAAAGCAGCAAGTGTAGGGTCGCCTGACTGCTCTGTCTTACCGTAAAGACCACCAATAGCCGGGAGAAAGAAAAGCGCCATTACCAGTGATGATGTAAGAACAAAAATGAGCGTGCGTGGCAGATAACTCATAAACTCACCAGACACACCCGGCCAAAATAAAAGAGGTGTGAAAGCCGCCAATGTTGTGGCAGTTGACGACAATATAGGGAAGAACATTCGTTCGGCTGATCGTGCATAGGCTTCCTTGCGGTCGAGCCCTTCAGCCATTTTTCTATCGGCATATTCTACAATCACAATAGAACTATCGACCAGAATGCCGACACAAAGGATGAGCGAAAACATCACCATCATATTCAGTGAGTTACCGAAAAGGCTGAGCAGAACAAAACTCATCATAAAGCTTGTCGGGATTGCGATACCCACCATCATCGCTGATCTAAATCCCAGCGTTCCGATTACTATCAGCATCACAAGCACAATTGCATTGACTATTGAGCTTTGTAAGGAGTTGATCATTTCGAAAACATGAGAAGACTGATCAAAACTAAAATTGACGTTAATATTTTCCGGCCAATTCGCAGTATATTCTTTTGTTCTATCCCTGACTTGTTCCGTCATTTCCAGAACATTGGTACCTGTTTTGCGCTTAACCTTTAGAATTAAAGCTGGATTGCCATTATAAAAAGTCCGAGTTTGTTGGTCTTTATAGGTTCGTCTGATTTCAGCAATATCTGACAGGGTAACAACCGCATCACCTCTTACTTTGACGGGAAGTTTGAAAACATCTTCTGCGGTTTCAAATAGACCCGGCACGGAAATTGTAAATCTCCCCAGTCCAGTATCCATTTGCCCTGCCGGGATGACACGGTTGTTATTGGCGATAATCGCATAAAGCTCATTATGTGATATTTGATACGCTTCCATACGTGCCGGATTGATGATTACCTCCAGTTGTTCTTCCCTGTCGCCCATAATGTCGGCACCGAGTACATTGGGTAGATTTTCAAGTTCATTTTTTAGGGTTTTTGCCCGCCTGATAAGTTCGCGTTCACTGACTTGTCCTGACAAGGCTACAAAAAGAGCGGGGAAGGCCGTAACATTTACTTCCTGAATAAGCGGCTCTTCGCTGTCCTTGGGGAATTTTGGTTTAACCAGATCGACAAGTCTTGTCGTTTCAAGTAAGGCTTCGTCGACATCTACATCGACATCATATTTAACGATAACGGCGCCGTAATTTTGTCCACCAAATCCAAGGATTTCATCTAAGCCTTCTGCCAGCATAAGCTCTTTTTCCAGCGGACGGACCAAAAGCCTCTCTGCATCTTCGGGTGAGATGCCCGGATGGATTACAGATACATAAATATATGGAATTGGAATGTCAGGCTCGGCCTCTTTAGGTATATTGATGAGAACTGCCAAGCCGGACATTAGAATGACGCCCATCAGAAAAACCACGGCTCTTCCGCGCTCAATAGCAGTTAAAACAATATTGAACATTATTGAGCTAATGCCTTATCTGTGGGGGCGTTATCCAGTGAAATTTTTGTTTCTGTTACTTTAAGAGGTTGACCGTCAACGACAAATTCTTGCCCGACAGTAATAAATTTTTGTGATCCATTTAATCCTTTTATCCAAACACCTTCAGGCCCGTCGGATAAAATGGTGATAGGGTGAAATCGCGCAAGATTATTCTCAACTGTCATCACACCTACATCGCCGGAGGTTTCGAGTGTGATAATACCATGCGGCAGCAAATAAGCTTCCGTAATGCCAGCTTCAACTTCGAGATTGGTACTGACACCGTCTCTCAATTTATAATCAGAGTTATCAACTTCTACTTCCATCCGAAAAGTTCGTGTTACCGGATCTGCTTTTTCAGCCAGATAGCTTATGATCCCTTCGACGACTTCACCTGTTGCCAAAGTCGCTTTTCCCTTTGCACCGGTTTTTAAAGCGCTGACTTGTTTTTCAGAAACTTGAGTGACGATTTTCAGAGGGTTTTTATCGATTACCGTGCCGCAAGGTTGTCCAATTGTGATGAAGTCACCCAATTCGACATGTCTGACATCAAGAACACCATCAAATGGTGCGCGTATCATGGTGCGCTCCAACTCAATCTGACGCTGGGCAACCAGCGCTTTGGCGGTATCAAAGGCGGCTTGTGCTGCTGCGGCGCGGCTTAAGGAAAAATGGCCTTTTTCAACAAGTTTTTCAGCGGCTTTGAAGTCAATTTCCTTTGCCCGCATGAGCGCCTCGGCTTCAGCGAGTTTGGCTTCACGGGCTCCGACGCGGATTTTGCAGATTAGCTCGTCCTTCTTGACTTTTTGACCTTCTTTGACAGGAAGGTCATCAATAATGCCAGAGGTCTCTGAGGCGATGCTTACGCTTCTTTTAGCTTTTGTGTAGCCTCGAACAGATAAGATTTCATTGAAGTCTTCAGGATATATCTCTTTTGAGACAACTTTGACTGTTTCAGCATTTTTACTTTTTTCGGCAATACTGGATGGAACTTCCAAAGCCGGGCCAGAGGGCACCAGAAATCCACTTAACAGCCATACAAAAACACCGAAACTTGCAACAACTGACAACTTGACGGTTTCCGGCAATGTTCTCATCATCGGAATTTTATCTATATAAGCAATTATGTAAGCAAAATATTTCATCTCAAACCTTTACGGATGTGCTTTGCAAAAGGTTCACTGAATAAATTACATTTTATTTATTTTTAAGCAACTAAAAGGTTTTTTCATTAAATTTTGTTAATTCCTCATATTACTCTACCTATGTTGGTTTTTAGCGTCTATTATCCGAGTAACGATTAAGTTCGATCCACTTATGTGGCTGATGATTACGGAAAGCTAGTATGGCTGAAAAAGACGCCCAAAATGGGTATAGCATTACGACTATATCTCCTGATATTTCTCCAATTATGTCTTCGGAAGGCGAGTTACAGCCTCAAATGCCATCTGGTGATAGTTCTGAGGAAGATTTAAGGGGTAAACCAGACGAAATTCAAGATAGTGGGCAAACTCAACAAGCTCCTCAAAAGAACAAATTTCGTCACAAATCTCATAAAAGCTCTCATAAATCTCAATCTAGGGAAACATATGCCGCGATTGATCTTGGCACCAATAATTGCCGATTACTGATAGTCGAGCCCCAAGGAAACAGTTTTAAGGTTATCGACTCATTTTCGCGTATTGTGCGTTTGGGTGATGGGTTGGAAAGTTCTAACAAGTTATCTGCTGATGCCATGCAACGCACGATTGATGCTTTACGCGTATGTGCAACAAAAATTCGCCGTCACCGTGTCAGATGGGTTCGATGCGTCGCCACCGAAGCCTGCAGAAAAGCGGAAAACGGAGAGGCCTTTATCAACCAGATAGAAAAAACTACTCGCTTGCGCTTTGAAATTATCGGCGGCAAAGACGAAGCAGAGCTTGCTGCAATAGGATGTGGCGCTCTCTTCGACAGGCAATTTCCTCACGCTATTGTGTTTGATATTGGCGGAGGCAGTACTGAAATCACATGCTTATCCTTGAAAAAAGGCCGATATGAACTTCAGGATATGATTTCCTTACCTTTGGGCGTGGTTCGGTTATCCGAAAAATATGATGGCGAAAATATATCCCGGGAGATTTATGCGCAAATCAGAGATGAGGCTGAAAAAATGATACGCGCTTTTGCAGAGAAGCAGACATTTTACGACGATAATTTTAGCGACGTCCAACTTATTGGGACATCCGGAACAGTTACCACGCTTGCTGCCATTCACAAGGGATTACAGAAATATAATCGTAACGTTGTTGATGGAACCGTAATGAAGCGTGACGAAGTTATTGCCGTCATCCAATCTCTGATGAACATGTCACATGAAGAACGGCAGAATAATAATTGTATAGGTAGAGAAAGAGCTGATTTGGTGCTTTCGGGTTGTGCTGTCTTGGAAGCAATCATCAGAGCTTGGCCTCTGGAAAATTTAAAAATTGCCGATCGCGGAATCCGCGAAGGCATTTTGCTGAGGCTAATAAGAAAAACCCGTAGACGTCAAAAAATGCGGCGGGTTAAAAAAGTCAAAGGCACATCATAATGCCCAAGTCAGGACGCGATGGACGGCTGAGAACAAAAGTCAAAACTGCAAAAGGGCGGAAAATCTCTTCTACGCGGTGGCTTGAGCGACAGCTTAATGATCCTTATGTCGCGCAGGCTCAGAAGGATGGGTATCGTTCGCGGGCGGCTTACAAACTCATTGAGATTGATGACAAATATAAACTTCTAAAGCCCGGGCAGTGCGTTATTGATTTAGGTTGTGCGCCGGGTGGCTGGACACAGGTTGCTGTAAAGCGAACTAGGTCCGATAAAAATTCCGGTGCTTATGTTATCGGCATTGACATTCAAGATGTGGATATTGTCCCAGGTGCCGAGATTTTAAAAATGGATTTTATGGATGATGCCGCCCCGGAAGAGATTTGTAATTTAGCAGGCCGTGCACCTGACCTTGTGCTGTCAGATATGGCGGCTGCCGTGACAGGTCATAAAAATACGGATCATTTGCGCACAATTGCGTTGGCTGAAGCAGCAGCCTATTTTGCTATTGAAAACTTGGCTCCCGATGGTGCTTTTTGCGCTAAGGTTTTTCAGGGCGGCACAGAAGCAAACTTGCTGGCACAATTGAAGAAAAACTTTACGCGTGTCATTCATGTTAAGCCAAAAGCCAGCCGTAAGGAATCATCTGAGCTCTATGTAATTGCACTCGGTTTTAAACCTTCTGCTTAATAAGAATTTCTTTTTTTAAAGGGCTTGAGGCCATTGTTTTTATTGATGAAAAAAATTTAATTTAAAAAATCTGATATTTTTTAGACCTTGGCGATGTTTGGTGTTAAGAACACTTGCCAAGCAACAGTGACGATTTAAATATTGTCATAACCGGATATTGGCAATGAGCAAAAACATAGATACTTTTCAAGAAGCCCTCACATTCGATGATGTTTTGCTCCGCCCCGCGGCCTCAAACATCCTGCCGTCTCAGGCCGACACAACCACACAATTAACAAAAACCATTACGCTGGGCATTCCTCTGCTCTCAGCGGCTATGGATACGGTCACAGAGTCACAACTCGCTATTGCGATGGCTCAAGCCGGAGGACTTGGTGTTTTGCATCGTAACATGACACCTGTTGAGCAAGCCGCTGAAGTTCGTAAGGTGAAGAAATTCGAGTCCGGTATGGTGGTCAATCCCGTCACGATTTCAAAAGATAATAAGCTTTCTGATGCGCTGGACTTAATGGCTGAGCATAAAATTTCCGGCATTCCTGTGACGGAAGCGTCAGGCAAGCTTGTTGGCATTGTTACAAACAGGGATGTCCGTTTTGCCAGTGAGCCTAACAAGCCAGTCTCTGAGTATATGACAAAAGAAAATCTGGTCACGGTCCGTGAAGCCGTTAGCCATGAAGAAGCAAAGAAATTGCTTCACCTCCATCGTATAGAAAAACTTCTGGTTGTTGATGATACTTATAAATGTGTCGGCCTGATTACTGTTAAAGATATGGAAAAAGCGCGTCTTCACCCAAATGCGGCGAAAGATCCGCAGGGCAGGTTGCGCGTTGCCGCAGCCAGCACTGTTGGTGATGAGGGTTATGAGCGTGCTGAAATTTTGATTGATGCCGAAACGGATTTGATTGTTGTCGACACGGCGCACGGTCATTCGGTTCGTGTATCCGAGATGGTAACACGGATTAAGAAGAACTATCCTGACGTGCAAGTGCTTGCCGGTAATGTGGCGACAGGAGAGGGCGCACAGTCTCTGATTGATGCAGGTGCCGATGCGATTAAGGTTGGTATTGGACCCGGGTCTATATGTACTACTCGTGTTGTCGCTGGTGTGGGTGTACCTCAATTAACTGCGATTATTGACGCTGTTACTGTCGCCGAGAAAGCCGGCATCGGGATTATAGCCGATGGCGGTATTAAATATTCAGGTGATATGGCAAAAGCAATTGCAGCGGGTGCATCCTCTGTCATGATTGGCTCTTTGTTGGCAGGTACCACGGAAGCGCCGGGGGAAGTATTCCTTTATCAAGGGCGGTCATATAAATCTTATCGTGGGATGGGTTCAGTAGGTGCCATGGCTCGCGGGTCAGCCGATAGATATTTTCAGCAAGATATTGCCGACACGATGAAACTCGTGCCTGAGGGCATTGAAGGTCAAATTCCTTTTAAAGGTGAAGCAGGTGATGTCATTCACCAACTGGTTGGCGGTCTTCGCGCTGCTATGGGGTATACCGGTGCGGCAAATATTGAGAGCTTCCAGAAAGATACAAGTTTTGTGAAGATGTCCTCTGCAAGTTTACGTGAAAGTCACGTCCATGATGTTGTTATCACACGCGAAGCACCGAATTATAAAGGGTCTGGGCAAGGCTAATTTAGGCTGTAGCATTCAGGAGTGAGGCATGATGAAAAGATTTTTAATTTTACCTGTGATGGCTTTATTTATCTGGGGTGTGTTTTTGGTGCCTCAGCCTCTCATGGCCGCTACTCCGGATATGGAAATATTATCCAAAAAGCTTTATCTAGAAGCTGATTTGGCTTTCAAAAATAAAGAACTTGAAAAAGCCAATGATCTTCTCACACAATCATTGCTCGCTAATCCTGCTAATGCAGATGCTTTTTTTCTAAAAGGGCATTTGTCGAACCTAAATGAGGATCCTGCAGAAGGACTTCGTCTCATATCGCGGGGTTTGAATATTAACCCAAAGGATTTAAAGGCTCTTCTCTGGGCCGGCGAAGCAGCCGTGACCTTGGAAGATTTTGAAGAGGCTGATGTTCACCTTAAACGTCTTGAAAAACTATGTGGAGATTGCACAGAGCAACAAACACTTTTATTGATGATTGAAGATGCTGACACGCAAGATAAGGTTGCGTTGGATAAACCCAAACAATCGGAAGAATAAATGGATCGCATTCTGATAATAGATTTTGGCAGTCAGGTAACCCAACTTATTGCCCGACGTGTCAGAGAAAGTGGCGTCTATTGTGAGATTGTGCCGTTTCAGAGTGCTTCAGAAAAATTTGCAGAAATTAACCCAAAAGCTGTCATTTTATCAGGTGGTCCCAATAGTGTTGCAGACATTGATACACCGCGCGCGCCTCACGAGATTTTGAGCTCCGGCAAGCCGATACTCGGCATTTGCTATGGTCAGCAAACACTTTGCGCTCAGTTGGGCGGAAGTGTTGAAACATCTGATGAGCGTGAATTTGGTCGCTCCATGCTGTCTCTCTCCAAGGCAAGCCCTCTTTTTGAGGGGGTCGCAAGTCCGGGTTCGGATATTCAGGTTTGGATGAGCCATGGTGACCGCGTTATGGCGCTTCCTGAAAATTTTGAAGTGATTGGTACTTCCGAAAACGCACCTTATGCAGCTATTGCTAATGAAGCAGATAAAATTTACGGGGTGCAATTCCACCCTGAAGTGGTGCATACGCCAGATGGCGCGAAAATGCTGCGCAATTTCACACATCATATTGCCGGATGCGACGGGCAATGGTCGATGGCAGCGTTCAAGAAAAAGGCAATTGATCAGGTGCGTGCGCAAGTTGGTGAAGGGCGCGTCATCTGCGGTCTTTCCGGCGGGGTTGATAGCTCTGTTGTAGCCGTATTACTGCATGAGGCAATTGGGGATCAATTGACTTGTGTTTATGTTGATACCGGCATGATGCGCGCCGGCGAGAGCGAGCAGGTGGTTGGCTTGTTCAGGGACCATTACAATATCAAGCTTGTTCATAAAGACGCATCTGATTTGTTTTTATCAAAGCTTGATGGCGTCTCTGACCCTGAGCAAAAACGAAAGATTATTGGTGCGACGTTTATTGATGTATTCGAGGTCGAGGCTGAGGCCGTTGGCGGGGCTGATTTTCTGGCGCAGGGCACGCTTTACCCCGATGTTATCGAAAGTGTGTCTTTCACGGGTGGGCCGAGTGTCACGATTAAAAGCCATCACAATGTTGGTGGTCTACCTGAGCGCATGAATATGAAATTGGTCGAGCCGGTTCGAGAGTTGTTTAAAGATGAAGTGCGTGACCTAGGACGCGAGCTTGGTCTCCCCGATGCGTTTGTCGGGCGGCACCCATTTCCTGGCCCCGGGCTGGCTATTCGTCTTCCCGGCGAGATTACATCTGAGAAATTGGATATTCTCAGAAAAGCGGATGTTGTATACCTTGATGAGATACGCAAGCAAGGTCTTTATGATGAGATATGGCAGGCATTTGCAGTTCTGTTGCCGGTGCGAACCGTCGGCGTTATGGGTGATAGCCGGACTTATGAATATGTATGCGCGCTCCGTGCGGTGACCTCTACTGATGGCATGACAGCAGATTATTACCCTTTTACGCATGAGTTTTTAAGTCGCGTTTCCACCCGCATAATTAATGAGGTCCGCGGCATTAATCGTGTCGTCTATGATGTGACGTCCAAACCACCCGGCACAATCGAGTGGGAGTAATCCTTACCCACCTATAACTAACTAACCAATTGTTTTTATTACACTTTTATAAAATACCATAGTTTCAAACTACTTTCAAAGAGTGGGATAGTTTTGGCGGTAAAGGGCTTGAGCTCTCTGCAAAGTCGAAGCCGTGGCATATTACTTTATTTTTAGATTTATGGTTTGGATAAACCTCTAAAAATTTTTTTAATCCTGCTGACGTAATAAATACATTGAAAGCTTCATGGACAGTACCTCTTAATTTTCCAGAATGATTAACGTAAGCTAGCTTGTGCTTAAAGCGTTTAAAATGTTTCATAAATCTAGCATTATGAACAAGTATAAGATCACATTCACTCAAAGCGTCTTTTAATCTCTTGGATAAGTAAAATCGTGTAACTATATGAAAAACAATACTTGTTTTGCCGGCTCTAATTATCTCAACATTATCTAATATTTCTAAATTTTTAATAATGGGCGCCGTTTCGGGTATCAAAATCAAATGATTTTCATCAATCATTTTCAGTGCCTTTGAATAGGAAACGAGACTACTTGCCAAGCCGCCTTCTTCCCTGTTTGTTGTTATGGAAACAATCATTATTTTTATTTTCTTATTTATTAGTCACCACACAGTGTAAAATGACTTTTTAAATATATCAAATAATGACGTTAATAATTGTTCTTAAAAAAACATGGGCGCATACCTTTATGTATGCGCCATAAATACAAGACCATTTAAATGTATTGTTTTACCGCTCAAGAGCGGGTGACGACCTCACAACCGGAGTCCAGGCCCAGCACATGGGTCATGCGCCCCAGACCCATCCACATGGCAACGCAATAGGTTAGGTCTGTCAATTCTGCTTCAGAGAATTCAGTACGCATCTCATTCCAAAAGGCATCATCTGCGGAGAGCTTCTGGGGATCTGTTCCCATCATTGTCGCATATTGAATGGCCAATTCTTCTTGTCGGGACAGCCCTTTAAAATCATTATCCAGTAAGGCAAGATAAAATTCCTCATCAGGTGCTTCGCCATTTGTATCGACACCATTCACGATACCGAATTGGCTGACATCTCTTGCAGCACGCCAGTTCATACATATCTTGCAACCATTAATGACAGCAGTCACGATGCGTGCTGCTTCAAAAGTTCTCAATGGCAATTTGCTGTTTGAATATACGGCTTTGGCAAATGCGCCCCCCGCTTTTGCAATTTCAGGAATATACACTGCGCCCGGATCTATCTCGGTAGCTGTCGTTGTATCTGGCAAAGAAATTCTCATGAGTACCTCCACACTATTTATAAATCCTAATCAAAAATTAATTTTTCGCCAAGTTTTTCTTGCACCAGCATTTGTAAAGTCTTGTTTTGGCTTGCCAAGTTTTGGTCTTTTGGTTGAGTATAGTTGACAGTATTGAGGGATATTGCAGGGGGATAACATGTCAGATAGCGCAGAAACAAACAGGTTCACGGTTCAACCGTTTGAAGAAGTTAAAAACTTTGATGTCTCGGCGGACGTGCTTGTTTGTGGCTTTGGGGGCGCAGGTGGAAGCGCGGCACTGGAAGCGGCTCTGGCAGGGGCTGAGGTCGTGTTATTTGAACGTGCCAGTGGTTCCGGTGGGTCAACCGGCATGTCGAGCTGTGAGATGTATCTGGGTGGTTCAGGCGGTACGGCCTTACAAAAAGAACTGGGTTACGAGGACAGCACTGAAAACATGATTGCCTATCTTGAGACAGCACTTGAAGAACGTGGTGACCCAGAAAAAATCAGAACCTATGTAGAAGGCGCAGCAGATCATTATGGTTGGGCTGTTAGTTTAGGTGTGACCTATAAGCCTGCCGTGATGATGGAACGTGATGTCGTGCCGTTAACTGACGAGTCATTACTTTTTACAGGTAATGAGCGCACAGAAATATTTAAGCGTAAAGCTGAGGCAGTGCCACGCGGACATGTGCCGTCTCATGAAGGTGATTTTGGTGGGCGCATTTTTATGGATGCCCTGACCGGGGCTGTCGAAAAAGCAGGTGTTGATATTCACTATGACAGCCGCGTCATAAGATTACTGGTTAAAGCGGACGGCCGTGTTGCCGGTGTTGTCGCACGTGAAGATAATAAAGAAGTTTTTTATGAGGCGCGTCGCGGCGTCGTTCTCGCGTCAGGCGGGTTTATCATGAACAAGGAAATGACAGCGAAATATATTCCTGAAGTTCATAGCTGGGCGACGCCTTATGGTAATCCATTTGATATGGGCGACGGTATTCGCCTTGGAATGGCAGCGGGCGGCTCGGTGATTAATATGGATCAAGCCTTCTTGTCATTTCCGCTTTACCCACCGGCCAAGTTGACCAATGGCATTATGGTAAATTTGCAAGGTGATCGCTTTGTTAATGAGGATGCCTATCTTGCGCGGCTTGGGCATTATTCAAGCTTGCAGGATGAACAGCGCGTTTATCTTCTTGTTGATCAAGATGATTATGATCACCCGATGTATATTGAGCGCCTTGATGTAGTTGCTGTTGGCGACACAATTGAAGAAATTGAAAGTGAGTCAGGCCTGTTCCCGGAGGGTGCGTTGCAAGAAACTGTTGCTTTTTACAATAAATTTGCTGAGACATCCCAAGACCCGAAATTTCATAAATCGCCCGAATGGATAAAGCCTCTCAAAGCCAAACCATTTGCCTTGCTTGATTTATCTTTTGAAAATCAGACTGCGGTCATTATGCCTGGTACGACTGGACCTTTGACTTTCTCACTGGGCGGCTTGGATACCATGCCAAGCGGGGAGGTTATTAGTGTTTCAGGTTCTGTTATCCCCGGGCTTTATGCTGCCGGGCGTGTTACGGCAGGCTTGCCTCGCACTTCAAAAGGGTATGCAAGCGGCATGTCAGTTGGCGACGCAACATTTTTCGGGCGGCTTGCCGGTAAAAGCGCCGCTGCTGGCGC
>DJZB01000022.1:75251-89717 GCA_002450335.1 Rhodobiaceae bacterium UBA6963
GGCTCTGGTGTTCGCTAGCGCTAGCTTTGCTAAGGCCCGGGCTTAAACAGCTTCAACAGTTTGTAGGACGGGTCTTCGGTTCCAGGACATCCGATATGCACACCGTCAATCATGGGATGATCGAGCGCTACATCCGAGGGATCGCTGACATAAACCCAGTCAGCGTCAATACTTCGGCTGGAAAACTTCCATTTGCCCTCGCGCTTTTCATAAATATCAAAGTAACGACCGCCAATTAAAACATCATGTCCGTTTGGGTCACCGTCAGGCTGAACCTTGTGAAAGGCGATTATATATGTTTCGCCCTCGGCATAATCAGGGTTTTCAGGGTCAAAAAAGATATTATGGGTCGTTACATTATGATGAAGAATTGCCATGGCTTTTTGAATATCAGGAAGCATATCGATGAATTCCATCGCCGGACCTTTGAAGAAATTGCCGTGATCATCATAGGCATCTTCATGATATAAAGACCGCATAAGCACATGGTCATGTCTGTCCGCTGCACGGCAATATATTTGTACAAGTTCTCTTATGGCTTCTTTATCCAGAAGCTTTTTTAGTTCATTTTGCATGTCTGATGGAATTTCCGTCATTTTGTCCTCCCGTTTGGCCATAACTTTATTAATCGCATTCCTAAACTACAACAGGAAACCACAATAAAAACACAAGGTGATGTTTGCTCAAATCATCTTTTTGGGTTAATTTCCGCAAAATATCGGGGTTATCACTGCTCAGCACATGTTCGAAAACCCCATTCGCGAAGGAGACGGATATGTCCGTTCAAAAGGTTCAACAACGCTTTACGGTTCCCGGTCTCACCTCACGAAAGGCTGCCGGGGGAGACCCGATTGTTTGTCTGACATCCTATCATGCTCACACTGCCCGCTTGATTGATCCCTATGTTGATGTCCTGCTGGTCGGCGATAGCCTTGGCATGGTTATGTATGGCATGGAAAGCACGTTAGGCGTCACACTGGACATGATGATTGCACATGGTGCAGCAGTTGTGCGCGGCTCAGAGCGCGCATTGGTTGTGGTTGATATGCCTTTTGGGACCTATGAAGAAAGCCCTGAAGTGGCCTTTAGAAATGCTGCGCGCATTATTAAGGAAACCGGATGTCAGGCAGTTAAGCTTGAAGGTGGGCAATCCATGTCGGCTACTATTGCCTATATGCATGAACGCGGTATACCCGTTATGGCTCATATCGGGCTGACACCTCAAAGTGTTAATGTGATGGGTGGTTTTAAAACTCAGGGTCGAACTCATGAGGAATGGGCAGCCTTGGAAGCGGACGCTGCGGCGGTTGCACAAGCAGGGGCGTTCAGTGTTGTTCTTGAAGGTATGGCAGCGCCCTTGGCTGATAAAATCACGGCTGAATTGGCTATTCCGACTATTGGAATTGGGGCGTCCTCTCAATGCGATGGGCAAATATTGGTGACCGAAGATATGCTCGGTCTGTCACCGGAAGTTCCCCGCTTTGTGAAAGAATTTGCGACGCTGGGAGCCCAAATTGCCGGTGCGGCGGAAGCCTATGCGCGAGAAGTTCGTTCAAGAACTTTTCCGTCTGAACAACATACTTATGGTATGAAGAAAAAAGTTGATTAATCTAACGTCCTTGCGACAACACAATCTCTGGAGTGACCTGTGAGTGAATTATTTGATGAAATAGAAGCTGAACTACGCAGTGATCGCCTCAAAGCATTTTGGGATAGATATGGCTCTGCCATTATTATTGTGCTGTTGGCGATTGTTGTTCTTGTTGCGGGATCGAATATCTACAGTTCTTACAGAACCTCGCAAAACATCAAAGCTTCAGAGAGGTATGAAGCGCTTATAGAGCAAGTCGGAGATGCAAACCAAGAGACAAGTATTCAACTATTCTCGGATTTTATTCTGGCTGAGGATAATGGGTATGGAAAAATTGCGGCTTTTCATAAAGCACGTCTCCTGCATCAATCCGGCGATACCGACTCCGCGGTTGAAGCCTATGATATTTTATCAGATGACGGCTCTCTGCCTTCGGCGTTGAATGCTCTTGCTGAACTAAGCGCTGCTTCTTTGCTGGTCGGATCTATTCCCGCATCAGATCTTGATGCGCGTTTGCAAGGCTTATTGAGGCCTGATAATGCTTATCGTCATTCGGCGCGTGAACTGGCCGGTCTGGCTTATTTTCTATCAGAGGAATATCTGACAGCGCGTGAGATATATGATATGGCACTGAGCGATAATGAGCTGCCTGAGTCCCTCAGGGCACGTATCATAATTATGCGTGGTCTTGTTGTTGATGAATTGCTGAATAATAAATCTTGAAAGTAACTTTATGCATCTTCTGAAAACTAACCCGCTTAGACTTCTTATTGTTGGCACGCTTACAACATTTATGTTGAGTGCCTGTTCGGATGACAGCCGTGAGGAAGCAGAGAAAAAGCTAAAAGGCGACCGTATTTCCGTGCTGAGTTATGAACGCAGTCTTCGTGCTGATCCGCGTTTGTCGGGTGTGCCAATAGTGCTTCCCCAACCTTATGAAAATGATGGTTGGCATCAACCGGGCGGTTTTGCTGACAATGTTGCTCATCATTTGATGATTAATGATGAAACACGTAAAAAATTCTCAATCTCATTTGTTAAGGGCAGTACACGTGATTTGAAAATGACTGCTATGCCTGTCATTGCCGAAGATATGATTTTCGGACTTGGCGCAGATATGCGTCTGACGGCTGCAAATGCCCATACAGGTAAAAAAATATGGACGCTTAAAGTCTATCAAAAGGGTGCTGAAATTGAAGATGGTTTTGGCGGCGGTATCTCCTACTGGGGTGGGCAGGTTTTTGTGGCTACGGGCTTTGGGGAGCTTCTTGCTGTTGATGCTAAAACAGGCCGGGTAAACTGGCGTGAGACAAGCGCAATACCTTTCAAAACATCCCCTACGGTAGATGACGGTAAAGTGTTCGTTGTCAGCCATGATAATCAGCTTCAGGTGTTTTCCACTGATGATGGGCGCCGCATTTGGACGCATCTGGCAATTGTTGAACCTGCCACTATTCTGTCCTCACCAAGTCCCGCCGTTTCCGGCGATAGTGTCGTGACGGGGTTTAGTTCCGGTGAAGTCGTTTCTCTGCGTGTGACCAATGGCACAGTTAACTGGGAAGATATGCTTTCCCGAGCAGGACAATTAACACCTTTATCAGATTTGAACCCGATTGTCGGGCGTCCGGTTATTGACCGCGATAGAGTTTTTGCCGCCAGTCATGGCGGGCGCATGGTCTCAATAGATTTACGCACCGGCGAGCGGGTCTGGATGGCTGAGATTAAATCCATTGAGACCCCTTGGGTTGCAGGGGATAATTTGTTTCTTGTAACAACAGATTCCAAAGTTATCTGTCTGTCCAGAGGGCAGGGAAGAATTCGTTGGATTACGCAATTACAAGATTATGAAGATGATGAAAAAGATGACCCTGTATCTTGGTCTGGACCCGTGCTTGCCGGCGATAGGTTGCTTCTAGCATCCTCTCTTGGTGATTTAGCTTCTATTTCACCTTATACGGGTGAAATTATTAGTCTCACAGATGTGGGAGACCCGGTGTCGATTTCACCAATTGTTGCCAATAAAACAGTATATGTTTTGACCGATGAAGGTAGGCTAATTGCTTACCGCTAACAGGTCGCTTTTTTAAGTCAGGGAAGAAACTGATGAGCTTTACGCTGGCTATAGTCGGGCGTCCGAATGTCGGTAAATCAACGCTTTTCAATCGTTTGACGGGTAAGAAACTTGCTCTTGTTGATGATCGTCCCGGTGTAACACGCGACAGACGTGAGGGTGACGCGCGTCTGGGAGAATTACGCTTTACAGTAATTGACACTGCTGGTCTTGAAGATGCTAAGACCGGCACACTTGAGGCGCGCATGCGTCAGCAAACCGAAATTGCCATAACGCAAGCCGATATGGTGCTGATGCTGGTAGATGCCCGAACAGGGCTTCTGCCTGAAGACAGATATTTTGCAGATCTTATTCGTAAATCCCCGCACGAGGTCGTGCTGGCGGCAAATAAGTATGAAGGTGATAAAGCTGAGGCGGGTTTTCTGGAAGCCTATGAGCTTGGCTTTGGTGATCCGATTGGTTTGTCTGCTGAGCACGGTCATGGCATTGGTGACCTTTATGACCGTGTTAAAGCAGCTATGGGTGCGGAAGCAGATATTTTTGAGGAAGAAGACGACGAAGAAGCATTTGATCCTGACACACCCTATGAGGTTGATCCAGATGTTCCATTGCGGGTTGCTATCTTAGGTCGGCCGAATGCAGGGAAGTCCACATTAATTAATTATATGCTGGGTGAAGAGAGAATGTTGACTGGGCCTGAAGCCGGAATTACGCGCGATGCGATTGGTATTGACTGGCAATGGCAAGATGGTGAACAGAAAAGACCAATAAAATTATGGGATACGGCAGGTATTCGCAGGAAATCGCGTGTATCTGAAAAGCTTGAAAAGCTCTCAGTTGCTGACGCACTTAGGGCCGTTAAATTTGCTGAAATTGTTGTTTTGCTGATTGATGCTGATACCCCATTTGACAAACAGGATGTGCAACTAGCTGATCTGGTTGAACGCGAAGGGCGGGCCATGGTCATTGCCATCAACAAATGGGATCTCAAGCTAGATAGAAATGAAATTCGAGAAATTATTCGCGACAAGCTAGAGTTTGCTTTGCCACGCTTGCGGGGTGTTCCTGTTATCACGATGTCGGCTAAAACCGGAAAGGGCGTGGAGAGGCTCATGCCGGCTGTTATTCGACAGCACGAAATTTGGAATGGGCGGGTTCCAACAGCTCGTTTAAACAAATGGTTGGCAGATGCCATTACACGACATGCGCCCCCGGCTGATAAAGGGCGCCCTGTGCGCTTGCGATATGTTACCCAAGCGAAAGCTAGACCGCCGACATTTGCTGCTTTTTCTAGTCGAGGTCATGCTGTTCCAGAGAGTTATATCCGGTATCTTATTAATTCGTTGCGTGAAGCATTTGATTTGGAGGGAGTGCCAATCAGGTTCTTTATCCGAAAGGGCAAGAATCCCTATGATGATAAATAGAGAGTAAATACGCCATCTACAGTTCAAAGTTATCCTCTCAGCAACTGCGTCAAAATTTCACTTTCCTGGTTAATGAAGCTGACTAAATTTAATTAGCGTTATAGAGCCAATTAGTTTTAAGGTATTGTTATGATGATGAGCCAAAAAAAGTTTAATCAAATATTCTCTTTTCAAGGTATGAAAGTACGCCGCCTATCAATGTCAGCGTTTTGCGTTTTGCTTCCAATATTCCTAACAGCTTGCGCTTCAGCTCCGCCATTTAAGGAAAGAGCTGAAGGACTGATTGGCCTTGGTGAAAAAGAGCTCCTTGCCTGCTCGGGATTACCGAATGCTAGCTTCACAATGCAAGACGGTGTTCAAATTCTGGTTTATTCGCTTAGAAGATCAGAAATCAAAGATTATGGTTTTGGTTCATATTGGGGGCATTGGGGAAGTTGCAGCCCGCTCTCCGGACGTCTGACTAATCGATGCGGCCCGTTTGGTATTGCAGCGGATCTTGAAATTAGAGAGCGAAATTGTCAGGTCGGGTATTGGATCAAAGACGGCAAAGTTTCCAATGTTATGGGTGAAAATACCGCCGGTGGTCTTGGATTGTGTGGTCAACTTCTTAATCGCTGCTTGAAACCTATTGAAAAAGAAAATGATAAATCATCCGGTTCACAAGCAGACAAAAGAGCAGACAAACCTAGCTATTAAGTAAGTTCACCACTTGGATATAATTTCACCGGTTTCCTGATAATCAGGTGCGCAAAGAGATATTATTTGTGGCGCAACATCCTCGGCAGTCGGCAGGGTTGATGGGTTTTCCCCTGGCATGGCCTGAGCACGCATGGCTGTTCTGACTGGGCCAGGCGAATAAAGGTTTACTTTCAATGATGTGTTTTTTTGTTCATTGGCCCAGCTTTTCACCAATGCATCCAGTGCTGCTTTTGATGTGCTGTAAGCTCCCCAAAATGGCTTGGCTGAATAGGCCGCACCGGAGGTTAAAAATACTGCACGTCCATGATCGGATGCAAGTAAAAGCGGCTCCAGGGCTCTGATTAAACGCGCATTGGCAGTTACATTAACGGCTAAAGTCTTTTCAAACTCGTCAGGTGTCATGTGGGCGACGGGTGAAATAGGCCCTAGAATGCCTGCATTTCCAATGAAAACATCCAACTTACCCCAGCGCTCAGCAATTACCCCACCAAGGCGGTCAATGGCGTCATAATCAGTAATATCCATGGGAACGCCCGTTGCTTCACCACCGGCACTGACTATCTCGTCATAGACATCTTCCAACCCCCCCTGCGTTCTGGCTAACAAAAGGACATGAACATTCTGTTCTGCAAGGGTAAGTGCTACGGCTCTTCCAATACCGCGACTAGCACCTGTCACCAGCGCGACACGCTGGCTGTCCTTGGCAGATAAATTCATTAACCTTGTTCCTGAAGCAGTGAGAGTTGACGGAAATCTTCGTCACCTTCTCGGTCGGTTAGAGCAGTCGGGTAATCACCCGTAAAGCAATGATCAGTGAATTGAGGCAAGTCGTTATTCCGACCATCTTCATAACCCATAGCGCGATACATACCGTCAATGGTCAGAAAAGCGAGGCTATCTGCCCCGATATATTCTTTCATTTCTTCCATTGAATGTGTCGCTGCGAGTAATTGGTCTTGGGTTGGTGTATCAATGCCATAGAAATCAGGGTGGGTTATCGGCGGACAAGCAATCCGCATATGTACTTCGGTTGCACCGGCTTCGCGCATCATTTGGACAATCTTTACAGATGTTGTGCCTCGGACAATACTGTCATCGATCAGAACAACTCGCTTGCCGGTCACATGCGCTTTATTGGGGTTATGCTTGCGCTTCACACCAAGTTGGCGTCCCAGTTGTGTTGGCTCAATAAACGTTCTGCCGACATAGTGATTTCTGATAATACCCATTTCAAATGGGATGTTGGCATGCTCGGCAAAACCAATAGCTGCCGGCACACCACTATCCGGCACAGGCGTCACGACATCTGCTTCGACATAACTTTCCTTGGCAAGTATTGCGCCAAAGCTTTTGCGGCAATTATAAACACTCTTGCCTAGAAGAATGCTGTCAGGTCTGGAGAAATAAATATATTCAAAAATACAGGGTCGAGGCTTCATTTGTGGGAACGGTTTGATGCTCTCAATACCGTCTTCATTAATGACAACAATCTCACCATTTTCTACATCTCGAACAAATTGGGCGCCGATAATATCCAATGCGCAGGTTTCTGAGGCCAGTACCGGAGAGCCGTCGAGGTCGCCAAGCACCAAGGGTCGAATACCAAGTGGGTCACGCGCGCCAATCATCTTTTTGTTGGTCAAAACAACAAGACTATAAGCACCCTGAATTTGGAAGAGCGCATCGATAAGTCTGTCAATTGTCCGTCCACGTTTACTGCGGGCGACAAGTTGTAAAATTGTTTCTGTGTCAGATGTGGATTGAAAAATCGATCCCTGCTGAACCAATTCATTTCTGAGTGTTAATGCATTTGTGAGATTGCCGTTATGTGCACAGGCAAATCCACCACCTGCAAGGTCAGCAAAAAGTGGCTGAACATTTCGTAAAGCCGTTTCACCGGTAGTGGAATAACGGACGTGACCGATAGCTGATGTGCCTTCTAGGCGGTCAATGACACTGGCCTTGGTGAAATTGTCACTGACGAGTCCCAAACGTCTCTCTGACTGAAATCTCTCGCCGTCAAAAGAAACAATTCCGGCAGCTTCTTGGCCTCTATGTTGAAGAGCATGAAGACCTAGAGCTGTTAATGCGGCGGCATCAGGATGATTAAAGACACCGAATATACCACATTCCTCGTGCAGTTTATCACCATGAAGAGATTGAATGAGGGATGTCATTTCACTATCGGTCAATGCATCAAATCCTTTGCCGTTTACCCAACCTACTCAATCGTATCCTCAATGAGGGCATCAAGTAGGTCGCGAGTTGTATCATTATACCCTGCGCTGTCATCTTTGTCAGATAATTTGCTGGAAATATTACCTTTTATATCAGTCGGTAATTTAGGCAGGTTGTCGTCTATGGTATTTTTCAGTGTGTCAGTTTTCATTAAATCATCAATATCCGGGACTCTATCGGATAGATTGTCAAACGGGATAACGCGCACCAAAATGGCAGTCGCAGATTTTAGAACAGGTGTGGACTTTGCCTCACGCACCCAATCCGGGTGATCGTCAGGCGGTAACAACAATAATAGAATGAGATAAGCAAAAGATATAATCACAATGCCACGGGTTATACCAAATGCCAGCCCAAGAATACGGTCAAGCATTCCAATTGGGCTCTTTTTTAACTTATCGGTAAATGCCTTTGAAGCGAGACCAAAGCCAATGAGAACGGCAATAAAAATCACAACCAGAATAACGCCATCAGCAATCCAATCCGGAGAAATAAATTCTCTAACCATGTCGCGTAATAATGGCAAAGCAAATAGGGCGCCGTAAAAGGCAGCAATCCAACCAATAATAGACAACACTTCGCGCGTTAAGCCGCGTATCAGTGCAATTATCCCTGATAGCGAGAGAACCGCGATAACGATGTAATCAAGTGCTGCTAACTCAGTCATAATTTTTGTTTAGCATGACTCGTCTGTGGGGGTGATATTCATCTGCTTTAACAAGTCGGCAAGCTTGTCAAGATTGTTCACTTCTAGCGGCGGTTTTTCAATATTGGCTGGTAAGGCTGTATTGGCTGTATGAAAACCAAGTTTGGCGGCTTCTTTAAGTCGTAATCCTGTCTGGCTAACAGGGCGGATAGCGCCTGAAAGGCTGATTTCACCGAAGGTTACGCTATTTGGCGCCAAGGGTTGATTGCAAATGGATGAAATTAAAGCCGCAGCAACAGCTAAATCCGCTGCGGGTTCATTTATTTTAAGCCCACCGGCAATGTTCAAGAACACATCCCGTCCGGCAAAACTGAGGCCGCATCGCGCTTCCAGGACAGCCAGCACCATTGAAAGCCTATTAGAGTCCCACCCGACAACGGCACGGCGGGGCGTGGCTAGAGAGGAGGGGGCGGCAAGGGCTTGAATTTCAACGAGAAGGGGGCGCGTACCTTCCAGTCCGGCAAACACCACAGAGCCGGGAACATTTTCCTCCCGTGCTTCCAAAAAAAGTGCTGATGGATTTGCGACTTCAACCAATCCGGCACCCCGCATTTCAAAAACGCCAATTTCATCTGTCGGACCAAAACGGTTTTTGACGGCCCGTAAAATTCTAAAATGGTGCCCGCGGTCGCCTTCAAAATAAATAACTGTATCCACCATATGTTCAAGAACTCGCGGTCCAGCAATTTGCCCTTCCTTGGTCACATGCCCGACCAACACAAGTGAGGTATCTGCCGATTTAGCATAATGAATTAAATCCTGAGCCGAGGCGCGTACCTGACTGACCGTGCCGGGTGCGCTTTCAATAACAGGCGACCAGACAGTCTGAATGGAGTCGATAATAACAAGGTCCACATGCCCGTCTGATTGTTCTGATTTTAAGGTGGCGATGATATCTTCAACATTCGTTTCTGCGCCGAGTTGAACGGGTGCGTCTGAAAGACCAAGCCGTGCAGCGCGCATTCTAAGTTGGGCGATCGCTTCTTCACCTGAAATATAGACAACTCTTTTTCCACATGCCGCAAGAGCAGCGGCGGCCTGCATAAGAATGGTGGATTTACCGATGCCCGGGTCGCCACCTAGTAAAATAGCCGAACCGGGGACAAAACCACCGCCAATAACGCGGTCAAATTCGTTTAAACCGGATAAGGTTCTGTCAGGCGTATCACTGTCGCCGGACAAACCTGTCAAACTGATCTTTTGTGCTTTTGTAGCAGCTTTCAGGCCTTTGCCTTTTGGCGGGGTTTCATTACTTCGCTCTTCGGTAATTGTGTTCCAAGCACCACAGCTTTCACATTTCCCGGACCATTTTAATGTTACGGCACCGCAGGATTGGCAGACAAATTTGGATTGTGCGCGTGACATCTAAGCTCCTGCGATTTCTATCGGCCCATCAGCAAGGCCGTTTATGAATTGCACGAGGAATGGGTCATCGCTTTGCTCAAGCGCATCAACATTACCTGTCCATATAATTTTACCCTGATATAAAAGCGCAGCCTTATCGCCAATTGTTCTTACACTGCTCATATCATGCGTAATCGTCATGGTTGTGGCACCAAGCTCACTAACGCAATCCCTGATGAGGTGATTAATCACATCTGTCATTATCGGGTCGAGGCCTGTGGTTGGTTCGTCGAAAAATATAATGGGTGGACGTGTCGCTATTGCCCGAGCCAACCCGACACGTTTGTGCATTCCCCCGGAGAGTGAAGCCGGATAGAGGTCTAGAACATTTTTACCCAGACCAACTAAAGCCAAACTTTCTTTTGCCAGTTCTAGGGCTTCATCTGCCGGCATATTACTCCCTTGCATTGCTGCAAATGATACATTTTGCCAAACAGGAAGACTGTCAAATAAAGCGCCGTTTTGAAAAAGCATGCCAAACTGTCGGTTCACCAAATCGCGTTTTCCGCCCTTCAGTCCAACGGTTGGGAGTCCGTTAATTTCAATCTCTCCGGTCTCGGGTGTTAGAAGTCCGAGAATACTTTTCATCATGACTGACTTGCCACTCCCTGAGCCACCAATTACGACAAGTGAATTGCCTTTTTCAACGGACAAATCAACTCCTTTAAGCACATGCTTAGAGCCAAAAGATTTATGCACATTTGTGAGTTTAATCATGTCCGTCATTAAAAATGTCCGGTTATGAAGAGAATAACAGAGAAGTCATAAGATAATTAGCAGACAGTATCAGTATTGAAGCAGAGACAACTGCATTTGTTGTTGCACGTCCAACGCCTTGAGCACCGCCTGCGCTGTGATAACCATTATAACAGCCCATAATTGCGATAATGAAACCAAACACTGCCGCTTTAATCAGACCCGAAGTGATGTCGTCAGGCGTGATAAAATCAATTGTTAACTGCATATAAATAGCAGGGTTAAAGCCGAGTGATTGAGTGCCGACAACAAAGCCACCCATTATGCCGATGATGTCAGCAACTAACGCCAGTAAGGGCATGGATATCACGGCGGCAATAACGCGGGGCGCTACAAGGTATTTAAACGGCTCAGTTGAGAGTGTTGTCAGGGCGTCAATCTGTTCAGTGACGCGCATGGTGCCGATTTCAGCTGCAATCGCTGCGCTAACACGACCTGCCACCATTAACCCGCCCAATACCGGGCCAAGTTCGCGGGTGATACCAAGCGCCACAATACTTGATACAATCGCCTCTGAGTTGAATTGATTGCCGCCGTAATAAATTTGTAAAGCCAGCACACCGCCTGTGAAAAAAGAGGTGAGGGCCACGACAGGCAAAGAAAAATACCCAATGCGTATCATTTGCTGACCGATTAAACGCAGATAATAAGGGGGTTGAATTATCGCTAAAAAAGACTGAGCAATAAAAACAGCCAGCCGGCCGGTATGTGCCAGAAAACCTAGAAAAATTCTGCCTATTCTTGCCAATGGGTTCATTATTATCTCCGGTTACGGCTTGTCGGATTGTTTATAATATCGCTTATACCGTGTGCCAAGCCGTGTCAAAATTTCATAACTGATTGAATTGGCTCTTTGGGCAACATCCGCAAGTTTTATATTCTGGCCAATAAGTTCAACCATCATACCTTTTTCAAGCTTACCCTCAAAGTCAGTAACATCAATTGTTGTTAAATCCATCGATATGCGCCCAATAAGAGGAAGTATTTGTCCCTCTCGTGCCACAGTAGCCCTTGCAGGTTTGTTTTCTAAATCTCCCAAATGTCTGAAGATACCGTCCGCATAACCAATGCCAAGAACAGCAACTTGGCTATCACGTTGGGCGATGAAATCACAACCATAGCCAACGGTTTCGCCCTTATTGACATTTCGGATTTGTAAAATCGGCACATGCAGCGACAACACATTTTGTAACTGGGCATCTGCTGTATCAAACTCAACACTGCCATAGAGACCGATACCGGCCCTGATGAGGTCATAATGAAAATCACTGCCGAGAAAAATACCGCCGCTATTTGCAAGGCTGGCTGTCACATCGGGAAAAAGTAACCGCGCAGCTTCGAATTTCTCTAACTGTGAACGGTTTTTAAGATGCTCTTTATTTTCCGAGCAGGCCAGATGGCTCATAATAAGCTGTGGGGTAAATATGCTGGTTTTAATTTGATTTGCTATTTCAGGCCAGTCATCGGGGCAGATGCCAAGGCGATTAAAACCGGTATCAATATGAATGGCTGCAGGCAGGTTGGAGTTTCTTTTCTCACAAAGGGTTATCCACCGCGACACCTCCTCTGCAGAGGCAAGGCAGGGGGAGAGTTTTTTATCCGCCAATGCTTCACCATCACAGGTCAAGCCATTCATAATATAAATGTCATTATCGACTGTAATCTGTCGAAGTGCATTGGCTTCGCTGGCAGTGGCCACGAAAAAGCACTTACACCCTGCGGTCTCCAGAACTGGTACGATGTTGTCTATGCCAAGACCATAGGCATCAGCTTTGACGACAGTTGCCAGTTTTGCTGTACCGGATTTTTTTTGGAGCGCCTTGTAATTATGAGACAAAGCCGCGAGATCAACCGTCAAGATTGGACACAACTCATTAACAGGAAATGTAGAACTTGAATTATTCGTCAATATAACCGTCCGGGTAACCATCCGGCAGATGTGAGTCTTTCACCAAGTCATGGAAACGCGTGAATTGAGCTTCAAACGCCATATCAACGGTCTTGGTAGGCCCATGACGGTTTTTTCCAATAAGAAGTTCGGCTTTACCCATTGCCTGATCCATATCTGTCTGCCATTTAAGATGCTCTTCAGTGCCTGGCTTGGGCTGACTTTTGTTAATGTAATATTCCTCGCGGTACACAAACATAACAATATCAGCATCTTGTTCAATAGAACCCGACTCGCGCAAGTCTGCAAGTTGAGGGCGCTTGTCATCTCTGTTTTCAACCTGACGGGAAAGCTGAGAAAGCGCGAGAACAGGGACTTCCAGTTCTTTGGCGAGGGCTTTAAGACCCTGCGTAATGATACTGATTTCTTGCACTCTATTTTCTACTCCACCGGATGATGACGCACGAACAAGTTGAAGGTAATCAACCACAATCAGCCCCAAACCATATTGTCTTTTTAGCCGTCTTGCGCGAGCAGTAAGCGTTGAAATTGGAATAGCGCCTGTGTGGTCAATATAAAGCGGCAGAGATTGAAGTTCCTTGGCTGTGTTGAATAATCGGGTATATTCCTCGTCTGTCAAATTACCTTTCCGAATGGCATCGGATGAAATTTTTGTTTGCTCCGCAATAACACGCGACGCGAGCTGTTCGGCAGACATCTCTAAAGAGAAAAACCCGACCACAGCGCCATCTTTGACAATCTGGCGCCCGTCGGGTTGTATTTCAACATTGCCTTCGGCGACGGCCCGGGCATATTTTTGTGCAATATTGAAAGCAACATTGGTGGCAAGCGCAGTTTTACCCATACCCGGTCGTCCTGCCAAAATCAGCAGGTCGCTTTCTTGTAATCCGCCAAGCACATCATCAACATCCATAAACCCGGTGGAAATACCTGAAAGCTTCCCTTCACGCTTATAAGCGCGGGTAACCATTTCAACGGCTCCGCTGACAGAATTGTCAAAACTCATAAAACCTGAACTGTGATGACCTTTTTCCGCAATCTCGTAGAGTGCTTGTTCAGCAGTTTCAATTTGCTGGGACGGACTGTCATCAATCTCTGCATCATGTGCCGTGACAACCATATTCTCGCCAAGCTTAATAATTTCGCGGCGCAAAGCGAGGTCGTAAATGGTTTTGCCATATTGCTTGGCATTAATAATGGTTGTGGCATTACTGGCGAGTTTAGACAAATATGCTGTTCCGCCAAGCTGGCTGACACCTTCATCATGTTCAAAATAGTTTTTGAGGGTAACCGGCGAGGCGGCATTGCCATTATCAATAAATTTTGCAGCAGCCTCAAAAATTCTGCCATGAACAGGATCATGAAAATGATGGGGTTCGAGAAAGTCTCGAACACGGTCAAGGACATCATTATTGACGAGCAGGGCTCCTAAAAGCCCTTGTTCAGCTTCTATATTATGGGGGAGGGAACGGTATTCTGCTTCCGGAGAGTTATTATTGAGAGGTTTGATGATGCTTTCCATGCCATTTTTTTATCAGATAAAAAATAAAAAAATGCAAAAAAAAAGCTCCGCGAAAACTTAATTTCTGCGGAGCTTGTGAACTGTGGGGAAAAATCAAAAATAAAATTTTTCTCTAGCTTGACAAAAGCTACTCTGTGGTATCTTCA
>DJZB01000022.1:90083-113467 GCA_002450335.1 Rhodobiaceae bacterium UBA6963
CAGTCTCTTCCTCAGTCTCTTCGTCAGTCTCTGGAGCGTCTTCAACCTCTTGAGTGTCTTCGCTTTCTGTTTCTTCAGATAGGTCTGTTTCAGCACCTTCCTCAAAAACTTCTTCGGCTTGAAGCATTATTTCTTCTTCTTCAATTTTTTCAATGGTGACGTCTTCACCTTTGCTTTGACGTTCAGCCTCTTCCTCGGTACGAGCGACATTAACCGTCACCGTGGAGGATACTTCTGGATGAAGTATGACATTAGTTTCATGTAGACCAAGAATTTTAATAGGAGCGTCTAGACCAATTTGACCGCGCTCAAGGTTGAAACCTTTATCTGTGAGGGCTTCTGCGATATCACGTGGGCTAACTGATCCATAAAGCTGACCGGTTTCACCGGATTGTCTGATGATGATAACAGTCTCTCCGTCCAACTTGGCTTTCACGCTTTCGGCCTCTGATTTTTGCTCAAGGTTTCTGGCTTCAAGCTGAGCGCGTTCATTTTCAAAGCGCTCCAAATTGGATTTATTCGCACGTAGGGCCTTACCCTGCGGCAACAGAAAGTTACGGGCATAACCGTCTTTGACAGTAACCACGTCGCCCATTTGTCCCAGTTTTGCAATTCTTTCGAGCAGAACTACCTGCATTTTATTCTCCTTAGTCGTTAACTATGCCGTTAACGTTTCGTCAAACTAAACGGCTGAATGGTTAGAAGTTCAGGCCGTTTAAAATCTTGATCTAATACCTATGCGGGACTCAATAAGACCCGCAATGCTCACGAGAATAGCAACCCAAGGCACCAGAAAAACAATAAAATAAATAGCCGTTATGAAAACCGAACGACCATTCCATGTGCGGGAGATAGCATGAATTACCGCGAGACCCAATAGAAAATATGCGGTTAAACACAAACAAACCAGAACAAGGAAAAACACTGAAACCCAACCTGAGGATAGAAATATAAGCAGAATAAGACCTGCTAAAACAAATTCTAATATACCCGGCAGTTCCATGACCGTATAATCGGGGGTCGGCCGAATATTAACCTTGAAAAACTTGGCAATTGTCTGTGCAGTTTGCAAACTTCCAAGAATAATTAACATCCATGTCAGTGGTGATAAAACAAGTATTGTCTCAGCAAGAATTTTGACAAGATTATCTGTTAATTCAATTTGATAAAGTGTTTCTATATCACGGATAAAATTCTCGTTACCGAGTATCAATGTTTGGAGGACGGCGGGTAATCCGCCGGTATTATTTGCAGATAAGCCAAAAGCCAAAAATGAAAAAATAGCGCAAAAGGCAACGGACCAAATAATCAGACGTTCAGGTGGATAATAGATGCGTTCATCAACTGAATTATCAGGATTGGTTGAAGATGCGTTTTCATTATTTGGTTGAGCGGTGCGTGATAATAAAGCCAGTCGAACAAATAAGACTGCCGGTAGGCCAATGGTGATTGCCATGCCAAGAGCTAAACCAATATTCAACCACAAGCCGAGTAAGATGATTGATATGACTGTGCTGGCAATGGCTGAGTATAAGCCCCAAGCGAGCCCGACAAAAATGCTGGGAATCATCGCAAAGGGAGATAACAAAACACTAACCGTCAAAAGAGCTGTTACCAGCCCTGCGATTACGTTCCGTAATAGAAAGTCATATGGCATAGGTGCCCCCATCAGGGCTTGAACTACTCGACCGTGTACGGCATCAGCGCCAGAAAACGTGAGCGTTTAATGGCTTTAGCTAACTCTCTTTGTTTTTTGGCAGAGACGGCGCTTATCCGGCGGGGTACAATTTTACCGCGTTCAGATACATATTTCTGTAGTAAACGCACGTCTTTATAATCAATTTTAGGAGCGTTCTCGCCGGAAAAAGGACAATTTTTCTTGCGGCGATTAAAAGGCTTACGACCAAAACTCATGAGCTTTCTCCTTAATTTGAACTTGTATTTGTTGAAGCATTGGAGGACGAACCTTCATTATCATTGTAGTCGCGTCTTTTTCTTTCGTCTTTATTTTTGCTACTTAAAGGAGCCGAAGGTTCAGCATCATGCTCTTCAACCCGAATGGTCATGAAACGCAAAATATCATCATTCAAACTCATCTGACGTTCCATTTCTGAAATCGCAGTATGATCAGCCGTAATATTAAGCAGGGAATAGTGACCTTTACGGTTTTTTCTCACACGATAAGCGAGGCTTCTGAGGCCCCAATATTCGGTTTTTTCGACGCTACCACCCTGTTCGGCGAGAATAGTTGTCAGGTTTACTGTCAGACTCTCAACCTGCTGTTGAGAAATATCCTGACGGCAAATAAACACAAGTTCGTAAAGGGACATATGCCTTTCCTTTCATTTTTCTTACCGAATAATATCGATAAGAAGACCAATGTGAACTCGGCGCTGAGCCTCCAGCAAGCCCCAATCCGGTCTGTAGGAAAGGCTTACAGGGAACGCGAGAGCGAAGACACGGGAACACGGATATAAACCTGTCACAATAACCTTAAACATAAGAAGATTTATCGTGATATTCCGTTCAGCCTTCAGCCGAGCAAATTCAAGCTGGGTAGTACACGTTAAAGGGCTATGTATCAAGGGTTTTTTAATTGACAATTTATAATACTTGGCAATCTACGCCGCGATATGTATGTAATGGGCTTAAGACGAGGAGGGATTATGAGCCGAGCTATTATTTTTCCCGGTCAAGGGAGTCAGTCAGTAGGTATGGGGCGTGGTCTAGCTACGCAATATCCTGAAGCCAGAGAAGTATTTGAGGCCGTAGATGATGCATTGGGCGAAAAGTTGTCTGCTGTTATTTGGAACGGCCCTGATGAAGAACTTACCTTAACAGAAAATGCGCAACCTGCTTTGATGGCGGTTTCGCTTGCAACTTTTCGGGTTCTTGAAAGCCAAGGATTTAGCCTTTCCGATCATGCGGATTATGTTGCTGGTCACAGCCTAGGGGAATACTCTGCCTTAGCGGCATCGGGTGCGTTATCTCTTGAGGATACAGCTAAATTGCTTCGGATACGCGGCAAAGCCATGCAACAAGCCGTGCCTGTTGGTGTCGGTGCGATGGCAGCCCTTTTAGGACCGGATTTCAATACTGTTGTGGACATCGCTGCCAAGGCCAGCACTGATGATGAAATTTGCAGCGCTGCCAATGATAATGCCCCTGGGCAGGTTGTAATTTCCGGATCTGCAGCAGCTGTTGCCCGTGCAATTGATTTGGCAAAAGAGGCCGGTGCAAAGAGAGCTGTTGAGTTACCTGTCAGCGCGCCGTTCCATTGTTCGCTTATGTCACCTGCTGCTGATGCTATGCGCGATGCTCTTGCAGATATTGAGATTGCAGTACCCCAAGTTCCAATTGTCACTAATGTAACGGCTGCATCCTGTATTGATCCTGAAGAAATTCGTTCGCGGCTTGTCGAGCAGGTTACCGGAAGTGTCAGATGGCGTGAGTCAGTCGAATGGCTTTGTCAAAAAAATGTGACTGAACTGGTGGAAGTCGGAAGTGGCAAGGTTCTCACCGGTTTAGCGCGGCGCATTAATCGGGACTTGGCAGCCTCTGCGATTAATGAGGTTGAGGATGTTGAAGCTTTCATGGGAAGCCTTGATTAAAGCATCACCTAAGCCACATTATATAAGAGAGAGAAAAACAATGTTTGATTTAAGCGGAAAAACTGCACTGATTACTGGTGCGTCTGGCGGAATTGGTCAAGATATTGCCGCACGGCTTCATGAGGCTGGTGCAAAAGTCGGTCTTGCCGGTACCCGTGAAGCAGTATTAAAAGAACTGGCCGACAAACTTGGCGAGGGTGCAATGCCTTTGGTGGCTGACCTGTCATCCTCGGAAGGCATTGAAAGCTTGATTAAAGGCGCTGAAGAGGCGCTTGGTGGTATTGATATTCTTGTCAATAATGCAGGTATTACCCGAGATAACTTGGCGTTACGGATGAAAGAGGAAGATTGGACCGATGTGCTGGATGTTAATCTAAAAGCCGGTTTCCTTCTTTCAAAAGCCTGTTTGCGCGGGATGATGAAACAACGTCATGGGCGCATAATTGGTATCACTTCAGTAGTTGGAACTACCGGCAATGCAGGACAGGCAAACTATGCTGCTGCTAAGGCCGGCATGGTTGGGATGAGTAAAGCTCTTGCGCAAGAAGTTGCTTCACGCGGCGTGACTGTTAATTGTGTGGCTCCCGGCTTTATTGCAACGCCAATGACTGATGTTTTGTCTGATGAACAAAAAGCGACACTGACAGCGTCTATCCCGGCTGGTAGACTGGGTAGTGGCAATGATATTGCAGCAGCTGTTCTTTATCTTGCTTCGGATGAGGCTGAGTATGTGACTGGCCAAACGCTTCATGTGAATGGTGGCATGGCAATGATATAGTGGTAAAAATTTAGGGGCTTGTAGATAAAAATTTCTATATATTACCATTGTTTCCCGGATATGCCTTGCTTTACACTTTGTAAAAAGGGTGTTATTCAGCCGGATTAATTTTTGAAGGGTGATTCATTCCTTTTTTAGGTTTTACAAAATTGAATGAATCCTGTTATTGAATTACAAATTTTATCCATCAAATTAAGGAATTTTGAGATGAGCGATGTTGCCGAACAAGTTAAAAAGATAGTTGTTGAGCATTTGGGTGTGGATGCAAGTAAAGTTGTAGAAAATGCAAGCTTTATTGATGATTTGGGTGCTGACAGTTTGGATACGGTTGAGCTTGTCATGGCATTTGAAGAAGAATTTAGCATTGAAATTCCTGATGATGCCGCTGAAACAATCTTGACAGTTGCAGATGCCGTTAAATTTATTTCAGAGGCTTCATAAGTCTCTTGCTGAATAAGTTACTAACAATTTTGCCTCCTGTCTTTAACAGGCGTGAGATATAATTTGCGAAGAGTAGTCATAACTGGCCTTGGGACTGTCAATCCTCTTGGTGCATCTTTTGATGAGAGCTGGCAAAATATTCTTGACGGCCAATCCGGGGCTGGTCGCATTGAGGCTTTTGACGTCTCAGATTTGCCTTGTCAGGTAGCTTGCCATGTTCCGGACAGTTTCAATGCTGACGACTGGCTTGAGCCCAAAGATCAAAAAAGAAGTGACACCTTTATTATCTATGGCATTGCCGCTGCGGCAATGGCGCTAAAAGACTCCGGCTTTGTCGCCGAGACGGATGAACAGCAATACAGGAGTGGTGTTTACATTGGCTCAGGCATAGGTGGGCTTGCCAGTATTGAAGAAACAGCATTACTTCTAAATGAAAAAGGCCCACGACGTATCAGCCCTTTCTTTATTCCCGGATCCATTTCTAATCTGGCAAGTGGTCAAGTTTCAATAAGAAATAATTTGAAGGGCCCTAACAGTACTGTTTCTACAGCCTGTTCAACCGGCGCCCATGCAATAGGTGATGCATTTCAGCTTATTAAGTTGGATCAAGCTGATGTGATGGTGGCAGGAGGTGCCGAGGCATCTATTTGTCGTCTGGGTATTGCTGGCTTTGCAGCTTGTCGCGCGCTTTCAACGAATTTTAATGACACACCTGAAAAAGCGTCACGTCCTTATGATAAAGACCGAGATGGTTTTGTCATGGGAGAGGGTGCGGGCATTGTTGTTATGGAAGAATATGAACACGCTAAAAAACGCGGTGCCAAGATTTACGCTGAAGTCATTGGTTATGGCATGTCAGGTGATGCCTATCACATTACATCTCCAGCAGAAGACGGTGATGGTGGCTTCCGTTCTATGCAAGCTGCCTTGAAAATGTCCGGCTTGAGTGTAGACGATATTGATTATGTTAACGCGCATGGCACTTCAACACCCATGGGCGATGAGATTGAGCTACGCGCCATTGAAAAACTTTTTGGGAATTCCTCCGATAAGCTGACAATGTCCTCAACCAAATCTTCCATAGGTCATTTGCTGGGTGCTGCTGGATCTGTTGAAGCAATATTTTCTATACTGGCAATGCAGGATAATATTGCGCCACCAACGATTAATCTTGAGTCGCCATCTGTTGAAACCAAGATTGACCTTGTGCCTAATCAGCCAAAAGAAAAAAATATCGACGCAGTGCTATCTAATTCTTTCGGTTTTGGTGGCACAAACGCCTCCCTGATATTTAAAAGCTGCCCCTAAATGTCCGGCGATACCGAAAGTGTACCGCCACAAACGAACAGCAAGTCGGCTTACTTTCTTACACGCCTGAAAACCCTTTTATCTGCGTTGATTATTATCGTTTTTATATTGAGCGGTGTTATAGGAACGCTTTTTTTTATACCGCTTCAAGATGACAAGGATAAAGAAACCCCTGTTTTTACTATTGAGGCCGGCTCCCCACTGCCATTGATTGCGAGACGCTTAGAAAAGGAAGATTTAATTTCCGATCAGTATGTTTTCCGCTTGGGGGTTAAATTATTCGGGAATGCCGGTCAGCTCAAAGCCGGTGAATTCAGTGTTCCATCACAAAGCTCCATGTTTCGTATTATGCAGATTTTGACTGAGGGTCAGGCAGTGCTTCACTCTGTGACCATTCCTGAGGGGTTGAGTAATGTTCAGGTATTTAATTTGCTTTCAGAGATGCCTTTATTGGAAGGGGAAATAACACGTACACCAAGTGAAGGTGCACTTTTGCCTGAAACCTATTATTTCCCCAGAGGGAGCAGCAGAGACTCGTTGATTTTGCAGATGGAAAAAGCCATGCAGCAAACACTTAATCAGCTATGGGATAAGAGAGCGCCTAATTTACCACTTGAGAGTCAAGAAGAAGCTGTTGTCTTGGCCTCGATAGTGGAAAAAGAAACCGGCGTTGCGGCGGAAAGAGCTTTGGTAGCCTCTGTTTTTATTAATCGCCTGAATAAAAATATGCGCCTTCAGTCAGATCCAACCATTATTTATGGTCTCAAAAAAGGGGAGGTGTTGGGACGACCTATACGCAAAAGTGAAATTAAGAAGCCTACCGCTTATAACACTTATGTAATTAGAGGTTTGCCGCCCACTCCGATTGCAAATCCCGGGCGGCTTGCTCTTGCTGCAACACTAAACCCAGCCAAAACAGAATATTTTTATTTTGTAGCCAATGGTACAGGGGGGCATGTTTTTGCAAAGACGCTAGCGGCGCATAATAAAAATGTTGAAAACTGGCGACGTATGAGATGATGACAATAAGCTATAATGAAAACCATGAGTGATTCTTCAGGACAGAAAATGACAGATGATTTTTCACGACGTGGATTGATGCTGGTGCTGTCATCCCCTTCTGGTGCAGGTAAAACGACATTAAGTCGGATGTTGCTTGAAGAAGATGATGAAATTATTATGTCTGTTTCAGCCACAACACGACCTCCGCGCTCAGGTGAGACGCATGGCGAGGATTATTATTTTGTCGATAAGGACACTTTTGGCTTGATGGCAAATAAAAATGAGCTGCTTGAACATGCAAAAGTGTTTGATAATTATTATGGTACGCCACGGGGACCTGTTGAGGAGGCATTGATTTCTGGTAAGGATGTTCTGTTCGATATTGACTGGCAGGGAACGCAACAGCTTCAAGAGGCCTCGGCTGATGATCTTGTCAGAATATTTATTTTGCCCCCTTCGGCTGCAGAACTTGAGGCTCGGCTTAATAAAAGAGCGCAGGACTCTCCCGAAACTGTAGCAAAAAGAATGGCTCAAGCATCTGATGAAATCAGTCACTATGCAGAATATGATTATATTATTTTAAATGAAGATATGGCTGTAAGTCACTGTAAAATAATGACTATATTAAAGGCTGAGAGGCTGAAACGTGTGCGCCAAACGGCTTTGTCTGACTTTGTCAAGCAGCTACGCGCGTCTCTTTAAGCGTCACATTCATAGTTATAAATATTTTTTTAAAGCTCTGGCTAGTGCGCAGAATTCTTCAATTGTTAAAGTTTCAGCGCGGCGCGTCGGATCAATATTGCAGGCTACAAGTATGGTTTCTGTTTCAGGTGTAATTTGCTTAAGGCTGGCGCGTAGCATTTTCCTGCGTTGGCCAAAAGCGGCTGCAGTTACTTTTTCAAGTGTCGATAAATCTGCCCCAGCCAGGGGTTGTTCTCTTGGGATAAGGCTGACGATAGCTGAAGTTACTTTAGGTGGAGGGACAAATACATTTGCCGGCACATCAAACTCAATGCTTGTTTCAGCCAGCCAATTGCTCATTACGGCTAAACGTCCATATGCATCTTCACCGGGTTGAGCGCAAATACGTTGTGCCACTTCTTTTTGGAACATGAGTGTAAGGCTGTCCCAACGTATAGGAGATTGGGATAGCCATTTTATAAGAAGAGGGGTTGCAATATTGTAGGGTAGATTGGCGACAATTTTATAACCGTCCTTTATAATTTCGTTAGGATCGATTTTGAGAGCATCGCCCATAACCACAGAAAGCTTGTCTGGATAGGCCTGAGAGATATCCTCAAGGGCCGGTCGAAATCTTTCGTCAGCTTCTATAACCGTCACATGTTCTGCGCCTTCCATCAATAGTGCGCGTGTCAAACCACCCGGCCCAGGGCCAATCTCAATAACTCTATTTAAGGGAGAGCTGCCTGATTGAGCGGCCGTTCGGGCTATGCGCCTTGTCAGGTTCAAATCCAGAATGAAATTTTGTCCAAGAACTTTGCTTGCGCGCAAATCATGGTCACGAATAATATCGCGCAATGGTGGTAACGGGTCGTCCGTTTCCGGCACTAACGATACTCTACGATTGAGTCACGCCTTAATTCTCTTAAATGACGGCGAGCCATGATGGCAAGTCTTTGTGAATAAAGATTGTTCTCAATAGCGTCACGCGAAATGGTTGCGCCTTGGTCATCTTTGCGGTCGCAGACGATAACCATTTCAGCAATCTTATCATTCATTTTTGGACCTATTACCTGCCCAGCTTCTTTTTGGCTAATCTCAGATTGTAGGTTCTTGGGAAAACGTCGAAGTTCTACCTGTCCTGTTCTGGTCACATTGCGGGCTTCCATTTCCTTGGCAGTAACTTCGGTTTTTTTACAAGTCGCGAAATTTTCTCTAAGCGACTTAAGCTTTGCCAAATGGTCATCTGTGGTGACATCGTATGTGATAATCAGCAAATCAAAAAGATTACGCATAGGGTCAACGCCACCGGATTGTTGCTTGCTGTTTAACTGAACAATATAAATCCCGGCTGACGTTTCAACCGGCTCGGATATATCACCAATCGCCATGTTCTCAATAATGGGGACAATATTTTCATCAAGCTGGTTTATTGGAAGCCAGCCAAGATTACCGCCACTTGCTGATGAAGATGCGGCGCTGAATTGCCGCGCCACTGCACCGAAATTAATACCGGAGCGAAGTTGCTGTACAATTTGTGCAGCTTCCGCCAAAAGCCTTTGTCCGTCTTGTTGGTTATTGGCGAGTAACAAAATTTCGCTAATATTCACACGGTCTTGATTCATTGTCTGTTCAGCACGTTCTAATGTTTCATCAATTTCCAACTCACCAATTGAAATTTGTCCACCAAAACGACCTCTCACAAAGCGGTTCCAAGCCAGTTCTGCTTCTATCTGATCTTCCATGGTGCGGATATGGACACTATTTTCTTTGAGGAATTTCTCCACCTCATCAAGACTTCGATTGGAACTGGCCGCCATATCTTGCATTGCTGCGTTTATCTCTGCTCGTGAGACTTCTATTTCGCTGTCACGCGCTTCTTGTAACTGCAGTTTTTCTTGCACAAGACTTCTTAAAACCTGACGTCTTAAACCATCAACATTCTGTGGGGTGCGTTCAATGCCGGAGGTCACTAAGAAAAGGTTAACACGTTGATCAACGTCAAATTTGGAAATTACCTCATCATTCACAATAGCGGCAATGCCCTCAACTTCGCGCGCATCGACGGTGTTGAAGGTTAATAGAGCCGTAAAAACAAAGGCTATGATTTTGTTTTTTGTGGTCATGAATTTATTCAAAGAGAGGGGCATATTCATAATATTAATTAATCAAGAAAATTCCATATACATCAATTAATGTTAATAATCGAATCTATTACAAGGTGATTGAAGGTTCGCATGTGAAAGCTTAGGAAACAAGGCTTGTATTGAAAATCCACCAATGTTTAAGCTGATCTTATTGCCCACCTAAAGTTCGCAGAATAATTTTAAATGTCAGCCCGTTGCGTGGCCCGATATTGCCGTTTCGTGTGAATGACTGGTTGAAGCTCAGGCTTATATCCGTGCAATCATCTCGGTAAATCAATGCGATTGAGTTTTTTAACCGTTTCTCTCTTTCCATATCATATCTGACATAGCCGTTTAACAGCCAGTTTTCCGATAAGTTGAAATCAAATGACCCTCTTGTTTCTTCTCGGTCCACTCCCTCAGGCGTGATAGAGGCGTCTAGATGTGTGTATTGTAGCGAAAAGTATGCCTTTTTAATGCTGGCATAAATTTCACCATCACTTCGAATGAGTTCTTGGTTGCTATCATTAAATCTTAATTGACCATTAAAGCCTAAACCGGTGACTTGCTGAAAGTCTATGTCCAGTAACCAATCAGAGGCTTTATTCCCTTGCTCAGTTCCTATTGTCGGTTGTTCTGCAACTTTATCTCGGTAGGACTTGCCGACAAACATGCGATAAGAGCCACCTTCATCTGCTTCAAAAACCGTATTCACCCCGATATCAAACCTATTGCCAGTATCAAAACGGTCATATCCGGTATGACGGTAAACCTCAAAAAGGTTCAAGCTGTCAAACTCCGAAGAAAGGCTGTCTTCATTCGGAATTGTTCTCCGGTTGGTTTCTTCATTAGCGATAATTACCTGTGCCGTCGGCTCTATAATGACTGCGCCTGCTTCTTGCCGCTTAATAAAAGGCATGCGCCACTTAACACCAGCATGTGCAAGAATAACAGCCTCGTCATCCTTCTCCCTTTGGCTGCCATTATTTGTTTCATAATCATGATAGGCGCCACGCACACCACCAAAATAGTCTAGAATTTGGCCGGAACCTAAGATGGACTGACGACTCCATTCGGTCTCTGCAATAGCGCGATTTAAATCAGCACCATTATTTCTGGATACCGAAATCAGGTCAGACATTACACGTAATTCACCGCCTGCGAAGTTATCAAAATAATGCTCTGTTCTGATTTGGGGGGCAATTTCCGGTTGAGCGTCTTCATCAATATTGACAATAGATGTTTTAAAATCGAGAAGACGAATATCTACCATATTCCTTCCGCTTATTTTGCGTGTAAAGGCTTTAGAGGTGAAAAAATCGGCATCATTAATATCATAGCGCCGCATAAATGATTTATCGGATACCCACCAATAATCATAACCCGCATGCCAGTTTTCACTCAGCTTAAATACCCCTTTACTCTGAATATTTCCTCGAAAGCTTTTATCATTATCGAGGTTATCTTCTTCATCAAGCCAAAGGCCATTACCGGCAATGTTGTAAGTACCTTGCCGTGTCTTCTGTCGCCAATCGAAACCAAGCATTGATCCGCCATCAGCTATGAAGCGAGGTGAAAGAGTTAAATCATAATCTGGCGCGATATTAATAAAATAAGGGAGAGAGATATCAACTCCCGTGTCGGTAGATGATTTGAAAACTGGGAAAAGAAAGCCACTACGCTTTTTAACATTAGGTGCAGGATGTGCGAGATAGGGTAGATAGAAAACAGGCACGCCACGCATTTCTAAACGTACATTTTTATGAGAAATTGTTTCGTTTTTTTCATTATAGACGGTTTCACCGCTCCGTAATTGCCAAGTCGGGAGGGCGTCAGGTTTGTTTTTGCAATGTTTGCAAGCTGTGAAGATAGCTTGTTTGATTCTGGTCAACTCGCCTGACTGGCGTGAAGCCGTCTTCCCACTGAACCGCAGATTATTGTTCATCATCAGGCTGAATTTTTTTAATGTGGCCTGTTTCATTTCATCTTGCAGTTCAACGCTATCAGAGGTGACGCGCGTGCCGTCTGTATCAATCAAAATGACATTTTCACTGGCAAGGATACGGTCTGATTTCTGATCCCATGTGATTTTACCGGCACGAAGTTCTCTTCCTCGATATTGGATTTTTACACCGCCTGAGGCTGTCACAATCTCGGTATCTTGAGCGAATGCCATGCTATCTGCTTCAATAAATGCCTGCTCGTCATTCGGGCTTTGGGCATTTATATGAAGGGGGATCATGCACAAGCAAATGATGAAACCGATTAGAAGTGTATGGCGCATCATCCATCCTCGCGGTGTAAGAGCAGAGTAATTCCAATTAGGCTTGCAATAACACCCGGTGTCCAAGCCGCCAAGGGGGGAGATAACATTGCCAATTCGCCGAGAGTTTTCATAAACTCGGCAAATATAAATAGTAAAAAACCAAAAATGATTGAAAATACCACCCCGGAAATATGCCCTCCCGACCTTGCATGTTTGAGGCCAAAAGTCGCTGCTATCAGCACCATAGCAACCATTAATAAAGGTCTTGCCATGAGAAGGTGGAAATACATTTCATATTTATTGACGGGCAATCCAGATGTTTCTGAGACATCAATAAAGTCATTTAAATCCCAGAAGGATATTGAGGTCGGGGCTTGAAAATTATCAACGATTTGGTCGGTTTTAAACTTTGTAGGAATATAAATATTTTCTTTTTCAGATGTTTCTAAAACCGCATTTTGTAGTGTTGCATATTTTAGGTGCCAGTTTTGAAAACCTAAAATGCCGCTCTTTGCAGTTATCCGACTTACCAATTGATTTTGACTGTCAAATTGCATGATCACCGGATTGCCAATCTGAATTGGGTCTGTCTCTGACACACTTTCGGCGTGTAAAATGTAGAACCCGTCTTTTGTGTTTTCTCTAAGCCACAAGCCGTTTTTAGAAATTGAGAGCTGATTGCTTTTTTCGTAAAACTTACTTTCTTTGAATTGTTCACTCTGCATGTAGAGGTAGGATGAGATAGGTTGCCATAGCATCATAAAAAAGCACCCAATCAGAAGTGTTGCCAACAGCCCCGGTGCCAGAAACTGCCATACAGATATGCCTGAAGCGCGCGCTATTATCAGTTCGTTTGAGTTCCGCATTTTTGCGAAAAACCCGATTGTGCCAAACAGAAAAATAAAAGGTAGAATTTCATTCATAAGATTTGGCAAACGCATTAACGAAATGAGCGCAATATTAAAAAAATGGAATGCTTCTTTATTTGAATTGGTTTGGGCGACTTCCGACATGTCAAAAATCAAACTTATGAATGTGGTGAAAATAAAGGCTCCTCCAATCCATATGAGGAACTGTTGACCAAGATATTTTTTTAACCGCGTATTAAGTGTCATTTTTAATGTCTTGTTTAATGGTTTGGCTTGTCTAGGTCAGCTTTAGAGTTAAGTGGTGTCTTTGATTTAAAAATAGACGGCAAATTATTCTTATAGCCGCCATATTGAAGATAAAGACAAGCAAATATCAATGCAAAAACCGGAGGGGTGTAGATGTTCGCAATAATACCAGACTTATTATCTGCAAGTCCTGCAAATATCATGGCAGTAATATAGTAACCAAGCGTGAGTAATATGCATGAACTCATTCGCCGCTTATTGCCACTACGCCCAAAGACGCCGGTCAGGATACAGGCAGAAACAATCATTCCGATAATGAGAGGGGTGAGAGTGTTTGCAATACGTTTGTGCCCTGAAATTTCATATTTTTGAATTGTTTTTGAATCAAGTTGAGATTTGTTTGAGGGATACAACAAATCACTGAGATACATTTCATCTGCCTTAAATCGGATGTCAGTCGGTTTTTTTATCTCTAATCCATTTTGATAGACATACTCCTCAAAGGAAAGGCTGCCCTTAATATCTTGTTGAAGGTCTTGCAAAACTTTACCCTTCAATAACCGCATACCCGGCTGGTTATTATTTTGAACAATTTCAGCTTTCTCAGCTATATAAACAACAGATCTGTCTTTTTTGGTGGCATCATAGATGATGATATTTTCATAATACCCTTTTTCAGAGATGCTATTTACATAAATTGTTAGACCTTTACCTATTTCACTGAAGGTGCCGGGCTTGATGAGGCTTACAAAAAGGTTGTCAGCAATTTCTTTTCTTTTCTCTCGAAGCTCTTGCATGGTCATCGGTTGTACTTGAAATTCCATTAAGGCCAGAAAAACCGAAAGCCCCAAAGAGAGTAAGAGGCCAGGCGCAGCAAGTTGCCAACGGTTTTGTCCTGAGGCGGAAAGTATAACAAGCTCATTATCATTAATCATGCGTTGCTTGACCGAGATAAGGGCTGCAAGCATTGATAAAGGTATGACATGAACCGATAGCTTTGGCAGGAGTAAAAGAGTTAATCCAAAAAAATAAATCAGGCTGTCAATACGCCCGTCAATTTTGTCGAGCAGTTGGACGGATTGGACAATATAAACCATCCCCCCAAACATGAGGGTAAAAATCAGGAACGCGATCAGATATTGCTTAAACAGATATCGGGCGTAACGGGGCATCGCTCTCTCTCAGATGAATTGACCTTGTTTAGCATATTAGAAATGATTTCCCTACCTTTCGGAAAATAAATATATATATTTGACACATATTTCAGCACCCAAACCAATCAGGAGCATCACATGAATCTCACCTTCACAGCTTTAAAAATCCCCGCATCCGGCACTCTAGGCATAACGGTTGGTGACAAGGGGCTTGGGGCGTTAGGCAAAAAACTTAACGAGATGACGGGCGGTGCTCTCGAGCGCGCAATGAAAAACAGCAGCTTTAAAGCTGGATCAAAATCATCTCTTACAATTCTTGAGCCGTCCGGGACAAAGCTTGGAAAAATTATCCTGATGGGTATGGGGCGTTCATCGGCTGTTAAATCTCACGACCTTGAGCAACTTGGCGGGAAATTTGCGGCGGCATGTGAAAAAGATAAAGCGGCGATGATCTTGTTTGAAACACCAGAAGGCTATGCCCTTAAACCGGATGAGGCGGCAGCACGTTTTGGGCTTGGCGTTTTGTTACGGAGTTACAGATTTAACAAATACAAAACTGTTAAAAAGAATGCGCCTGTTTTGAACAAGGTGACTATGGGAGTAAGCAATCCGACGACGGTGAAAAAAGCCTATACCCCGCTTAAAGGACTTGCCGCAGGTATGATGACCGCGCGCGATTTGGTTAATGAGCCGGCTAATGTTCTTCATCCGACAGAATTTGCCAAGCGTGCAAAGGAACTGACTAAAGTTGGCGTGACGGTTGAGGTGCTAACTGAAGCACAAATGAAAAAATTGGGCATGGGATCACTTCTGGGCGTCGGGCAGGGCAGTGTACAGCCCAGCAAAATGGTTGTGATGCAATGGAAGGGTGCGGCTAAAGACAAAAAGCCAGTGGCTTTTGTTGGTAAAGGCGTGTGTTTTGACACAGGCGGTATTTCCATCAAGCCATCTGCAGGTATGGAAGATATGCGCGGCGATATGGGCGGCGCGGCTGCAGTCACGGGACTGATGGAAGCTTTGGCGCGCCGAAAAGCCAAAGCCAATGTTGTCGGGGTGATTGGTTTGGTTGAAAACATGCCATCCGGTGATGCACAACGCCCCGGCGATATTGTGACTTCCATGTCAGGACAAACGATTGAGGTTTTGAATACAGACGCAGAAGGACGCCTCGTATTGGCGGATGCACTTTGGTATACGCAGCAGCGCTTCAAGCCTCAGTTTATGATTGATTTGGCAACACTTACGGGCGCTATTTTGGTTGCACTTGGGCAGGAATATGCAGGACTGTTTACCAACAATGACAAAATCGCCGAGCGCCTAACTCAAGCTGGCGAAGCCGAAGATGAGAAGGTATGGCGTATGCCATTGCATGAAAAATTTGATAAGATGATCGATACGCCGAATGCGGATATGAAAAATATAGGCGGGCGGTATGCCGGCTCGACCACGGCGGCGCAATTCCTTCAGCGGTTTACCAACAAAGTTCCATGGGCGCATCTCGATATTGCCGGCACGGCTATGGGGTCTCCTAAAACCCCGACAAGCCAATCTTGGGCGAGTGGCTATGGTGTGAAATTATTAAACCGCTTCGTGAAGGATTATTATGAAGGCTGAACATGACAGATGTTCTGTTCTATCATCTTGAGAGGCAGTCTCTGGAGCAAGCCTTGCCGATTTTGCTGGACCTCAGCATGCAACGCAATTGGCGTGTTGTCGTTCAGGCTGGTTCACCCGAGCGCGTGAAAATCCTTAATGAGCATTTATGGACTTATCAGGATGATAGCTTCATGCCGCACGGCGCGTCCGGTTATATGGCGCCTGAAGATGCGGCAGGGCAGCCGATTTGGCTGACGGACAGTGCTGAGTCACCAAATGACGCTCAAGTGTTGTTTCTGGTGGATGGCGCGGATCGTGATGAGATTAAACAGTTTGAACGGTGTATCTATATGTTTGACGGCGGCGATGAAGAGGCTGTTCGTCAGGCGAGGGATAAATGGAAATATCTTTCTGATGGAGATTATAATCTGACTTATTACCAGCAAAACCATGCAGGAAAATGGGAAAAGAAGGGCTGAGCAAACATTTTCAGAGATGAAATTTAGCCTTATTTCTTATGTATTTTTTGGCCGCCTATGCTGAATCTTGTGTGGTTGTGCAAAGTCTTGCAAAGTCTGTGAACACCTCTTATAAGGCCGATAAGACAATCTATAGAGACAATTCAAGAGGATAAACTCATGGCTTTAGAACGTACTTTTTCAATCATCAAGCCCGATGCCACCAAACGTAATTTGACCGGAAAAATCATTGACCGTTTTGAAAGCAATGGACTGAGGGTGGTTGCATCCAAGCGACTTCACATGAGCCGTGAGCAAGCGGAAGGCTTTTATGCTGTCCATAAAGAGCGTCCTTTCTTTGGTGAGTTGGTCTCTTTCATGATTTCCGGGCCGGTTGTTGTGCAGGTACTGGAAGGCGAAAACGCCATTGCCAAAAATCGCGAGATTATGGGCGCGACGAACCCGGCCGACGCAGATGCGGGAACAATCCGTAAGGATTTTGCCGAGAGCATTGAAGCCAATTCAGTGCATGGCTCAGACGCACCTGAAACTGCGGCGGAAGAAATTAAATTCTTCTTCTCCGATGACGAAATTGTCGGTTAATTAATTTACCCCTGCAGGCGGGCCAGCATCATGTCCAAAGCTTCGGGATAAGCGATTAATTCTTGCTCCATCACCCGCGCGGCAAGTGTGTCTTCCGTGTCATCGGGCAGCACATCTATTTGCCTTTGAACCAGTATCGGGCCTTCATCCATTTCAGGGCGCATCATATGCACTGTGCATCCATGCGTCTTGTCGCCTGCCTCCAGCACGCGGCGATGCGTGTGCAGTCCCTTATAAGCAGGGAGCAGAGACGGATGGATATTAATAATGCGGTCTTGCCAGTGACGCACAAATTCCGGCGTCAGCAAGCGCATAAATCCTGCCGCACAAATTAGGTCTATGTTTGCCGCCTGCAAAGCTGTCTGCATTGCGGCGTCAAATTCGGCGCGGTCAGAATAATTTGTGTGATCAATCAGTTCATGCGGGATGTTATTGTCGCGGCAAAACTCTAATCCCTTGGCATCCGGCCTGTTGCATATTGCCAGTTCTAATGTTGCGGCAACATTTTCAGCAAGAATATGCGCTACCAGATTCTTTAAGTTAGTTCCGGTTCCGGAAAATAAAATAGCAATACGGGTTGGGTTGCTTGCCATATTTAGTCAGTAGGAAGGCCGGAGAATGTGACAGCATCCGCGTCACGCGCTGTGATATGCCCGATGACAAAACTTTTTTCGCCTTGTTCCGCAAGGCTCTCCATCACCTTGTCGACATTTTCGGGGGCAGCAATAACCGTCATGCCGATACCGCAGTTAAAAGTTCGTAACATTTCCGTCATGGCCATATTGCCTGCCTGTTGTAACCAGTTAAAAATTGCCGGTATCTCCCAAGCTGTAAGGTCAACATGCGCTGTCAGGTCAGGTGCTAAAATGCGCGGCAAGTTTTCTTGAAACCCGCCACCTGTAATATGCACGAGACCTTTCACATTTTTCACTGTCTTAAGTGTTGCGAGTAGAGGCTTAACGTAAACTTTGGTTGGCGTCAGCAGGGCTTCCGCCAGCGAAAGACTGCTGCCGGTCGGGTCGGGTGATGACCAGTTTAGATTTTGTTGCGCTACCAATCGGCGGATAAGCGAATAGCCGTTGGAATGGGGCCCGCTGGAAGCAAGTCCTATTATTACATCACCGGATTGAATGTCTTTGCGCGGTAAGACAGCGTCGCGCTCAACCGCGCCGACAGCAAACCCAGCCAAATCATAATCGCCATCGGCATACATGCCCGGCATCTCGGCTGTTTCACCACCAATCAGTGCACATCCGGCTTGCTTGCACCCTTCTGCAATGCCGGCAATTACCTGAGTGGCGATTTCGACGTCAAGATGACCGGAGGCAAAGTAATCAAGGAAAAAAAGTGGTTCCGCGCCTTGCACGACAAGGTCGTTGACACTCATGGCAACAAGGTCAATCCCGACTGTATTGTGGAGGCCGCTTTCAATCGCAACTTTAAGTTTTGTGCCAACCCCGTCGTTTGCAGCAACCAGCACAGGATCTTTATAATGACAGGCGGCGAGGTCAAACAAGCCCCCAAAGCCGCCAAGGTCGGCATCTGCGCCGGGTCGGGAAGTCGCTTTTGCCATAGGTGCGATGCGGCGAACAAGATCGTTTCCGGCCTCAATATCAACACCGGCAGCTTTATAAGTTTCTTCGGAGGGCTGAGTTCTGTCTTTTTTGTCTGTCATGTTTGGTTTATAACTTATTTTCCGCGTTAATGACCGTAATCGACATGAAAAAGCCGTTTTTTTCAAGTTGTTTCATAGTATATCGGTTTTTGAGGAAAAAATGTTGAAATTCTTAACCAAAACAAGCGTGTTTCTGGCACTCATATTTGCTGTCTTTCTTGGTACCACTTTGGGCGTACAGGCATCTAACCTGTTCGAGGTTAAAAATGTCAGTGTTGATGCTGAGGCCTCATCTGCGCTTGAGGCGCGAGGTATTGCCTTAAAGAATGGACAAACAAGAGCCTTTCAGGTGCTGTTAAAACGCTTAACCCGCGTTGAGGACTGGCCAGTCTTGCCTATTGTCAGTGAGCAAGAAATAGAAACTTTCGTCCGCCGTTTCCGTTTGCAGGATGAAAAAACCTCAACGCGTCGATATCTGGCGTCCATGTCAGTAGTTTTTGAGCCCGAAACCGTGCTGGATTTACTGCGGAATCTCAATATTCCGTTTTCCGAGACTCAGGCACGCCCGATGCTGTTATTGCCTGTTCTGGAAGATGTAGATGGGTACCGCCTTTGGGATAATCATTGGTGGGCTGAAAGCTGGGCTAAGATGGATTTGAGCAATATTCCTGCTCCGATGGTCTTGCCGCTCGGTGACCCTGAAGATCGCGCAATGCTGGATGTTGAGGATGTTCTTCTCAGTGATACCCAAAGTATGGCGGCATTGGCAAAAAGATATAATGTGGACACGGTGGTGATTGCGCATGCTTTGGCAACCGAGACAGGACGTCTGGATGTTTCGGTTTATCAATATTCTGCGGCGGGTAGTCGGTTATTTGTTAGAAATTACAAAGGGCGTCGTGATCCAGTTGAGCTTGCCGGTGAGGCTGTTGATGATATTCTCTCAGCCTTTGCGATTGAATGGAAACAGACATCAGTTGTTGAGGTTGGCGATCAAGTCACTTTCACTGTTGCCGCGGATTATGAGCGTATGGGCGATTGGCTTACCATGCTTGAACGTCTTGAAGCGGCGAGCTTTATAAAATCAATGGACATCCATGTGCTTACCTCACAAGGTGCTATTTTATCATTGGCCTATACAGGATCTGTTGATCAGCTGGCTTCTAATCTGGCGCAAAGTGATATGCTGTTGCGTGAAGAAAAAAATGGCTGGCGACTTAAATTGAGACGCTAATAAAAGGAAAAAAAATGCAGAGCCTCACAATGAAACAACTCCTTCTTCTTATAGCTGCTGCGCTTGGCGTGTGGTTATTCGTTTCTCTTGCAGACATTATGCTGCCTTTTATTGCCGGTTTTGCTGTGGCTTACTTGTTGGATCCTCTGGTGGATAGACTTGAGAAAATTGGCCTGCCAAGACTTTTATCCAGTTCACTGGTGATGGGTACGTTTATGTTACTCATCATAATTTTGATAACTGTAGGAATGCCTGTACTTGCCGAGGGCGTTCAGGAAGCCATTGCTGCCTTGCAGGAGCAATATGCGAAATTCAAACTCTGGTTTGCAGGGATTGAAGATACATATTTGAAAGAAAATGAAGACATTCACAATACTCTCAAAGAATTTTCATCCTCGGCAGTGGATAATATCGCAGCAATGGGGCAAGGCGTGTTGATGCGTGGATTATCTTTTCTGAATATTTTGACCTTGATTTTTATCACGCCAATTGTCTCATTCTATCTGTTAAATGACTGGGACAAAATGATTGCGCAAATTGATTCTATTTTGCCGCCTAAACACGCCACGGCCATTCGTGAAGTCGCGCGCGAGGTTGAGGAGGTTCTTGATGGCTTTATTCATGGGCAGGCAACTATTTGCGTTTTCCTCGCAGTTTTTTATGCTGCCGGTTTATATTGGGTAGGTTTAAAAGGCGGTATAGCCGTTGGCGTACTGGCAGGTCTTGTGAGTTTTATTCCCTATGTAGGGGCATTGTTTGGCGGTGTTCTGGCCGGGCTTCTTGGTTTAATGCAATTTTGGCCTGATATAACAAGCCTGTTACTTATCACAATGGTCTTCACCGTCGGGCAATTTATTGAAGGGAACTTTCTAACGCCGCGATTAATCGGTGGCAGGGTAAGACTTCATCCCGTTTGGATCATGTTCGCTTTGCTGGCATTTGGTTCTCTACTTGGATTTATAGGTCTTTTGTTAGCTGTGCCAGCCGCGGCTGTTATTGGTGTGTTGGTGCGTTATGTTATTAGAATCTATCAATCAGAAAATCTAACAGATAACGCCTCACCTTCTGGACAAGATTAATGCATGAATTAGTGGGTGAGCAGTTTGTTTTTGATTTGCCATTTCGCCCGGCTCTGGACAGGGAGAATTTTCTGGTTTCGGACTCCAATCTTCGGGCAGTCGATACGATTGATAACTGGCCTTCCAGTTCAGAGACAGAAACAGATTATGTAAAAATGATCTGTGGCCCTAAAGCCTGTGGGAAATCTCATCTGGCTGCTGTTTGGGGTCTTAAAATGGGCGCTTTTATTCTTTCTGCAACAGATTTACACCTGCATGAACTTGATAAATTAATGGATGAAGAAGCACTGGTCGTGGACGGTGTTGAAAATATCGGGCGCGATCAGTTAACCCGGTCTGCAAATGAAGAAATATTGTTCCATTTGATTAATAATGCGCGACAAAGACGGTATCCACTTTTGTTGACTGCCGGCTTGGCTCCGGGTCATTTGCAAATTGAACTTGCCGATTTAAAATCGCGGCTATCCGCTTTGGTCGTTGCCACGATGCTACCACCATGTGATATGTTGATGCGTGCAGTTCTGGTAAAGCTCTTTGCCGACCGACAGCTTAAAACGGATGAAAAGGTTGTGTCTTATCTTGTCTCAAGATTGGAAAGGTCATTTTTAAGTTTGAACGAAATCGTCTCAACAATTGACCGTACAACACTGAGCCGAAAGGTACCTATCACTGTGCCCATGGTACGCGAAGTTATGGCGCTTAGTGATGATTTGATGGACGATGAATAGGGTTAAGACCTAATGAATGACAAAACAGCTAAAAATGACCGGCCGGAAAAAGCAGGAAAGAAGAACCTTGCAGGTCGGCTGGGTATAATCCGCAAAAGCAGTGATCCGCCCGATAGCCTGTTTGGATTTTCGCGCACAGATCGTTTCATCAATCGCGAACTTTCTTGGCTGGCCTTCAATACACGTGTTCAGGAAGAAGCGGATAATCCTGATCACCCCTTGATGGAGCGTCTTAAATTCTTATCAATATCCGGCAGTAACCTCGATGAATTTTTTATGGTTCGGGTTGCCGGTTTGCACGGGCAAAAGCTTGCCGGTGTCGAGAAACGAAGTCAGGAAGATATGACACCGGCTCAACAGCTTGAAAAAATTCTGTCCCGCACGAGTGAATTGATGACTCGTCAGCAAAATAGCTGGCTTACTATTCTTGAGGAAATGAAGGCGCATAATATTGAAGTTGTCGGGGCGCATGATATCCCCGAAGAAAATGAAGAGTGGCTGGAGTCTTATTTTTTATCTGAGGTGTTGCCTGTCTTAACACCTCTGGCTATTGATCCGGCTCATCCATTTCCGTTTATTCCTAATCTTGGGTTTGCTCTTGTCTTGCAGATGTCGCGTCTGACGGATGGCAAAAAAATGAATGCGCTATTGCCGCTTCCACAACAACTTAAGCGGTTTATTAAACTGCCGACAAATGCTGATAAAACGGTTTTCTTGCCTTTGGAAAATCTTGTGTCGCTTTATTTGGAACGTATTTTTCCGGGGTATGAAATTCTCGGGCAGGGCGTTTTTCGAATTCTCAGAGACAGCGATATTGAAGTTGCCGAGGAAGCTGAAGACCTCGTGCAATTATTTGAGACAGCATTAAAACGTCGTCGTCGCGGCATGGTGATCCGTCTGGAGATTGATAAATCCATGCCGGAAAATCTGGTGCGCCTTGTGGTAGACGAACTTGAAGTGCAATCCGAGGATGTGGTTTTTGTTGATGGTCTGGTGGGTGTGTCTCAGACCGACCAAATTGTTGAGGCAATTGGCTCGGAATTTAAGTTCAAACCTTTTATTGCACGTTTCCCCGAGCGCGTGCGCGAACATGGCGGTGATTGTTTCGCGGCCATTCAAGTAAAGGATATACTGGTTCATCATCCCTATGAAAGCTTTGATGTTGTTGTGCAATTTATTCGTCAGGCGGCAGCAGACCCTAATGTGGTGGCAATTAAGCAAACGCTTTACAGAACCACTGAAGATAGTCCGATTGTTAAAGCTCTAATTGAAGCTGCCGAGGCCGGTAAAACTGTCACTGCGCTGGTCGAATTGAAGGCGCGATTTGATGAGGCGACGAATATTAGGCTGGCACGAGATTTGGAACGCGCAGGTGTTCAGGTTGTTTATGGTTTTATTGAACTGAAAACGCATGCCAAGGTTTCATTGGTTGTAAGGCGCGAAGGGTCTGGACTAAGAACCTATGTACACCTTGGCACAGGTAATTATCATCCAATTACGGCCAAGGTTTATACTGATTTATCTTTATTCACCTGCAATCCTGAGATTGCCAGTGATGCCGGTCAGGTTTTTAATTTCTTTACCGGTTA
>DJZB01000022.1:113856-173669 GCA_002450335.1 Rhodobiaceae bacterium UBA6963
AAAAATTGATGCTGAAATTGAGCATGTCAAAGAGGGGCGTCCCGGTTCTATCTGGGCCAAGATGAATTCGCTTGTTGACCCTTTCATTATAGACAAACTTTATGAAGCCTCCCAAGCCGGTGTTAAAATTGATTTGATTGTGCGGGGGATATGTTGTTTACGCCCCGGTGTTGAAGGTCTTTCAGAAAACATCAGAGTAAAAAGCATAGTTGGGCGTTTTCTGGAACATGCTCGGATATTGTGCTTTGGGAATGGCCGTGAAATGCCCTCTGAGCATGCATTAGCATTTATTACTTCGGCTGACTGGATGCCCCGAAATCTGAACAGGCGCGTTGAAGTGCTTACGCCAATTCTCAACCCGACAGTTCATGAACAAGTCGTGCATCAGATTATGCATGTCAATTTGTTGGATAATCAACAGAGTTGGTATATGCAACCAGACGGAACTTATAGCCGAGGGGTGGTCGCTGATGGAGAATCATCGGTAAATGCTCATGATTATTTCATGACCAATCCAAGTCTTTCTGGACGTGGTAAATCAGCTAATCAAAGCGACTTGTGATTAAACAGACTTGTAATTAAACAGATTGACCGGAAATTATAATACAATGTCTAAAAACGGTCTCAAATTCCCTAAAATCAGCTTCGGGCGTCAATTTAGGTCACCGGAAGCACCACTGGGAATTGTAGATATTGGGTCGAATTCCGTTCGTCTTGTTGCCTTTGGTGGGTCTGCTAGGTCACCGGTGCCAATTTATAATGAGAAAATATTCTGTAAGCTTGGGGAAAGTGTTGCAGCGACCGGTCGTATAGAAGGTGCGTCGCTGGATCTGACACTGGCAACGCTGAAAAGATTTCGTGCTATTGGCAAGCGCCTTGGAATAGCGGATTACCGCGTGGTAGCGACTGCAGCCGTTCGCGAAGCAGAAAATAGAGACATCTTTGTAAAAGAAGCCAGCCTTGCTTTAGGTACAGATATTCAAGTTATCTCTGGTCAGATGGAAGCCAAATATGCCGCCAAGGGCGTCATGATGGGTTTTGAAAAAGTGGATGGCGTGGTGGCTGATCTTGGGGGTGGCAGCCTTGAGCTTGTAAGGGTTGTCAAAGGCGAGATCATTGATGCTGAAACGCTTCCTCTGGGTGTTTTGCGTCTAACTGCGGAGTTCGGTGATGATAAAGCCAAAATGGCGGCTCATATCAAAGAACAAATCTCTTCACTTCAATGGCTGCAAAAATCTTCTGATAAACCGGTCTATATGGTCGGAGGAACATGGCGGGCTTTGGCACGCATCCATATGGCGCAAAAAAGATATGATCTTAAAATGCTGCATCATTATCAAATGCGTTCTGCCGACATTTTAGATTTCTCAAACCTCATCGGTAATTTGTCGCCGGAGTCAGTGGAGCATATACATGAAGCCAATGCCGTACGGCGCCCTTATCTGCCCGTTAGCGCTATGGTGCTTTATCGTATTGCCAAATTGACAGGCTGTAACAAGCTTATTGTCTCAGCAAACGGATTGCGTGAAGGCATCATCTATAATTCCCTCTCCACAGCTTTAAAAGACAAAGACCCGCTGATGGTTGCATGCGAAGATATTTCAAAACGAATGACCAAAGACCCGCTTTATGGCGTGGAACTTCAGCAATGGACTGCCGGCCTCTTTAACGGGCAAGGACTGTCACCTAAAAAATTAAAGAAATATAATCGCCTTCGGAGAGCTGCCTGTCTCATTGGAGATATGGCATGGAATCAGCACAATGATTATCGTTGCTGGTTTGCAGCAAATACGATTTTACGCGCCCCTTTAAATTGCATTAATCATAAGGGGCGTCGCTTTCTCGCTCATGCTTTATATACGCGCCATAACGGGAGCCAAAGTGAGTTGCCTCTGGGAATGGAACCTGTTGATGACACGACCCTTGATTTGAGCCGAGCCTTGGGATTGGCATTTAGGCTAGCGCATTGTCTATCAGGTTCACTGCATGGATTAATTAATGATACGCGGCTTTCACGGCGTGGGAAAAAACTTGTTTTTGAGATGGACGCAGGGCGTAGCCGTCTTTACGGCCCAATTGTTGAGAAACGTGTATGTGCGCTTGCAGATGCATTAAACCTACAGCCGGAAATTTACATCGGGGCGGATAGGATACAGCTTAGTTAAATTTTGCTGTCAGTCTCGTGTAATAATCACGATTTTGTCATTTTCGGAAGCCAGAGCCAGCTTGCCGTTTTTAAGATCCATAGCTGCGGAACCAAAAACGTCTTTGCGCCATCCCTCCATACATTTGACGTCGGGATTTTCATCACTCGCGATGCGCTCTAGGTCGGCAACATTGGCAATCAGTTTAGGTGCGACTTGGTTTTCTTCACAACAGTATTTCAGAAGAACTTTCAATAAATCTATCAGAGGGCCGATGCCGGGGCGATTATCCACCACGGGTGGGGGCGGTGGTAAATCATTTTTTGTTAGCTTGCGTCCCGTCTCAATAGCTTCCATAAGACCTGCCGCGTTTCGAGAGGCGATAAAGCCTCTAGGAACTGAGCGTAACTTATCAAAGTCTTCAGGCGTTTTGGGGTTTTGAAGTGCTATTTCTCGAATAGCGTCATCTTTTAGTATCCGGTTTCTTGGGAGGTCGCGGGTCTGTGCCTGCGTTTCACGCCATTTAGCAAGTTCAATAATAACTCCCATAATATGGGGTCGTTTATCTTGATATCTTAAACGTTTCCAGGCGATGTCAGGCGATTGATTGTAGGTTTCAGGATTGGTGAGAATATTCATTTCTTCAGAGAGCCATGCCAATCGCCCGGTTTTTTCAAGTTCAGTCTCAAGGCTTTCATAAATGTCTCTTAAATAGGTCACATCAGCGAGCGCATAAGTTAACTGGTGTTCGTTTAAGGGGCGTCGACTCCAATCCGTGAACCGTGATCCCTTGTCAATAGTTCCCTGTGCGATGCGCTTTACCAACGCTTCATAGCTAATTGAGTCGCCATAGCCGCACACCATTGCCATGACTTGGCTGTCCATCAGCGGTGTAGGGATTACACCGGCTTCTTTATGAAAGATTTCTATATCTTGACGGCAACCATGCATCACTTTAATGACATTCGGATTCTTTAGAACCTCAAAAAATGAAGATAAATCAATGCCTTCAGCAAGGGGATCAATTAACACCTCGAAGCCTGGCATGGCTATTTGAATTAGACAAAGCTTGGGCCAAAATGTTTTTTCGCGAAGGAATTCAGTGTCAATGGTGACATATCTGCTTGTTTCAAACTGGGCGCAGGCCTGATCAAGCTCGGAAGTTGTGGTTAGTAATTGCATCGGTTTGGTTTATAGACCAGTCGGGGGTATTCTAAAAGCAAATTGAGTCTCGAAAGGTGCTTGACAAAACAGCCTCCGGCATGTGATTTCCCGCACACAGAGAGTCTTCTTACCACCACCCGACCGGAGGTTTTATGAACATCTACAGGACTCATAATTGCGGAGAACTTCGCAAAGAGAATATTAACGAAACAGTGCGCCTATCAGGCTGGGTGCATCGTAAAAGAGACCATGGCGGTTTGCTTTTTATCGACTTGCGAGATCATTTTGGTTTGACGCAGCTGGTGATTGAACCTGAAAGTCCATTTTTTGCAGATGTAGAAAATGTTCGCGCAGAAAGCGTTATTCGAATTGCGGGCACGGTGATTGCACGTGACGGCGAGGCCATGAACTCCAATCTACCAACCGGAGAGATTGAGATTCGGCTGGATGAATATGAGCTTCTTTCAGCTGCTGGTGATTTACCCTTACCGGTTTTTGGTGAGCCGGATTATCCGGAAGATATCAGACTACGTTACAGATTTCTGGATTTACGCCGAGAAACAATTCACAAAAATATCGTTCTTCGCTCGCAGATCATCTCCTCGCTCAGACAGCGCATGATCGAGCAAGGTTTCACTGAATATCAAACGCCTATTCTGACGGCGTCCAGTCCTGAAGGAGCGCGTGATTTCCTTGTGCCTTCACGCATGCATCCCGGTAGTTTCTATGCCCTGCCGCAAGCACCGCAACAGTTTAAGCAACTTTTGATGGTGGCGGGTTTTGACCGCTATTTCCAGATTGCGCCTTGCTTCAGAGATGAAGATGCGCGCGCAGACAGATCACCCGGTGAGTTTTATCAACTGGACATAGAAATGAGCTTTGTCACTCAAGAAGATGTGTTCAATGCAGTTGAGCCGGTTCTTCATGACATATTTGTAGAATTTGGGAATGGCAAGCGTGTCACTGAGACATTCCCGCGAATTCCTTATGCTGAAGCAATGAGGAAATACGGTTCTGACAAGCCTGACTTGCGTATTCCTATTGAAATGGCAAGTGTTACGGATGCTTTCCGCGGTTCAGACTTTAAAATCTTTGCAAATATGATTGAAAAAGATGACAGGGTTGAGGTCTGGGGTATTCCTGCCAAAACGGGTGGAAGCCGGACATTCTGTGATCGTATGAACAGTTGGGCTCAAGGTGAGGGGCAAGCCGGACTTGGCTATATTTTCTTTAGGGAAGGTGAAGGCGCGGGTCCGGTTGCAAAAAATATTGGACCGGAGAGAACCGAACAAATACGTACTCAGTTTGGGCTTGAAGATGGCGACGCCATATTTTTCTGTGCCGGTGTGCCAAAAGATTTTATGAGCTTTGCAGGTGCAGCGCGAAACAAGCTCGGGCATGATTTGGAACTTATTGATGCTGATCAATTTGCGTTTTGTTGGATAGTTGACTTTCCACTTTATGAATTTGATGAGCAGGCGCAGAAAATCGATTTCTCGCATAACCCGTTTTCTATGCCTCAAGGTGAAATGGAGGCTCTGGAAACCATGGATCCACTGGATGTTCTTGGTTACCAATATGACATTGTATGTAATGGCATTGAGTTGTCATCAGGCGCTATTCGGAATCATAAACCGGAAATTATGCTGAAGGCTTTTGAGATTGCCGGGTATGATGCAGAAGTCGTCGAAAAAGAATTTGGTGGTATGCTTAACGCTTTTAGATTTGGCGCCCCGCCTCATGGTGGAATTGCACCAGGTGTTGACAGGATTGTGATGCTTCTGGCGGAACAGGAAAATCTTCGAGAAGTTGTTGCATTTCCAATGAACCAGCAAGCAGAAGACCTGCTTATGCAGGCGCCTAGCCCGGCGACAAATGCTCAGCTTCTTGAATTGGGTCTGCGAGTTATTGAAACTAAGAAAGATTAATTTCTCTGACTGGACGCATGATAGGTTAAATGGCAAACTGTAAGTAGAAAGAGAGTCGGTCTATGCAGTTCTTGAAAATGCTTTTCACTTGGTGGAACGGCGCGACACTTGGCACGGCACTATTCACCAGCCGTCGAGGGCGCCTCATCGGAATGGATGACCAAGGCAATAAATATTATGTTGATAAGAAAAATCAATCGCTAAATGGCAAAGTTCGCCGTTGGGTGATTTATGATGGTGATGTGGAAGCGAGCCGTGTGCCGCCAGAATGGCATGCGTGGCTACATTACACTGTTGATACGCCGCCAAGCGAAGCGATGCCGGCGCGCAATAGCTGGGAAAAGCCGCATCAAGTAAACATGACCGGCACTTCACAGGCGCATAAACCTAAAGGTAGCTTGTTGGATGATGTACCCGAATCCGCCGAAGGTGTTGGATATCAAGCTTGGAAGCCCGAATAGGTTCACTGGAAAAATAATTTAACAGGATTAAAGCTATGCAACATAATCTCGTAGAAACTTTGGTCGGAGCATTTGTCGTTGCCGTTTCAGCCATCTTTCTGTCCTATGGTTATTCTGTGAGCGATATGTCGCCCAAGTCAGGATATAAACTTGTCGCCGAATTTGACCGTATTGACGGGTTAACTGTCGGAAGTGATGTGCGCATGTCTGGCATTAAAGTCGGTACCGTGATTGATCAGGAATTGAATAAACAAAATTTCTACGCGACTGTTACACTTACCATTAATGATGATATTGAGCTTCCGGACGACACAAGTGCTAAAATCACGATGGAAGGGTTGCTTGGCGGGAATTATGTTTCTCTTACACCCGGGGGGAGTTTTGATTTGCTCGCTGATGGCGATGAAATTTCATACACGCAGGGATCTGTCGATTTAATTGGTCTAGTCAGTCAAGCGATGTTCAGCACACAAAATGAAGACAGCGAATAAAGTTCAATTCTTTGGTCTTTTTCTGGGCGGGGTGATGTTTTTGTCGCCGGCTCTGGCGCAGACGGTAACATTCAAAACCCTTGATAAAGTGACTGCAAAAATAAGCCGTCTCGAAACTGAAGTCGGGCGTCCGACTGTTCTTGGTCCACTGACCATTACCGTGCGAACTTGCAAAACTACCCCACCTGAAGAACCACCGGAAACAAGTGTCTATCTTGAAATTGATGAAAGTCGTGAGAATAAAACCGAGCGTCTATTTTCAGGCTGGATGTTTGCATCTAGCCCGGGGCTAAACGGGTTAGAACATCCCGTTTATGATTTATGGCCTGAAAGCTGTAAAATGCTTGCCGACGATGTGCTCATCGGCAAGGAATAAAAATCTGCTGGTTGCTCGAGTGCATCCTGTAGATAGGTATGGTAGCGCCCACGCGGCACTTCAATAGCCCCAAATCGTGATAGATGCTCCGTCGTGAACTGTGTGTCCAGCATGGTGTAACCACCCTGCTTCAAACGTGCCATAAGATAGACAAGTGCAACCTTACTGGCGTCGGTTTCAAAGCTGAACATGCTTTCACCAAAAAAGGCTGCGCCTATAGAAACACCGTAAAGACCGCCGACAAGCCTGTCTTCCTTGCCGTCAGTCAGCCATGCTTCAACTGAGTGAGCGTGACCGCGTTCAGCTAGATCACAATAAAGGTCGAGGATTTCATCATTAATCCAGCTATTCAGCCGGTCGGGACGGGTGGCACGACAATTTTCCATGACACCTCTGAAATCCGTATCGATTTGAATGGTGAACTTTTCTTTTTTAACCGTCTTAACAAGACTTTTGGGAATATGGAATTTATTGAAAGGCAACATGCCTCGGCTTTCCGGATCGACCCAAAAAATCTCTTTGGAGTCTTTGGTTTCAGCCATAGGGAAGACACCCAGCATATAGGCTCGTAATATGACATCCGGTGTGATGTTAAGTTTGGTACGATTGCTCATTTAGCTTTAGGTCGAGTTTTCCAGCCAATTCTCTAGCCAGTGAATATCATAATCGGCATTATTAAAAGCGTCTGCTTCAAGTAGTTCCTCAAAAAGTGGAATAGTGCTTTCAATGCCGTCAATCACCAGTTCATTCAATGCACGCTTCATCCGCATCAGACATTCGTCCCTGTCGCGACCATAAATAATGAGCTTGCCGATAAGACTGTCATAATGTGGTGGAATGGAATATCCGCCATAAGCAGCTGAATCCATTCGGACACCCAATCCACCGGGCGCATGGTAATGCGAAATCAGTCCGGGGGAGGGGGTAAATGTTTTGGCGTTTTCCGCATTAATCCGGCATTCAATGGCATGTCCGTGAAATTCAATATCTGCTTGTGTGAAATTGAGTTTTTCGCCGGATGCAATACGAATTTGTTCATGAACAAGGTCCAGACCGGTAATCATTTCAGTGACGGGATGCTCAACCTGCAGGCGTGTATTCATTTCAATGAAATAAAATTGACCATCTTCATAGAGAAATTCGACTGTGCCTACGCCGCGATAACCGAGGTTTTTAATTGCTGTAGAAACAATTTCCCCAATATCTTCACGTGCGGCATCGTCAAGAACAGTTGAAGGAGCTTCTTCAAAAACTTTTTGATGGCGCCGTTGAAGAGAACAATCTCTCTCACCAAGATGGGCAACATTGCCATGTGTGTCTGCAATGACTTGAATTTCAATATGGCGAGGTTTTTCAAGAAATTTCTCGATATAAACCGCATCATCACCAAAAGCGGCTTTTGCCTCACTCCGTGCTGTTGAAAATGCCTCTTGCATTTCAGCTTCGTTTTTGGCGACCTTCATGCCCCGCCCACCGCCACCGGAAGAGGCTTTGACCAGAACCGGATACCCAATTTCCTGCCCAACTTTAATGGCATCATCTGCCGTGAGAACCTCACCATCAGACCCGGGAACAACGGGTATGCCCAGTTCTTTGACTTTATCCTTGGCGGTGATTTTGTCCCCCATGAGGCGAATATGGTCACCTGTCGGGCCGATAAAAGTGATATGGTGTGCGTCTAAAACATCCACAAATTTTGCATTTTCAGATAAAAACCCATAGCCCGGATGAACAGCATCCGCTCCGGTGATTTCACAGGCGGAGACAATGGCGGCTATATTGAGATAGCTATCTTTGGCGGCAGGCGGGCCAAGGCAGACACTTTCATCGGCGAGCCGAACATGCATTGCTTTTTCATCTGCCGTTGAGTGCACGGCGACTGTGGCAATGCCCATTTCCTGACATGCTCTAATAACCCGGAGGGCAATTTCACCGCGATTGGCAATGAGAACTTTTGATACCATCAGGATATGTCTCAGCTAATAACCGCCAGCACCTCGCCGAATTCAACGGCTTGGGCATTGGCGACAAGTATTTGATCGATTTTTCCGCTTTTATGAGCAGTAATCGGGTTCATTGTTTTCATAGCTTCGACAATGAACAATGTTTGCCCTTCGCTCACTTGATCTCCGACCTTGCAGAATGGCGGCGCACCGGGTTCAGGGGATATATAAGCTGTACCGACCATTGGTGATTTTAATGCACCGGGGTTGGCAGACAAATCTGCAGGTGCATCATCAATAGATGCCGTCGAAGCAGGGGCAGCGGTTTGTGCAACGGGTGCAGCTGAAATGGACACCCCGCCTCGCGCGACGCGGATGCGTGTATCGCCACTTTCAATTTCGATTTCGCTTAACCCCGTTTCATTAAGTAGGTCGGCGAGTTCACGAATTTTTTCGCTGTCAGATTTTTTAACCATTCTGGCGTCCTTTTTTTAACCTATGATTGTGACAGATAATCAATAGCCATCAAATAACCTTGAGCGCCTAGACCACAAATCAAGCCTTGTGAAGCAGGTGTAATGTAAGAGTGATGACGGAATTCTTCACGTTTGAAGAGATTGGAGAGGTGAACCTCGACAACAGGAATTTCAAGAGCCAAGATCGCATCCAGAATTGCAACTGACGTATGGGTATATGCCCCGGCATTGATGATAACACCTGCGCCTGAATTTCTGGCTTCTTGAATAAGCTCTACGAGAGCACCTTCATCATTTGACTGGTGGAATGAAATAGTCAGGTCATGCTTTTCAGCATGTTTTTGGCACATGGCTTCTATGTCAGCCAATGTGGTTGTGCCGTAAATTTCAGGCTCCCGCGTTCCCAGCAGATTCAGGTTAGGGCCATTTAATATGTATATGGTTTTAGCCATTTTTTCCCGAAAGAGGTTTAATTAGTAATAACTGATTCATGTTTCATACTACATCAGACATCAAAATACGAGTAAATCTAAGATAAAGGATGGTCTTGATAATTTTTGCTTTAGGTATCTTGCAAACCTTATCAATAATAAGCAAACTCCGGCAAGTTGGCACCTAAAGAGTCTAAGAGCATTAGCAGGCAAAAGATGAATATTGTTTTAAATGGTGAAGATATAAATATAGCTGACAATCTAAGTATTATGGGATTAATTGACCTCTATGAATTGCCTGCCAATAAAGTTGCAGTGGAGCGTAATCTGGAAATCGTTCCCAAATCAGCTTATGTATCCACCATGTTAAAAGAAAACGACAGAGTCGAAATCGTTCATTTTATTGGAGGGGGATAAAATTATGCCTGATGCACTGCTTGAAATCGCAGGTCGAAAGTTCCAATCCCGTCTCATTATTGGCACAGGAAAATATAAAGATTATGCAGAGAATGCAGCCGCAGCCGCAGCCGCAGAGGCTGAGATTATCACTGTTGCAGTGCGTCGCGTAAATCTGACTGACCCGAACAAACCTATGCTGGTCGATTTTCTGGATCAGAAGAAATATACCTATCTGCCCAATACCGCCGGCTGCTTTACGGGTGAGGATGCTGTTCGCACGTTAAGACTCGCCCGCGAGGCAGGGGGGTGGTCATTGGTCAAGCTGGAGGTTCTGGGTGATGAAAAAACACTTTATCCCAATATGCCCGAGACTCTCAGAGCCGCAGAGCTTTTGTTGGCTGACGGGTTTGAAGTGATGGTGTATTGCAGTGATGATCCAATCATGTGCAAACAGTTGGAGGATATGGGCTGTTGCGCCATTATGCCATTGGGTGCGCCGATAGGGTCGGGGCTTGGGTTGCAAAATCCGGTTAATATCAGATTGATTATTGAGCAATCAAATGTACCCGTTCTGGTTGATGCGGGTGTTGGTACAGCATCAGATGCGGCGATTGCAATGGAACTCGGATGTGATGCTGTGCTTATGAACACAGCTATTGCTGAGGCAAAATCGCCGGTTTTAATGGCGGAAGCTATGAAAAATGCAGTTATCGCAGGTCGTCAAGCATATCTTGCCGGTCGGATGCCGAAAAAAATGTATGCGGATCCAAGTTCGCCGCTTGCTGGCTTGATTTAGTTGGATGAACCTCTGATTTCATCAATCAGGCTCTGCATATCATCATAGCTTAATGCGCCACTAAACAGTTGATTATCAATAATAAATGCAGGTGTTCCACTCACGCCAAGGCTTTGTGCAAGATTTCTTACATCCATTATATGCGCATCAATATCCTTATTTTTACCGCGCATAACAATCTCGTCAGCATCAAGTCCATGTTTTTCAATCAAGCTTGATAGAGCAGCACCACTAACACTGCCACGCGCATTGAGAAGGCCCTGGTGAAGTGCAAAATATTTACCTTCATTTTTACTCGCTAAAGCCACACGTGCAGCTTGTTCTGAAGCAGGGCCGAGGATTGGAAATTCTTTAAAGACAACGCGGACGTCCGGATTTTTTTGTGTGAGTTTCATTATGTCCGGAAACGCACGTTTGCAGTAACCACAATTGTAGTCAAAAAATTCAACAATAGTTATGGGTGCATCCGGGCTTCCTATGCTGAAGTCCCGCTTATCATTATACAGTGCATCGCTATTTTTCTTTAACATTTCGCTTTGACGTTTTTCATCTTCAGCAATCAGGTATTTTTGAGTGTTCTCAAACACTTCGGCCATTACGGCCGGGTTTTCAAGCAAATAGCTACGAATGGCTTCACCTAATGAATCTTCTGAAGTTGGTGCAGATTCATCTGCTGTGCTCACATCCAAGGGAACTGTCATCCAGACAGCTAGAAAAAAAACTAAAATAAACTTTTTCATTACAATCTCCGGTCAGAGGTTAGCCATAATGTCTTGCGCTTTGAGCCATTCCGGTGAATTTTTGGGAAGATATTTCATCGCACGATGTGCATGCATAGAGGCTTTCTTTATGTTTCCAAGAATATAGTATCTTTCGGCCGTTGCAAGTTCTGCGCGACCGGTATCTCCCAAAAGTGCATAGGCTGTTGCCATTTGGTAAAACGCGGTTATATTATCTTCTTCTATCCTGAGAGATTTTTTGAGAATTCCCCGCGCTTCTTCAGCGGAAGATTTATTTTCGAGTGATAATAAAGATGTTGCCAGTCCAATTTGAAGCAGTGGTTCGTCAGGTGCGAGAGCGACACTTTTTCTGTACGGGGCAATGCTCTTTTTCAACTTGCCGGCCTCATAGAGTATTTGACCCTTCAATTCATGAAAATAAGGGTTATTGGGTTGGGTAGTAATAAGCTTATCAACCAATTCAACAGCCTTTTGGGTCTCCCCATTTTTATAAAATGCAATAGAGCGTGCGTATCTGGCGGGCAGGTTATTTTGATTGGCATAGCGCCTAAAAGTCGTGCTGGGGTGATCAAGAAACCCATGTATTTTAGCCTTAGCCATATCATGCCTGAATTGCAGTTCGGGGCTGTCTGTCCGGTTGGTAAAGTCGGATGATTTCATACCTTGATCCAGAAAGTTCACACGATCACGAGACAAAGGATGAGATCTGACATAAGGGTCTTGATGAACCCCGGACAGCGCCTCCTGATCAGCAAGTTCATCCATAAAATCTCGGATACCTTGAGCGGATTGCTCGGTCTTTTCCAACAGACGGAGTGCAATCTGGTCAGCGGATGCCTCTTGCGCTCGGCTGAAACTCAGAAAGCTTCCTTTTGCAATTTGTTGTCCACCGGTAATCAACGCCATACCGGCATCTGCTTGACCAGCCGCCAGCGCTCCAACGCCTAGAATTGTTGCAAGTAACATGGGTCTACTGGCTTTCGCCATGGCATCACCGGTTCGGGCAAGGTGCCCTCCGACAATATGTCCAGTTTCGTGCGCAATTACGCCGATAACAACATTAGGTGTTTCAGCTTCTAAAATAAGCCCGGTGTGGAAATACATGTTTTTACCACCGGCTACAAAAGCATTTAATCTTTTATTATTAATAATCCCGATATGGACTTCATTGGGCTTCAATCCGGCAGCCAGAAAAATCGGTTTGCTGTAATCCCACAGCAGATTTTCAATCTCGGCATCACGAATAAACTGAGCCTTAGCATGCTGGGTTAGCATTAAAACAAGAAAAATGAAGATAGTGATATGCTTCTTTATCATCGAAAGCCGCTTCATATTTTTGTCGATTTGATTTTTGTCATTATTAGAGCTGCGTATTTGCATAGTCATTACTGCACGAATTTAAATCATTGGCTCATCTGTTAAACTAGGCTGATAAGCTTGACTAGATTGTCTTATTAGATACAAAAACATACTATTTCGTACCATAGAACATTCTGTTCCAACATTAAAATTATGAGAGTTTTGGTGCCTATGACACCTTCATCTTTTTCCAACCGAGGCAATATTTCATCATTCTTGGCTATGGATGTCATGCGTGAGGTGAATATGCTGCAACAAACCGGGCAGGATATTTGCCATCTGGAAGTCGGGCAACCCTCAACCAGAGCTCCGCAAGTTGTGCTGGAGGCCGCCGGACATGCCCTTGATAGCGAACTTATTGGTTATACTGATGCTTTAGGGCTTGATGAGTTAAGACAAGCGCTCAGTACATATTATTTTAAAACTTATAAAGTTAATGTTTCACCCGAGCGCTTTGTTATCACAACCGGATCTTCCGCAGGTTTTATTCTGGCATTTCTTGCTTGTTTGGATGCTGGACAGAAAGTTGCAGTCACGTCACCCGGTTACCCTGCTTATACAAACATTATCAAGTCGCTTGATCTCTCACCTGTGGCAATACCTCTAGGTCAAGAAAATGATTGGTCCCTTTCTGTTGCTGGTTTACATGATGCAGAAAAGTTACATGGAACTATTGATGCTTTATTGATGGCTAGCCCGGCTAATCCGACAGGTACTATGTTAACCAAACAGGCTTTAACGGACCTTTCTTTGGATTGCGCTCAATCTGGCCGTTGGTTTTTCTCAGATGAAATATATCACGGGCTGACTTATTCTCAGGAGGCAGTTTCAGCTTTACAAGTTGGTGATCATGACGGCTTGATTGTGATGAATAGCTTTTCAAAATATTTCTCTATGACCGGATGGAGAATTGGATGGATGATTGTGCCTCCAAAAATGGTGCGTCCGGTTGAGCGGCTGCAGCAAAATTTGTTTATCTCTGCGCCGACCTTGTCGCAATATGCTGCATGCGCAGCTCTCACTACTGCTGCACAAGATGAACTCCAAAAGCATGTAGAACTTTACCAACATAATCGAGACAAGTTGTTTACGTGCTTACAAAATAATGGCGTGACCAATATTGCGCCTGCGGACGGTGCATTTTATCTCTATGCAGATTTACACTCTTTATCGCCGTCTTTAGAAAGCGAAACATTTTGCGCCCAATTGCTTAAGGAAGCAAAAGTCGCGGCAACACCCGGCATGGATTTTGACAAAGAGAGAGGCGCACGTTTTGTTCGCTTTTCTTATGCCAGAGCATCAGATGAAATTGATCGTGCCGTTGATCGCTTGAATGGGTTTCTTGCTCGATTCCAATAAGGGTAAAGGGCTATCGTCGCCACCACCCTGACCTTTTTTCTCCATCAGATGCTTCAGTCTCTTCAGATTTGGTTTCAATATTATCGGACTGAATTGCCTCAATAGGAGGTTCTTGCGTTGAAGGTAAGTCAGGCGCAGTCGCATCTTCTTTTGTACTGGCTTTTTTCCTTGGAGCGCGTCTCGGTTTTTTTGTTGCCGTTTTAGGTTTTGGGGTTTCTTCGGCAACAGATGTTTCCGATGAAACCTCATTAACAATATCTTCTTGTTTCTTTTTCCTTTGTGCACGTCTTGGTTTTTTTACAGGTTTGTCTGCTACGGCTTCAACAGCAACGTCAGCAGAACTTTCTTCATTAATGTTCCCTGAGCTTTCACTTAAGCTTTGAGGCGCAGGGGAGGTGATTACCAGCCCGTCATCTATTTCATCATTTTGAGAGAACTCAAATGGCGGTGCGGGCGGAAGATCTGGAGTTGAAGCATTATCGCTATTGTCAGATGACTTTTCATGTCCATTGTTTGAACCGTCGCTATCGTTCTGATTATTTTCATCCTGTTCAGATGAAGCTTTGCGACGTCTTCTTCCACCGCGACGACCTCTTCTGCGGCGGCGTGGCTTATCTTCATCATCTTCAATCCCATCAGCACGTTCCGACGGTCTATCATCCCCTTCGGAGCCATCTGCATCTTCTGAACTTGAAGTTTGCTGATTATCTTCAGAATTATCAGGTGTATTGTCATTCAAGCTGTCACCACCGCCTCGTTTTCCGCGTCTACGACGTTTCCGCCCACGAGACTCTTCTTCTCCGCCGGGTGTGATTTCCGGATTGCCGTCCATTCTTATTTGATTGCTATTGCGGGATACAGAACTCGAAATGGACATTTCCATTTCATTAAGTGTCTCGTCAATGGAAACAACAACGTGGCAGCCAGAATTGACCTCTATAGTTACAAGATGTGTACGCTTATGATTCAGAATATATTCTGCAACTTCTCGTGGCACTTTTACTTCGATTGTTTTGTCATCCTGATCCTTCAGGCTGACAGTTTCCTGCTCAATCATTCGCAGGACATGTAAAGCGCGACTTTCAATTGAGCGCACCATCCCGGTGCCATTACAATGACTGCAATGGTTTGAACTACCTTCAAGAACACCAGAGCGCATGCGCTGTCGTGACAATTCCAATAATCCAAAGGGGCTGATTTTGCCCACTTGAATCCGCGCACGATCTTTTTTAAGCGCATCTTTAATGCGGCGTTCAACGGCTCTGTTGTTTCTGTTTTCATCCATATCAATGAAATCAATTACAAGCAGACCGGCAAGGTCTCTAAGCCTCATTTGACGGGCAATTTCCGTGGCGGCTTCTAAGTTTGTTTTTAAAGCTGTCTTTTCAACTGAATGCTCTTTTGTTGAGCGACCCGAGTTTACGTCCACAGATACCAACGCTTCGGTCGGGTTAATCACAAGATAACCGCCGGACGGCAAAGGTACGACAGGATTAAACATAGCTGATAGCTGGTCCTCTATGCCGGATTCTTGAAACAGCGCTTCCTCTTTTTTGAACAGCTTGATTTTTCGCGCATGGCTCGGCATGAGCAGTTTCATATATTCTTTGGCGTTTTTATAACTGTCTTCGCCTTCGATAAGAATTTCCTCAAAATCCTTATGATATAAATCCCTAATGGACCGTTTAATCAGACTGCCTTCCTCGTAGACAAGAGAGGGAGCCGAACTTTCAAGCGTTAGCTCACGGATGTTTTTCCACATTCTCATGAGATACTCAAAATCGCGTTTAATCTCGACTGCGGTTCTTTGCGCGCCGGCAGTTCTGATAATTAAGCCCATACCCTGAGGCACGTCGAGTTTTTCAGTGATTTTCTTTAGTTTTTTTCTGTCGCCAATATTATTGATTTTTCTGGAAACACCACCACCTTTGGCTGTGTTGGGCATCAAAACACAATAACGTCCTGCAAGAGACAGGTAAGTTGTCAATGCTGCGCCTTTATTGCCGCGCTCTTCTTTTACAGCTTGCACAAGAATAACTTGGCGGCGTTTGATAACTTCCTGAATTTTATATTTGCGTGAAAGTTCTCTCAGACTTCTGGAGCGTGAGGCTTCTTCATGGGCATCACCGCCTATATCTTCAACATCCATTGTAGGGGTGTCGCCAGCATCTTCTCCGTTATCTTCACCATTATTTTTATTGGCTTTACCGGATGTTTCGATGAGGTCGTCATTATCATTGTCTTCACTGTGAGCTTGTGCTTGGGCTTGAATTAGCTCTTCTCTGTCGGAAAGCGGTATTTGGTAGAAATCCGGATGGATTTCATTGAATGCAAGAAACCCATGGCGATTACCACCATATTCAACAAAAGCTGCCTGAAGTGAAGGCTCAACGCGGGTAATCTGCGCGAGATAAATATTGCCTCTTATTGGGCGTTTGTTCTCGGACTCAAAATCAAATTCTTCGATCTGGTTCCCGTGCATGACCACAACCCGGGTCTCTTCCGAGTGGGCTGCATCGATTAACATTTTTTCTGTCATAAATTCTTTCTCCGCGATCTAAGCGGCGAGAGAGTAAAGTCTCAGCCAGCGCCTTATCGCAATGGGTTGGGGTATGCAGTTGAAGCGCAGTTTTAAGTGACTTTAAGTCACTGCCATCTGGGATATTGAAAAAATGTTCCATTTTCTTTTTTAGCCCTTAACGCTTCATTGCTATGTATCTAAATGTGGACCCCCTGAAAGGAGGTCATACATGCCGAAATTCATTTGTTAACCATTAATGCGAAAAGGTTTTTTGAATTGTTCAAATACCTTTAATCAAAAACGGATAGTTATTTTGGTAATTGGATTCCGTTCTAAACAAAACTGAATTATTACCGGCATAGACTGTTTAACCATACGCAAAGAGCTTTGCAAGCGGATGACACGATTATTTAACATCGATTTTTACAAAATTTTTGTATGATGCGAGAAGGTTCTGTGAGTCGTTAATGAATAAACTAAGAAGCATAATCATGTTTATTGTTTTGCTGGTCTTAAACTCTGTTTTAAGTCCTGCGTTGCCGCTTACCTCTTTTTTGTCATCGGCATACGCGCAGAACTCGTCTCCATTAACGGCTAAAAGCTTGCGGCTGGGTGCAATTGAAGAGCATACACGTGTGGTTGTCGAGTTTACAGGAGAGGTGGATTACAAGCTATTCACCTTATCAACGCCCTATCGTGCTGTTATCGACCTGCCGGAAACAAAATGGGACATTCCAGACACAATTCAGGATAAGGGGCTGGTGTCAGGTGTTCGGTTTGGGTCATTTAAGCCGGGGCAGGGACGTATCGTTGTTGATCTTCGTGGGCCCGTTAATGTGCATAAGCATTTTATTTTACCGCCCTCCGTGGCTATTGAAAATTACCGCCTGGTCATTGATTTTGAGCCGGCGACCATTGCAACTTTCCGTCAGTTAAAGCCATCTGTTTCGGAAACACAAACAGCATCAATTACAGTTCCCAAAGTACAGTCTTTGCCAGTACCATCACCAACGCCACAATATTCCGCGCCAACCGGAGAATTTACGCCCAAACCCCGCCCGCGTAAAACGCGTAAAATTGTTGTTGTAGATCCCGGGCATGGTGGCGTAGATCCCGGAGCGATGGGTGCGCGATCCCGTGAGAAAGATATTGTACTGGCTTTTTCCAAGGAATTGGTCCGGCAACTCAAAGCCACCCGCCGTTATGATGTATATTTGACTCGCTCAACGGATATTTACATTCCACTTCGGCAGAGAGTGCAGATTGCAAGAAACCGCAAAGCAGATTTGTTTATCTCCATTCATGCGGATGCCATTAAGAAGAAAAATATACGTGGTCTTTCAGTTTATACATTATCTGAAAAAGCCTCAGACCGCGAAGCAGCAGCTCTTGCGCGTAAGGAAAATCAATCTGATATTATTGCAGGTGTTGATTTTGGAGACCAGTTGCCCGAGGTTGCCAATATTCTGATTGATCTCGCACAACGCGACACAAAAAATGCTTCCGTGAAATTCGCCGAAAGTCTTATCAGTTCTGCGCGTGGCAAAACCCTGCTACTGGACAGAACTCATAGATTTGCAGGCTTCAGGGTTTTAAAAGCCCCTGATGTGCCGTCAGTGCTTGTTGAATTGGGTTTCATAACCAACCGTACAGATGAAAAGCAGCTCACATCGAATAAATGGCGCCGCCGCGTTGCAACCGGCATGGTTGATGCAATAGATAACTTTTTCCGCCTTAAATAAGCCTAAAATTTAATAATATTATGTCACAGGGTTGCCTTATTTGTGGTCTAACCAAACACTTGGAACGCGTACAGTATTGTACGTTCTTGTTGGAGTAGAGCTTGATACGCATTATCGGTTATTTATTTGGTCTGGGTCTCACTATGGCGGCGCTGCTTAGTTTTTTCGCCGGAGTTTATCTATGGCGATTAAACAAGCAACTTCCTGACCATGATCACCTTGCAGATTATGCACCTCCAATCATGACGCGTGTTCATGCTGCTGATGGCGATTTGATTGCCGAATTTGCTCAAGAACACAGGCTTTTTGTGCCAATTAGGGTTATTCCAAAACGGTTGGTTCAAGCATTTTTATCCTCTGAAGATAAAAACTTTTATGAACACAAGGGTGTGGACGGGCTAGGTGTCGTTCGCGCAATGATAAAAAATGTGTCTAATATCACTCAAGGCAAAAGGTTAGAGGGTGCCTCTACAATCACTCAGCAAATTGCTAAAAACTTCTTGTTGACCAGTGATGTTACCATTGAGCGCAAATTGAAGGAAGCTGTGCTTGCTATTCGGCTGGAACGCACCTTTTCAAAGGCAGAACTTCTGGAGCTTTACCTTAATGAGATTTATCTGGGCATGGGAACATACGGTGTTGCTGCAGCCTCACTTGCCTATTTTGATAAGCCATTAGACAGACTTACGATTTCAGAAGTGGCTTATCTTGCGGCCTTACCCAAAGCACCAAATAATTATCATCCATTCCGTAAAACCCAGCGCGCTTTGGCGCGTCGTAATTGGGTTATAGACCGTATGTATGAGAATGGTTATATCACCCAGCTGGATGCGATGGTTGCGAAGCAAAAAGACCTAGGGGTCAAGTCTTCAGATAAAAAATCAAAATCTATTGATGCCGCTTACTATGTTGAGGAAATTCGCCGACAGGCCTTCAATATGTATGGTGAAAAACAGCTTTATGGCGGTGGTCTCTCCATTCGTTCCACATTGAATACGGATTATCAGAAATATGCTCAAAAAGCGCTACGTGACGGTTTGTTGGCCTACGACAAGCGTTATGGCTGGCGCGGGCCGGTGGTGCAAGTTGCGTTAGAGGATATAGAGGATTGGGCACTCCCCGTGCAGGATGTATCTATTCCTTCCGATCTCGCACCTTGGCGATTGGCAATTATTTTAAAAGTTGAAGATGATAAAGCCGAATTGGGTTTACGCCCGCGTCGAACGGCAGCAGGTAAGTTTGAAGAAAAACGCGAAACAGGAAAAATATTTCTGGACGGGGTTAAATGGGCCCGAAAATCAGTCAAGGGTGGACTCGGGCCGAATATCTCATCTGTGAAAGATGTTTTATCTCCGGGGGATATTGTTTGGGTTGAGAAATCAGGTGCCAGACATATTTTACGCCAGATACCTGATGTTAATGGAGGTCTTGTAGCAATTGATCCGCATACAGGCCGTGTGCTTGCTATGGTTGGTGGTTTTAGTTTCCAGGCCAGTGAATTTAATCGCAGCACTCAGGCAAGCCGTCAGCCCGGTTCAGCCTTTAAACCTTTTGTTTATGCGGCGGCCCTTGATGCCGGATATACCCCGACAAGTCTTGTGCTTGATGCACCATTTGTGATGCAACAGGGCAAGGATATGGGGTTATGGAAGCCCGAAAATTATGGACGTCAATTTTACGGTTTGTCGACTTTACGTCTAGGCATTGAGAAAAGCCGGAACTTGATGACAGTCAGGCTTGCTCAGCAAATAGGTATGCGTCCGGTTGTTAACTATGCGCGCAAATTTAATATTGTCGATCACATGCCGCCTGTACTTTCTATGGCACTGGGAGCAGGTGAAACAACTTTAATGCGTCTCACTACTGCTTATGCCATGCTTGTGAATGGCGGTAAGCAGGTATCTCCTACACTCATTGACCGTATTCAAAACAGATATGGTGAGACAATTTACAGATATGATGAGCGTCCTTGCGTCGGTTGCAATGCCATCTGGATAGGGCAAGAGACGCCTATACTGCCTGATGTGCGTGAACGCGTTTTGTCGCCGCAGACCTCCTATCAAATTGTTTCCATGCTTGAAGGAGTCGTGAAGCGCGGGACGGGACGTTCTATTCGTTCGGTCGGGAAGCCGCTTGCGGGTAAAACCGGCACCACGAATGATAGTCGTGATGCATGGTTTGTCGGTTTTTCACCGGATTTGGCAGTGGGTGTTTACATCGGTTTTGACTCACCTAAAACGCTAGGTGAAGGTGAGACAGGTGGGCGAATAGCTGCACCTGTGTTCAGAGATTTCATGACCAAAGCATTACGAGAAGCTCCTGCGACACCATTCAGGATACCATCCTCAGTCAATCTTGTTCGTGTGAATGCCCAGACAGGGAAACTGGCCAGAGCAGGTGACGGGTCAGTTATTCTTGAGGCCTTTAAAGTCGGCACGGAACCGGCCCCGGGGCGTGCGCAGGCTGTTATTGGTCGTGGTGAAATTGCACCAAAATCTGAAAGCACGGAGAATTCAGCAATTGGCTCCGGCACGGGTGGTTTATACTAAAATTGATGGTCAGGGCTTTACTCCTGATGGTTCTGGATTTAATAAAAACCTTTTGGGAAAAAGCTGTGAAAGCCGACATACAAGCGCAAATAGATAAGATTAAGCAGTCACTTGAACTGTTGAGGAGGCATCTTTGACTGGGATGTGGCACTCAAAAGGCTTGAAGAATTAAACAGTAAAGCCGAAGACCCTGACTTATGGCAAGACCAGGAAAAGGCACAAGCGCTTATGCGTGAACGGACACGTCTTGACGAGTCGATTAAATCCGTCACGGCGGTTGAGCGCGAACTAACCGATAATCTTGATATGATAGAAATGGCCGAAGCGGAGGGTGACGCTGATATAGTCGCTGAAAGCGAAGCCGCGATTTCTCGTCTTTTCTCTCAGGCCGAGCGTATGGAAGTGGAAACATTGCTGTCCGGTGAGGCTGACCCTAATGACAGTTATCTTGAGGTTCATGCCGGTGCAGGTGGGACAGAGAGCCAAGATTGGGCATCAATGTTGTTACGCATGTATCTCCGCTGGGCTGAGAAAAAAGGATTTAAGACCGAAATTATTGAAGAAACCTCCGGCGAAGAGGCAGGGATTAAATCCGCGACAGTAAAAATTTCAGGGCATAATAGTTATGGCTGGGCAAAGACTGAGTCCGGTGTGCATCGTCTGGTACGTATTTCACCTTTTGACAGTCAGTCCCGTCGCCATACCAGCTTTGCCAGTGTCTGGTGCTATCCGCATGTTGATGAGAATATCAATATTGAAGTGTCAGATGCTGATGTACGTATTGATACATTCCGTGCCAGTGGCGCCGGAGGTCAACACGTTAACACCACTGATAGTGCTGTGCGGATTACGCATAATCCAACTGGGATTGTTGTGCAGTGCCAGAATGAACGCTCACAACATAAAAATCGGGCAACGGCATGGAATATGTTGCGCGCACGGCTCTATGAATTAGAACTCAAGAAACGTGAAGAGGAAGCAAATGCTGCCGCTGAAAGCAAAACCGAAATCGGTTGGGGGCATCAAATTCGTTCTTATGTGCTCCAGCCTTATCAGATGGTTAAGGATCTTAGAACGGGTGTAGAAAACGGCAATCCTCAGGCTGTCCTTGACGGTTCACTCGACCCGTTCGTGGAAGCGGCACTCGCACAAAGAGTAAGCGGCGAGGCTGTTGAAATTTCCGATATAGATTAATTAATTGTTTGGCTGGATGGCTGTTGAGCCGTCTTATCAGAATGACCGTTTGTTGCAGGCTTCGTATCTGTGCTGGCGACAGGAGCGTCCAAAGGAATTGAAGCTTTGGCAAGCGGGTCTTTTTCACGATGAACAGAGCCGTTGAAAAAAGAACCAGACTCAATTGCCAGCGCTTCATGAAAAATTTCACCCTCAACATGGCTGGTTGCACACAAATGCACACGCTTACCAAGGATAGTGCCTTTGACGCGGCCACGAATAGTCACATCATCAGCTGCAATCTCGCCTTTAACATTTGCAGACTCGCCGATAACCAACTTGCTCGAGCGCACGTCGCCGTCAACATGCCCGTCAATATGAATTTCACCATCAGCAAAGAGTTGACCCAGAACATTAATGTCTGAACTCAAGATAGACGGTGCTGCCTTGCCTGATTTACTGATTTTTGACGTGTTCACTTTTGTAGAACTCATCTGAAACTCCTATTGTCCGCTGGGGAGACCGCTTGAAAATAAATGCTTACCAGCCTGCGTAAAATTCATTGGATTTTGAACTTTATCTTTATACCAAATCTCATAATGGAGATGAGGTCCAGTGCTTCTTCCACTTGAACCTACCGTACCAACAACCTCATGGAAGTCAATTTTTTGTCCACGCTTTACTTTTATTGATTTGAGGTGAGCGTATCGGGTTCGGAAACCATTGCCGTGATCAATCTCAACGGCCAAGCCATAAGGGCCCTTGTGACCTGCTTTAACAACCCGCCCGGGAAGAGTGGCATGGACCTTAGTGCCTGAAGGTGCGCCGAAATCGAGGCCTGCATGAAATGCACGGCGCTTGTTAATCGGGTCGATACGAGGGCCGAAATCACTTGTTGTTTTGTAATAATGAACCGGCACAGATAGTGGTAACTGTGCAAGTGATAGATTTAGATTAGAGAGCTTTTCCAGATTATTGGAAATGCGCAACATCTGTTTGAACTTTGGGTCGGCGCGATCAATATCTGCAACCATTGGGATAAATGGCCCGCCGGAAGCAATAGTCGACTCTGGTAACATGCTTGCGATGAATTCTTCGGCATTGACGGTTTCGGTCGCATTGATAATTGCGGTTGCTTCCGCAATTTTCTGGTCAGTGTTTTCTTCCAATGCGTCAAGAAGTTCCTGCTGACGGATTGTGAGCCTCTGAACCCTATCGCGAATATTGGCCGGTACATCCATGAGGTCTTGCTTGGAGACAAAATCATTGTAGTTGATCTCGTAACTGTCAGAGAGGATGATTTTGTCGGCGTTATTCACCCCCGTATCGACACGACTTTGAAACTGATCACTTTTATTGCCGATGGGTGAGGCGATGATATTTGTTCGAGATTTACTTCTAATTACTCGGCTAGAGGCAACCGCGAATTTGGCTTTCATATCCTCAAGTTGTGCAGTCACACTTGCATTCTTTTCAAAGATTTTTGTCAGTTCGTTATGGCGGAGTTCAAGCGTAGAGGTGATTTCTTTAAACCATTCCTGTGTAAGTTGATGCTTCTTGTCCAGCGAGTCGAGATTTGACTGCATCTGAGCCAATTGAATTTCATAATTCTGAACTGTTTCCTGCAATTTTTCATTTCTAAAGGCGATGATTTCATCTTGCATGCTGATGAAGGAGACCGAAGCAATAAGGGTCAGAACAATCACGATTGAAATAATGAGACCGGAAATTTGCATTCCAGTCGTCAGAGTAAAATATCTCACAGAGCCTTGGTTTCTTATATAAAGCTCTTTACTGGAGAAAATTTTTATTAAAAATTTGCGCACGATACTCGCCTCAGATTCTTACAAAGAAAGTATTTACATTATTTTTCAACATCTTGGAAACAAAAAAATTATCTGGCGAATATGTAAAACTCTTCCGGTAAGCCCGCCTCGTCCCGAGCAGGTTTGTTAAAAGGAGGCTTTATGTCACCTCTAAAATAGGTTTGAACATAATTCTGATATTGAGTTTGCGGGTCTTTATTTTGTTTCTGGCAAAGATAGGAGAACCACTTGCTCCCAATAGCGACATGGGTTTTTTCATCCTCGTAAATAACTTCAAGGATATCTGCACTTTCTTTATCACCATTTTTAGTAAGCTTTTCAATCATTTGCGGTGTAACATCCAGTCCACGAGCTTCCAGAACCATGGGTACAACTGCGAGTCTGGCGGCAAGGTTATGCGCGGTATTTAGCGCGGCTTCCCATAGCCCGTCATGAGCGGGAAGGGCACCGTAACTGCTTCCTAGTGATTTTAAGCGACCTTGCAAAAGCATAAAATGCTTTGCCTCTTCGGCCCCCACACGCAACCAGTCAAAATAAAATTCTTCCGGCATGGGGGTATTTTCATAGCGTCCGAGCAGGTCAAATGCCAAATCAATAGCATTTAATTCTATGTGAGCGAGGGCATGTAGAAGCCCGATACGCCCCGCGTGACCACCCGAGCGTCTCTTGGGCATATCTCTTGGATCTAAAAGTTCTGGCTTTTCAGGTCTGCCGGGTCTTTCAGGCCACCCTTCAGTATCCAACAAAGACGTATTATGCTCTCCTTTTTGGTGAGAGGTAAAAACATCAAATGCGCACTGCGCTTTTTTCTCTGCATTTTCGCAGAGTAAAACATTTCGTGCTTGCTCTCTTAAGCTGACTTGAATAGCGGACATTGTGAAAAGATTGGCTTCAGCCAGCTTTTGCGGCTTCAAGAACTTCTGCGACGTGGTTTTTGACTTTAACTTTTCGCCAAATTTTTTGGATTTTACCTTTTTCATCAATCAGAAAAGTAGCACGTTCAATGCCCATATATTTCTTCCCATACATATTTTTTTCAACCCAAACCTCATATGCATTGAGGACTTCGTGATCTTCATCACTGCCGAGTAGAATTTTGAGGTCATGTTTATTTTTAAATTTTTCATGTTTGGCAACTGGGTCGGCGGATACGCCGAGAATCGAAGTATTAGCTTTATCAAAGTTTTTGATTTGTGCAGTGAAGTCCAAAGCCTCGGTAGTGCAGCCGGGTGTATCGTCTTTTGGGTAAAAGTATAAGACGAGTTTTTTGCCGGCATAATCAGAGAGTTTGGCTTTTGTGTCGCCATCACATGCGAGATTAAATTTAGGGGCTTTTGAACCTTCGGTAAGGGGCATGATGATTTGTTTCTCCTTTAGTAATGAGTGTTATAGTAATTAGGTCAAATATGACCGTGAATCAATCTTTGACAACATTATGAGCTGGGTGAGCTGGAATTGTTAAATAATTTAAGAAACTATTTTGTGTCGCTGACGACCTTCTGGCCATTAAGAATATTCTTTCTGCTGGTAATGCTGCTTTTTCTTATCATTGTTGGATTTTTGATACGTCTGTCCATTAGTCCTATTAGCCTTGATCGCTCAGGGCCTGTCATAAATTATTTTATTGAAAAATCGAGTTTGATAAGCACTGCAAATCTGAAACAGCTGACGCTTTATTATGATCTAGATTTAAGCAGTCTAACCATTATAGCTGGCAGCGCTAATATTCGGATGATTAGTGGCAATCATTATGAACTGGATCAAGTCAATCTTAGTATTAGTACGCAAGCGTTTTTCAATAGCCTGAGTTTTGTTCCAAAGACAATTAGAGCCGAAAAAGTTTATCTAAATATTGTAAATCAAGATCCGTCTGCAAAGAGACCGACGGATGCAAATTCTAATAGAGATGAAATTGGTACCACAACCTCATTACCAAGGCTCGGCGATATTATTAAATCTGTGAGGAATTTCCAAAGCGGGAATGACCTGCCCTATATAGAAAGCATCCATTTCCCGGATATTCGGCTCGTGGTAGTGAATGAAATCACAGGTGAAAGATCTGAAACAAGTGGTTCATCCGTTTTTTATAAAAATGTTTCAGATATCCGCCAGGCCAATATCAATCTCGCCATAAATGAGGCTGGAGACAAAAGTCAATTAACTTTCGAGTTGTATCAGCCCTTCAAAGCTGCAGGGCAAGGCTCTCTGACGCTGCAAAATATTCGCCCGGTTTTATTAAGCTCAATATATCCTTTTGCTTCCATTATGGACCGATTGAATGTGCCGATTAATGGGCAAATTGATTTTACATCTAATGATCGAGGTGAGTTGTCTCTGGCTGACATCAGTTTTGACTTTGCTAGAGGGAGTATGCAGATTGGCAGTAAAAACCATCCTGTGCGGAAGCTTGGCCTCAAGGCAGGCTTGGATTTAAAAGCCGGAACAGGTGAAATATCGCAAATGGATTTTGATGTCGGACCGCATCAGGGGGCATTTTTAGGTCAAGTCAATTTCGAACGTAACCTGCGCAACCAATTGGATTTTATCTCGGGGAATTTATCTGCAGATATCATTGCCTTATCATTTGATAACGCCGGAGGAGACATGTTTTCGCCGGATGATTTAACTTTAAATTTTGAAGTCAATTTGCCGAGTGCGCGCCTCGATATAACTGAGATCAAATTTTCCAGTGGTGGAGGTGTTTTGGGTGCCGGTGCTGAAATATTTTATGATAAAGTGGATTTACCGATTGTTTTTACCGGACATCTTGGCAACCTACCAATTGAGAGTTTTAAAAAGCTCTGGCCGAACAATCTATTAAAGATGACACGGGGATGGTTTTTCCGAAACGTTCATGGCGGCGTGATGACACGTGGCACCATGACGATGGATACAACTTTTTCTCGTTTACGGAAGTCCACCAAGGGTGAGAGGTTAACTGAAAACGATTTATCAGTTGATATTGATATCGAAAAAACCAAGCTGATATATTACAGCAAACTACCTCCAATGTATGATATCGACGGCAAGCTGAATATTAAAGGTAGTCGTCTGGAAGTGATTCTACAAAACGCACTCCTTCCGTCACCCGGTGATGCGCCTATTCGCATTAAGGGAGGCAATGCTGTTATTCCTGAAAATCATATCCGTTACAGCGATATGATTGTGACGGCTATGATGGAGGGGACGACAACAAATATTTTGCAATATATTGATCAGGAGCCTTTGCGCCTCATGCGAGGATTTGCCTTTAGTCCAGATACGATACTCGGAAATTTTGACGGTTCAGTACGCTTACAATTTCCTCGGTTGGCGCAACTTCCTCTTGATCGTATTAGCGCACAAGTAGATGCACAGATTAATGATTTTGTTTTGACTAAACCGGTTGCAGGCTACCGTCTTGATGCAGAAAGTTTAAAACTTAATGCCACCAATGAACAGATTTATGTGACCGGTGATGCGCGTATAAACACTGTGCCGGCTCGTGTAGAGTGGTCAGAAAATTTAAAGAAAAATGATAATGATAGCAATGATTTGCCAACTATAATTAACATTTCAAGTGAGGTTTCTGAGTCGCATTTAGCTGTTCTCAATATGGGCTTTTTATCATCCCGAATTCGTGGGTATGTACAGGGGGATGTTACCCTTTCAGGCAGTTTAAATAATTTTACTCGTCTCGAGCTTTCGGCTGATTTGTCTGAAGCAAAAGCAAGTTTCTCACCGCTTAATTATATTAAACCTTCAGGCACGCCCGGTATGGTTAAGTTGCGGACTGACTTTACCGATAATGGGCGTGTTAATGGTGCTTTTGTGGACATTATCATGCCTGATTTTTCCACACAGGTTGAGTTGACCTATGACAGCTACCTTACCGGCCTGAAAATATCTCCTTTTATGATTAAGGATAAATATGATTTTTCATTATCATTTGAAGAAAATGACAATTTCTATGAAATTTCGCTTCAAGGGAAAAGTTTTGATATCTCTGCACTGACCAGTCCGAATGATTTTGGCCCGCCGGATGGCGTCGTGTTTACAAATAAAAAAGGTCAAACGCCATTTGATTGGCTAAACAGGCTTGGAGAAAACCTATCGATCAAACTGGATGTTGACAATTTGCTTATGAATAATGGCGTTGTGATGAAGGAGTTTTCCGGAGTTGTTGAACGACAAGATAATCTTTTTGAAAAAATTGTTTTGAATGGCTCTTTCTCGGAAAAGAATCGCCTCAGCTATGTCTTGTACAGAGATGAAGACAATAGTCGCCTCATATCACTTGAAGTTCCCAAGGCAGAATATTTCTTTAGGGGGCTAGGGTTTCTGGAGGGGATGGAGGGTGGTTACATGAGCTTGAATGGAACAGTTCCGGATAGCCACACAGATGATTCTGCAATAAGCGGCAGTGATCAAATATTTGCTGAGGGTTATGCCTATTTAGCGGACTTTAGTATGAGAGATTTGCCGGTGCTGGCGCGAATACTGTCACTCGGTTCATTCCAAGGAATTTCTGATGTTCTTACCGGCGAAGGCCTTAGATTTGACGGTGCAGAAATGCGATATAGCATCACGCAGGAAGAGTTTAAATTCATTCGCTTAAAGGCCAATGGGCAATCTATGGGGCTGACATTGGACGGACGAATTAATCTGCGTAATACGCTGGCGAATTTAGGTGGTAATATTTATCCGGCATATTCCCTGAATTCTATTGTCGGTAATTTGCCGGTTGTTGGACAAGTACTGACAGGTGGGCGTGATGGGCTTGTCGGCATCAGTTATGATTTGGTAGGCCCTCTTTCTAAAATGAACATTAATGTGAACCCCTTATCCATTCTTGTACCGGAAGTATTGAAAGAAATCGTTTCTGTCAGATCCACGCGCTAAAAACTAAATTGGTTTTAACAGAACGTGTTTTTTCTTGCCTGAAGACAGCTTGATTGATCCTTCATTAACGGCATGTTCGGATGTGATTTGAAATTTTATATCACTGACAGCAGCATCGTTTAACTTTGCACCCCCGCCTTGGACTAGCCGACGCGCTTCACTGTTAGAGTTTGCCAGCCCCGCCATTACAAAAGCTTCAAGAATACCAATGCCTGTCTTTAAACTTTCAGCAGACATATCAATCGTAGGCAAGTTTTGGCTTGTGCCACCCGCTTCAAATGTTTCAGTAGCTGTTTTAAGGCATTCTGCGGCAGCGTCTTCCCCATGCACCAGAGCCGTAGCCTGTGTCGCAAGAATCTTCTTGGCCTCGTTTAAGTCGGCACCATCCAGTTGTTCAAGCCGCGCAATCTCATCAAGTGGGCATTCAGTGAACAATTTTAAAAACCTGCCGACATCCGAGTCCTCAGTGTTCCGCCAGAATTGCCAATACTCCCATGCGCTGAGCATATCGGCATCAAGCCAGACTGCTCCTTTGGCTGTTTTACCCATTTTCGCGCCAGAAGATGTGGTAAGGAGTTCAGTTGTCAGGGCATATAGCTGTGCCTGGTCTGTTCGACGTCCAAGTTCGATACCATTTATGATGTTGCCCCATTGATCTGACCCGCCCATTTGCAATGTGCATCCATGTCGGCGGTACAGTTCCAAGAAATCATAAGCCTGCAAAATCATATAATTAAATTCAAGAAATGAGAGCGGTTGTTCACGGTCAAGTCGGAGTTTTACGGAGTCAAAACTCAACATTCTGTTAACTGAAAAATGCCTCCCGTAATCTCGTAAAAATGAAATATAATTCAGTTCAGAAAGCCAAACATCATTATCAAGCATAATGGCATCAGTCGGACCATCTCCGAATGTGAGGAATTTCTCAAAAACTTTCTGAATGGATTTTTTATTGGCTTCAATATCATCTTCAGTCAGTAATTGTCGGCTTTCATCTTTACCGGATGGGTCGCCAACTTTCGTTGTTCCGCCCCCCATCAGAACGATCGGCTTACCACCGGCTTGTTGGAGTTTGCGGAGCATCATGATGGAAATCAAATTCCCGACATGCAGACTTTTAGCCGTGCAGTCATAACCTATATATGCCGTGACAATTCCGTCGCACGCGGCAACGTCTAGCCCAGCCTCGTCAGAGCATTGGTGAATATATCCGCGCGACGACATTAGATTAAGGAAATTTGATTTAAATTCTGTCATGATGTGAATGGGTAAGACAAGCGGCCTTATTGGTCAAGAACGGAAACAACATGGTTAATAACATAATTCCAAAAAGTTCGGATAACGAGACCAAATCTCTTACGGCCATTGGGCTTATGAGTGGCACATCAATGGATGCAATTGATCTGGCTATTATCAAGAGTAATGGAGAGGATGAGATTAATTTTGGGCCGTCGGGAAGTTTAGACTACACGATGGCAGAGCGCAGCTTGCTCGAATCTGCCATGCAAAAAGCTCATGCGTGTGATGGACCGGTTCCTCTTACCGGTGTTTTTGCCGAAGCGGCAGGGCTTGTGACGCAAAAACATGCATACGCGGTTAAGGCTTTTCTAAAAGATCATGGGCTTTCTGCTCGGGATATTGATTTGCTTGGCTTTCATGGCCAGACAATTCTGCATCGACCTGATGAGAAATATACATGTCAGATTGGGGATGGGCGTGCATTGGCGCGATTAAGTGGCATAGATGTTGTTGGAGATTTTCGTTCGGCTGATATGTTGGCAGGTGGGCAGGGTGCACCGTTGGCGCCGCTATATCATAAGGCTTTGAGCGCCAAACTTTTGGGAGAAGATAATATTGCGGTTCTCAATATTGGTGGGGTTGGTAATGTCACTTTTGTCAATGCTGAAGGTATGCTCGCATTTGACACGGGGCCGGGTAATGCTTTGCTTGATGACTGGATGATGTCGAAAACAGGGCGTCCACTTGATGCCCAAGGTGAAACTGCTCGCAGCGGAGTTGTGCATGATGAACTTTTATCTGTTTGGATGAGACATCCCTATTTTAATAAAGCCGCGCCCAAATCATTGGATCGTCATGGTTTTGATACATTTGGACTCGAAAGTTTGTCCCTGGAAGATGGTGCCGCAACACTTACGGCCTTTACAGTGAATTCTATTTTAAAGGCTGAGACCTTGTTGGCAGCAACTCCCACCACATGGATTATTTGTGGCGGTGCGCGTCATAATGACTTTATGATGGATTATCTTTCTCGGGTGCTGAAAGGAAAAGTCATGACGGCTGAAGCCGCAGATTGGCCGGGGGACGAGCTAGAGGCACAGGCCTTTGCATGGCTAGCTATTAGATCGCGCTATGGGTTGCCTTTAACGCTCCCGGAAACGACTGGATGTAGACAGCCCACAATCGGGGGAGTTTTTTATTCGTCCTGAAATGGCTCTTCTTCAGGGGGTGAGGGGGGCTCAGCAGCCGGGCTTTCCGGAACAGCTAATCGCTCATCCAGGTAATCATTCACTGTCTTGTCGAGCACTTCCATATGGTCATTATAAAAATGATTGGCACCATTAATATTTTTATAGGTGATTTCAATTCCCTTTTGCGCTTGCAATCGCTCTACCATTTTACCAACGCTATCTATGTCGACGATTTTGTCTTCGTCCCCATGAACAATCAACCCGGAGGACGGGCAGGGGGCAAGAAAACTAAAGTCATGAAGATTGGCCGGTGGTGAAACGGATATAAATCCATTAATTTCCGGGCGGCGCATCAATAGTTGCATGCCAATCCATGCGCCAAAAGAATAACCGGCGAGCCAGCACTGTTTGGCGTCCGGGTTAAAACTTTGTAGCCAGTCCAATGCGGAGGCGGCATCGGATAATTCACCAATCCCGTGATCGAAAGTCCCCTGACTTTTCCCGACACCTCGAAAGTTAAACCTTAATACCGTAAACCCTCGGTTCAGAAATGTTTGATAAAGCTGATAGGTAACAGGATTATTCATATTACCGCCGAGTTGGGGCAGAGGATGGAGTATCATCGCCATCGGCTTCCCCTCTGTCGCCTTTTGAACATAACGACCTTCGAGGCGTCCATCCGGGCCGTTAAAGATAATTTCTGGCATTTATAGGGTCCATTTTGAAAGTGAAAATTTGATATGCATAAACTTGACTAATGCAGTCAGGATTACTATATAAATCGTGAAATGTGTTTAACACAGACCAGCCCATGAAAATCAAGCTTTTTAATAATTTATTTGTAGGAACATAGGGTTATGAAACTATCCACGCGCGGAAGATATGCAGTTATGGCCATGACAGATCTTGCTCAGCATTATTATGTTGATAAAGCTCGTGATGCGTCTGCGCTATCTAAACCCGTCGCGTTGACGATGGTAGCCGAACGCCAACAAATATCTTTACCTTATCTGGAGCAAATATTTCAGGATCTAAGGAAGTTTGGCCTCGTTGAAAGTGTCAGAGGTGCACATGGTGGTTTTCGTCTGTCGCGCCCGCCACAAGAAATCTGGATTGGTGATATTATCTCCAGTGTTGAAGAAGTGGTTGATATCACACGCTGTCAGACATCCGACGGATGCTTAAAAGGACATGCACGGTGTTTAACCCATGATTTATGGGCGGATTTGACCAGCCAGATTGACGGGTTTCTTAACAGTGTCTCTTTGAATGATGTTATTTCAGGAAATACCGGCAAACCTTCAAATGGCTCTTCACAAGTATCGGCGCATCTGTCATGACCCAACGCGTTTATTTAGATCATAATGCGACGGTTCCGATTAGGCCGGAAGTGCTGGATACCATGTCTGAAGTTCTTCAGATTGGTGGTAATGCCTCATCTGTTCATGCTGAAGGGCGAAAAGCCAGACAATTTTTGGAGGTTGCTCGGGAGAATATAGCCCGCTTCGTTGATGGTGTGTCCGGAGGTGTTATTTTTACCGGCGGAGGAACCGAGGCGTGTAATTTGGCTTTGCAAACCAGAAAAACGCCTAATGGTGATATTACCCGCATCATTGTATCTTCCATTGAGCATGCCGCTGTTTTGGCCCCGCTTGATGAATTAGCTGAAAACGAGGGCATTTCGGTTTCATATCTGCCCGTCTCAGAGCAAGGTGTCGTTGATTTAGAGGCGCTTTCATTAGCTCTTAAAGACCCATCGCCTGCATTAGTGGTTGTGATGGCGGCAAATAACGAGACAGGTGTCCTTCAGCCGATAGCTGAGATTGGCAAGATGGTTCGGTCTCATGGCAGTTTATTCTTCTGCGATGCGATACAGGCGGCGGGTAAGATTCCGCTTTCCATGAAAAATATGAATATTGATATTCTTAGCCTCTCAGCCCATAAAATTGGCGGCGCAGCCGGAGCCGGGGCATTGGTTGTGCGTGACGGTATAGTTTTAAATCCACTGATTAAAGGCGGTGGTCAGGAATTGCGTCGCCGTGCCGGGACAGAAAACCTCGCGGGATGCGTCGGGTTTGGCTTGGCGGCACGCCTTGCTATGCAGGGGCTTTCTTCCTATGAAAATCTATCTTCATTGCGTGATGATTTGGAACGTCAGCTTGCCGTCGTTTTTCCGGAGATTTCAGTTTTTGCCGATAGTGTGGAACGGCTCCCTAACACCAGCTGTTTTGCATTGCCTGATATGCGGGCAGAAACCATGATTATGTCATTGGATCTTGCAGGTATTGCAGTGAGTTCAGGGGCAGCTTGCTCCAGCGGCAAGGTGACGCGGAGTCATGTCCTTGAAGCTATGGGTGTCCAGCACAATCTATTAGAGGGTACCATACGTATCAGTTTTGGGCAGACCAATACCGCCTCGGATATCAACCATTTAATTTCAGCCTTGAAAGGTCATGTTGATCTTTCTCAACCCCAACTTCAGTCAGTGAACCGGATGTAGCTTTATGAGTCAGGCAAAAGAAAATATTGAAAAAGAAACCGTCGAGAAGGTTCAAAGCCTGGCGGGGGAGAAGTATAAATATGGTTTCTCTACTGACATTGACAGTGAGAAAGCGCCGAAGGGTCTGAATGAAGATATCATCAGATTTATTTCAGCAAAAAAAGATGAGCCGGAATGGTTGTTGGAATGGCGCCTTGATGCTTTCGAACGCTGGTTGACCATGAGCGAGCCGAAATGGGCCATGGTGGATTACCCTCAAATTGACTATCAGGACTTATATTATTATTCCGCGCCCAAAAGCATGGATGACCGCCCTGAAACACTGGACGAGGTTGACCCAGAATTACTCAGAACTTATGAAAAGCTTGGCATTCCTCTGTCTGAACAAGAGGTTCTTGCCGGCGTTAAAAACAGGGTTGCAGTAGATGCCGTTTTCGACAGTGTATCCGTCGCAACGACATTTAGAGAAGAGCTTGCCACTGCGGGCGTGATATTTTGCTCTTTCTCCGAAGCTGTAAAAGAATACCCGGAGCTGGTAAAAAAATACCTGGGTACGGTTGTACCTAAATCCGATAATTACTTTACGGCTCTAAACTCCGCTGTCTTTTCAGACGGATCATTTGTTTACATTCCACCCAACACGCGCTGTCCGATGGAACTCTCAACTTATTTCCGGATTAACGAGCCCAATACAGGGCAATTTGAGCGCACACTTCTGATTGCCGATAAAGGGTCATATGTCAGCTACCTCGAAGGTTGTACAGCGCCCATGCGTGATGAGAATCAACTCCATGCGGCAGTTGTTGAACTTGTGGCGTTAGAAGATGCTGAAATCAAATATTCCACTGTTCAAAACTGGTATCCCGGTGATGAAGAAGGCCGTGGCGGAATTTATAATTTTGTTACCAAACGGGGTGACTGCCGCGAGAATAACGCCAAGATTTCATGGACACAGGTTGAAACTGGATCGGCAGTCACTTGGAAATACCCTTCCTGTATTTTGCGCGGCGACAATACTGTTGGTGAATTTTACTCCATTGCTATTGGTAATAATTATCAGCAAATAGATAGTGGCACGAAGATGATACATCTTGGAAAGAACACATCGAGCCGCATTATTTCCAAAGGTATCTCGGCAGGTAAGTCCTCAAATGCTTATCGCGGTCAGGTGAGTATTCACCGCAAAGCTGATAAGGCTCGTAATTTTACGCAGTGTGATAGTTTGCTGATTGGTGACACCTGTTCAGCACATACAGTGCCGTATATAGAAACAAAAAATCCCTCGGCCATTTTGGAGCATGAGGCAACAACGTCCAAAATCAGTGATGACCAATTATTTTATTGTCAGCAACGTGGATTGGATGCGGAGGAAGCCGTTTCTCTTATCGTGAATGGTTTTTGTAAAGACGTTCTGCAACACCTGCCCATGGAGTTTGCCGTTGAAGCGCAAAAGCTTGTCGGCATATCACTGGAAGGAAGCGTTGGATGAGTGCTTTGCTTGAAATAAAAAACCTTCATGTTTCTGTCGCCGACACGCAAATTCTCAAAGGTCTGAGTTTGAGTGTCTCTGCTGGTGAGGTTCATGCGATTATGGGTCCGAACGGTTCCGGCAAGTCCACTCTTTCATATGTTCTTGCAGGTCGTGATGGTTATGAAATCACAGAAGGCGATATTTTGCTCAATGGTGTCAGTCTTAAAGATATGAACCCTGAGGACAGAGCCATTGCGGGTTTGTTTCTGGCTTTTCAATACCCCCTTGAAATCCCCGGCGTTACAAATATGACCTTCTTGAAAACCTCTGTGAATGCTGTGCGGCGCGGGCGTGGCGAAGAGGAATTGGATGCGGCGAGTTTTCTGCGTTTTGTGCGCGAAAAGGCGAAAGCGTTGCGGCTGGATGATGACATGTTGAAGCGTCCGCTCAATGTTGGTTTTTCTGGTGGCGAAAAAAAGCGGAATGAAATTCTGCAAATGTCAGTGCTTGAGCCAATGATGGCGATATTGGATGAGACAGATAGTGGGCTGGATATTGACGCTCTTAAAACCGTAGCCGAGGGTGTGAACGCTTTGCGGGATGCTCAAAGAGGCATGCTTGTCATCACGCATTACCAGCGTCTGCTGGATTATATCAAACCTGACATTGTGCATATTTTGGCCGGTGGTCAGATTGTAAAAACCGGCTCACCCGAACTTGCTCTGGAACTTGAAAAATCTGGTTACGCTGATTATGTCGGCGAAGTGGTGGCCTAGATGGAAGCATGTAAATCATGACCAGTTTCAATCATATGCAACAAGAAGCGAAAGAAATTTTCGCCGCACATGGCTGGCCAAATAAAAGAAATGAGGATTGGCATTATACTGACCTTTCCGCACGTTTGCCTTCGTCTTTCCAAAACCAGTCGCTTGAGCTTTCTGAAGACGTACACATTGATAACCTCACCTGCGATGTTGAGGAAGCGCTCCAGCTTAATTTTATAAATGGACTATTGACGGAGGCTGGAGAACTTCCAGACGGGTTGGAGATTAGCGCGCTCATAGATAACCCTGATCTGGTTCAACAGTCTGATGAAGATATTACTGATCCGCTTCTGTATGCCAATCTTGCTCATCTGGAAACAGGTATTGTGATTGATGTTTCTCAGGTTATTGAAGAGCCTATGGAAATTCATTTTCATAACACCTCTGCTGAAGAGGCTTCCTTTGTGCGTATCATCTTTCGTCTCGCTGAAGGGGCAAGCCTTACATTGCTGGAAAGTCATAGTGGCTGGGGGCATACTCAACTTGTTAGCGATGTTTATCAACATGAAGACAGTATGCTCCGACATTTGAAGTTGCATCAGGCCGAGGATTCGCAAGTTTCCTTGTTGCTTAATAGAGTTTCCCTGGATGCGCGGGCGCAATATCATAATGTCGCCATTAGTTTGTCCGGCGGTCTTGGACGTCTTGAAACCCGGGTAACATTTAATGCCCCTGGGGGGCATGCAGGTCTTGCGACAGCACTTCTATCGGGTGGTAAGCAACATATTGATATCACGACACGGCTGAACCATCTTAGCGCCGATACAACCAGTGATACGGTTGCCAGAACTATTTTGGATGATGAGGCATGTGGGATTTTTCAAGGCAAGGTGATTGTCCATGAAGATGCACAACGTGTGGAAGCAACGCAAAAATCTGATGCTCTTATGTTGTCAGCCGATGCGATGATGAATGTGAAGCCAGAGCTAGAGATTTACGCTGATGATGTAGCTTGTGCACATGGTTCGGCGATTGGTGAGATTGATCATGAGGCATTATTTTTCCTCCGTAGCCGCGGCATTGGTGAAGAGGCCGCGCGTATCATGTTGGTTGAAGGTTTTGTTTCTGAAATTTTGGGACGTCTAGATGATTTTGCAGCGGGTGCTGTCTTGCAAGAAAATTTATTGAAGCGTGTTGCAACATTTTTAAAGAAGAGTGCGTAAGATGCAGGTAACTGAAGTAATGGCAACAAATACGGTGTTTGATGTTCAAAAAGTTCGGGCAGATTTTCCAATTCTGTCAATGGAGGTTTATGGGAAGCCGCTCATTTATCTCGACAATGCGGCTTCAGCACAAAAACCTCGTCAGGTGATGAATGCCATGAATGAGGCAATGACCTCGGGCTATGCGAATGTGCATAGGGGGCTGCATTATCTTTCAAATAAGGCCACGGATGATTTTGAGGTGGCCCGAGAAGATGTACGCCGTTTTTTGAATGCCCCGTCACTTGAAGAAGTCATTTTCACAGGTGGAGCGACTGATGCGTTAAACCTCGTAGCCCAATGTTATGGTGCTGACCACATTGGCGAGGGGGATGAGATTATCCTCTCTGAAATGGAGCATCATTCTAATATTGTCCCTTGGCACTATTTGCGAGAACACAAAGGCGCGGTTATCAAATGGGTACGTGTCAATGATGACGGGTCATTTGATATGGAAGATTACAAAAATCTCCTTGGGCCAAAAACCAAATTTGTTGCGTTGACACAAATGTCGAATGCTTTGGGAACAATTACCCCAATGAAGGAAATCATCCGCTTGGCACATGAACATGGTGCTCCGGTTTTGGTGGATGGTTGTCAGGGGGCCGTGCATCTTGAAACGGATGTTCAGGATCTTGATTGTGATTTTTATGTTTTGTCCGGGCATAAGCTTTATGGCCCGTCGGGCATAGGAGCTTTATACGGCAAGGCTGACTATTTGAATAAAATGCGACCCTATCGTGGGGGTGGGGAAATGATAAGAGAAGTCACACTTGATAATGTGACCTATGGTGATTTGCCTCACAAATTTGAAGCCGGAACACCTCCTATTTTAGAGGTTATCGGTCTAGGTGCAGCCATTCGTTACATTGAAAGCTATGGACACAAAGAAATTGCAGCGCATGAACACGACCTTCTTGAGTACGCAACCCGCAAAATGACTGAAATTAACAATTTGGCGATTATGGGTACGGCGCCTGAAAAGGGCAGTGTTATTTCTTTCACTATTAAAGATATTCACCCGCATGATCTGGCGACAGTGATTGATCGATCGGGGGTGGCTGTGCGTGCCGGACACCATTGTGCACAACCGCTTATGAAACGGTTTGGCGTAACAGCAACTGCGCGTGCCTCTTTTGCAATGTATAATACGCGTGATGAAATTGACTCGCTGGTCGAGTCCATTCACAAAGCTATAAATTTTTTCGGGTGAGATAATGTCTGAGAGCACACAAGATAAAGACATGCCGGTTATTGATACCTCAGCTGAGGCCCAAGTTGCTCAGACACCTTCTGATGCAGATGACGTGCCTGCTGAAAGTATTGATGAAACTGCTACCCCTGAAATTTCTCCTGAAATGCAGGCTTTAACAGATGAAATTGTTGGCGCTTTGAAAAGTGTCTATGACCCTGAAATCCCTGTTGATATTTACGAGCTTGGCCTGATCTATCGTGTAGAGGTTACCGATGACAGGGATGTAAATATTGACATGACCCTCACGGCTCCAGGATGCCCGGTTGCAGAACATATGCCGGTTTGGGTTCAGGATGCTGTCAGTGCCCTTGATGGCATTGGTGATGTGAAGGTAAGCATGGTTTTTGAGCCGCCTTGGGACCCCAGTCGAATGACTGACGAGGCCCGAGTTGCACTGAATATGTTTTAGGTATAGGGGTAGATAATGAACCAGACTCTTCAATTGCCGAAAACAATTACACTGACAAATGCCGCAGCTGATCGCGTTAAGCATATTATGGCGCAATCTGATGAGGATTATTTGGGTGTGCGACTTGGCCTTAAAAATGCTGGTTGTGCCGGTATGGAATACACTATGGAATACGCCACTGAAATCCTCCCTCAGGATGAGGTTGTAGAGGATAAAGGCGTTACAGTTCTGGTGGATATCAAAGCGGTATTGTTCTTGATAGGCACGGAAATGGATTTTCAAACTGAAAAACTTGCCTCAGGGTTTGTGTTTAATAACCCTAATCAGACCGATGCTTGCGGATGTGGAGAAAGTGTTACATTGGCACCTGCGAAAACACCTAATTAAAGAAAGAATAAAATGGGGACTGTCAGTTTAAAAAGCATTCTCGATATTGAACAAATTGATGATTTGATTTTCCGCGGATTTACACCGCAAGGTGGGACCGGTCGTGTTTATGGCGGTCAGGTGATTGCACAAGGCCTCTCTGCCGCTTCTCATACAGTTGATAATAGACCATGCCATTCCTTACATGCTTATTTTCTGAGACCGGGTGACCGCTCGAAGCCGATTATTTACGATGTTGACATTGCTCGTGACGGAAGAAGTTTTTCAAGTCGCAGGGTGACAGCAATTCAAAACGGTAAGCAAATTCTCAATATGGCACTGTCGTTTCAGGTGGAAGAGTCGGGGCTGGAGCATGACGGGGGAATGCCGGATGTACCTGCACCCGAAACCCTGAAATCTCTTCAGGAATTACAATCGGATATTATCGATAAAATTCCGGAAGAATTTCGGGAAAATATTTTACGCAAACGTGCCTATGAGGTGCGACCGGTCACACCAATGGATTACCTAAACCCACAGCCGATTGAGTCCCTTAATAATGTTTGGATACGCTTAACCGATGACACCATACCCAATGATGCTGATCACCAACGGCTCGTGCTGGCATATATGTCAGATTTGACTTTGCTGGATAGTGGCCTGCGTGTTCATGGTAAAGATTATATGAATACAGATATTCAGACTGCCAGCCTTGACCATGCTTTATGGTTTTACCATCCCTATCAGATTGATGATTGGTTGCTTTTCTCTCAGCATTCGCCGGTGACAGGAGCGGGCAGGGGATTGAATTTTGCCTCCATCTATACACGCGATGGAAAGCTGGTTGCCTCGGCCTGTCAAGAAGGTCTGATGCGTGAAAGAAGTTAGATAATTAATCTAACTCAAAGGCGTTCATTATGCCCAAGGTGAGCAGAAAGTTCTGTCAGTAAAGTTTTGGCGGCATCCGGAATAACCGAACCGGGCGGAAATATTGCCTTTGCGCCAGCCTTATACAATGCATCAAAATCTTGAGGTGGAATAACACCGCCAACAATCACCATAATATCTGGCCTGTCTTGTGAATTAAGTTCTTCCCTTAATTCAGGCACTAAGGTCAGATGACCTGCAGCAAGGGAACTCACGCCAATAGCATGCGCTCCGCCTTCAATGGCATCCGCAGCTGCCTCTGCCGGTGTTTGGAATAGAGGGCCGACAATTACATCAAACCCCAAATCTGCAAAAGCTGTCGCGACAACTTTCTGCCCGCGGTCATGACCATCTTGACCTATTTTTGCTATATATATCTTAGGGTTACAGCCTTGTCTTTGTGCAAAGCGCGAAACCATATCGCGTACTTCAACTATGGCATCACTGTCGTTACCAAAGTCGTTGGCATAGACACCTGAAATAACATTTGGCTTTGCTTCATGGCGGGTAAAAGCTTTTTCCATGGCATCGGAAATCTCTCCGACTGTTGCTTTGGCACGAGCCGCATCAACAGCAAGTCCCAGCAAGTTGCCTTCACCTGAGCTTGCGGCGTGTGTAAGGGCTTCCAAGGATTTTGTAACTGCTTCAGTATTGCGCTCATGTTTGAGTTTTTGCAGACGCTCAATCTGAGATTTACGTACGGCGCTGTTATCAACTTTCAGTACATCAACATCGTCTTCCTGTTCAAGGCGGAATTTGTTCACCCCGACGACTGTCTGTTTTCCACTGTCTATGCGCGCTTGTGTATGGGCGGCGGCTTCTTCAATCCGCATTTTAGGGAGCCCTTGTTCAATTGCTTTGGTCATACCGCCGGAGCTTTCGACCTCTTTAATATGCTCGAGAGCTTTCGCCGCAAGGTCATGCGTCAGTCGTTCAACAAAATAACTGCCCCCCCAAGGGTCAATCACATTGGTTGTTCGGCTTTCCATCTGCAAAAGCAGTTGAGTATTCCTTGCAATCCGGGCAGAAAAGTCCGTCGGTAATGCCAAGGCTTCATCAAAGCTGTTGGTGTGAAGTGACTGGGTGTGACCTTGCGTAGCCGCCATAGCTTCAACACAGGTTCTGGTAATGTTATTGTAAATATCCTGAGCGGTCAGGCTCCATCCGGAGGTTTGACAATGGGTTCTAAGGGCCAGTGATTTCGGGTTTTTCGCGCCAAGTCCCTGCATGAGTTGTGACCATAAAAGACGCCCTGCGCGCATTTTGGCAATTTCCATAAAGAAATCCATGCCAATAGCCCAGAAGAAAGACATACGGGGAGCAAATATATCAATGTCTAGCCCTGCATCCATTCCTGCACGAACATATTCAACCCCGTCGGCAAGCGTATAGGCAAGTTCAAGATCGGCCGTGGCCCCAGCCTCTTGCATATGATAACCGGAGATTGAAATTGAATTGAATTTAGGCATATGGGCTGAGGTATAGGCAAAAATATCCGAGATTATCCGCATGGAAGGTCTTGGCGGATAGATATATGTATTGCGAACCATAAACTCTTTGAGGATGTCGTTCTGAATTGTGCCGGCCAGTTTCTCAGATCCAACGCCTTGCTCTTCGGCGGCGATAATATAGAGCGCCATGATTGGCAGCACCGCCCCATTCATGGTCATGGAAACGCTCATCTCATCCAATGGAATGCCGTCAAACAACATGCGCATATCATAAATCGAGTCAATCGCGACACCTGCCATGCCGACATCACCAGCCACGCGTGGATGGTCGCTGTCATAACCCCTATGTGTTGCGAGGTCGAAGGCTACCGAAAGACCTTTTTGTCCTGCTTTTAGATTACGGCGATAAAAGGCGTTTGAAGCTTCCGCTGTAGAAAAGCCTGCATACTGCCTGACTGTCCATGGCTTGTTGACATACATGGTTGCATAGGGGCCGCGAATGTAAGGGGGGATACCGGGATAACCGTCCATATGAGGCAAATCCTTAGTATCTTCCTCAGTATACAACCTTTTGAGAGACAGGCCTTCCGGCGTTTCGCGTGATTTGCGATCATTATTTTGATTGATGGCTTCCTGCCAATCCAGTTTTTGGTTTTCTGGCGTGATATCTGAGTTGGCATCAAAGGCGATGTTACTGAAATCAGGTAGCTGGCTCATGATTGACCCTCTTCAAATGAAATACCTGAAAGGCTCAGGGTTAATTGCAATACCGCGATGGTGTCGCAGCCCATAAAAATATTTCCGTTAATTGCGTCTGACTCATATTTTCCTGCCAGCCACACATGCGCGCACCCGGCTTCAGCGAGGCCTTGTGCAAGGGTATCCGCATGTTCTTCATAAGCGGCATCTGTGCCGCAAATAGCTGCGACAGAAAACCCGCTGGCGGTAAAGTCATCCATAATTTTAGTAAGGTCACTTCCACCACAGCCAAGATGGCTTTCAATCCCTCCGGCTGCAAAAAGGTTCGTGGCAAAATTAGATCTGGCAGTGAATTCTGCAGTTTCCCCAAGCACAGCCAAATAAATTTTGGGCTTAAGGGGTTCGGCGGCAAAACGTAATTGTTCAAATGCTGCCGCAGGTCGCGTTTCTTGAAGAGTGCCACTTCCATAAACTGGACGGGGCTTAAGTAAGGCTTCATCCAGATTGGCAAAATCTCCGGCACCCAAGACAGGCATTTTACGTTTTGCTACATCCTTATTTTCAGTAACGCGATTATCTTCAATCCGCGAGGTGACAATACGCATGCCTTCCAGTGAGGCAATGCCGCCCGCTTTTTCGATGTCTTGGAAAAGTGACCAGCTATCAGAGGCGAGCGCTTCAGAAAGCGACTCGACATACCAAGAGCCACCGGCGGGGTCCATAACTTGGCCGATATGGCTTTCTTCTTGCAAAATCACCTGCGTATTTCTTGCAACACGCCGAGTTAAGAGATTATCACTTTCGGCAATTGATGTGCATGGCAAAGCGGTCACTACATCTGCCCCTCCAATACCTGCGGCAAGCGTAGACATTGTCGCTCGCAGCATGTTGACCCATGGGTCAGCGAGTGAGAAGTATCTTTCCGATCCTTCGGCATGAATAAACGGTGGTATCATTTTATCTTGCTGAAGTGCGGCGCAAATATTCCCCCAGAGAAGACGCAAGGCGCGCAGCTTTGCAATGGAACCAAAAAAATCAGTGTCAGAACTCACTGTCAAAGTCAGACGAGTGAGTATGTCCACAATATCAAACCCTGATTGCTCGAGATAACGCATATAATGAGTGGCGGTAGCGATAATGGCGGCAAGCTCGGTTATCGCATCTGCTCCTGCATTATGATAAGGTACGCCGCTGGCAGTCATCAGGCGAATATTTTTTGATGATTGGGTTTGTGAAATAAGCCCCGCCATGCCGGTGAAAATTGTGCTGATATCATCATCAATTTTTAAGCCGGATGCTGCGGCATAACCCAGCGGGTCGAGATCAAGATAGATGGCAGTTTCTTCATCTGCCTTACTTATGAGATGTGTCGCCAGATTAACAGCATTCTCATCAGCGCGCAAAAATGCCGGCGCAATATTCAGATTTACACCTTGAAGTAATTTATCAATATGTGCAGGAGTAACGTCAGCAAAACGACACTCCAGAAGCAACGCACTTACACCGCCTTCCAAGTCAGTGAGAACATCTTCATTGTCATTACCTTTTCGCCCCGGAGTGAATCGTGAGGCGATGTGCCAAGGCAGGAATGAGTTTGAAAGTGATTGGCTCCCACGCAAGAATGGGGCTTGGCCCGGCAGGCCATGAGCAGATTCAGGTAACTTGACCGTCTCATTTGTATAAAGAGGTTCACGGCTCAATCCATTATGGCGACTTTGTAATGACTCATAGGCCGCCCCCCGAAGAGCCTTCTCAACGGCGTCTAACCAATCTTTTTTATCAGCGTCCGGGAAATCATTCCCAAGTGATAAGTTTGTTTCTTGCGTCATGAATGGAGACTCAGATTTTTCTATAATGTGTTAGGCACATAACATTTACAGTGAATAATTTCAAATTTTGAGAGCTAACACAATCATTAGACAACTTAATAAACTCCTATTTATTTTACGGCGCGAAAACATATTGAATGCACTGGATATAATGGATGGATTGGATGGACCGGCAGGACGTGATAAGAAGCCCTTTCATAATTTCGAGTATAAATGAGAAATCGTGATGTCCAGCCCGCCTATTTTATATCTTCAAGATGTAGATCTGACTTTTGGTGTGACGCCGCTTCTTGAAGGAGCGGACCTGTCTATTGCGCCGGGAGAAAGGCTTTGTGTTGTCGGAAGAAATGGTTCAGGCAAATCGACGCTTCTTAAAATTGCCGCCGGAATGGTTGAGCCCGATAGTGGGGAAAGGTTTGTTCAACCCGGAATTATGGTCAGTTACCTCGACCAGGACCCGACATTCAAAGGGTCCTCAACTATTGGTGATTATGTTCTTGCTGAACTGATGGATAATGAAGACAAACAACGGGCTTATCAATTAATGGCTGATTTGCGTTTGTCTCCCGAGCAGGGGCTTGAAAATCTTTCTGGAGGTGAAAGGCGACGCGTGGCGCTGGCGAAAGTCATGGCACCTGATCCTGATATTCTTTTGCTTGATGAGCCGACCAACCATTTGGATTTGCCGGCGATTGAATGGTTGGAAAATGCACTAAAATCTTTGCGGTCTGCGCTGGTTCTTATTAGTCATGACAGAAGGTTTTTAAGCAATATGTCCCGGTCAACTTTGTGGCTGGATAGAGGAAAGACAAGTTTGCTTAAAAAAGGTTTTCATCATTTTGAAGATTGGCGGGATCAGGAGATTGAGCTTGAGATGACAAGAGTTGAAAAACTCGACAGGAAAATTGAACGCGAAGAGCATTGGGTGCGCTATGGTGTTTCCGGGCGGCGCAAACGAAATGTGAAGCGGCTCGCTGATTTGGCATCTCTAAAAAAACAACGTCGCGATCATCAAGGCCCTACGGGGAATGTAAAGGCACAAGTCAACGAAGCAAATATGTCAGGAAAGCTTGTGGTCAAAGCTGATAAGATTGTCAAAAGTTTCGGGGATAAAAAAATTGTCGCCCAGTTTTCAACTCAAATTAAGCGTGGCGACAGAGTTGGGCTTGTCGGGGCAAATGGGGCAGGTAAGACCACAATGCTGAATATGCTAATCGGTGAATTGGAACCGGATGATGGTAATGTGCGTCTTGGCAAGAACCTTCAAATGCTTGTCCTGGATCAAGCACGCGCAGGTATAAAGCGTGATTGGACAATTAAAGACGCCTTGACGGACGGGGCAGGTGATTATGTTACTATCGGTGAAGATAAAATGCATGTCATTGGGTATATGAAGGATTTTCTGTTTCATCCTTCGCAAATGCGAACACCTGCCAATGTATTATCGGGCGGGGAGTTGGCGCGCCTCTTGCTGGCGCGTGGATTACGGCATCCATCTAATGTGTTAATTATGGATGAGCCAACCAATGATCTTGATTTGGAGACACTGGATTTACTTCAAGAACTGATTGCAGATTATCAAGGTACAGTCATTCTAGTCAGCCACGATAGAGATTTTCTCGATCGCACAGTGACCTCTGTTATTAACTCGGAAGGTGAGGGACAATGGATAGAATATGCCGGCGGGTATAGTGATATGTTGTCACAACGTGAAACCGGGTCAGAGACATCTGATAAAGATGTATCTAAATTGCCGGATTCTAAAAATCACGAAAAACCCGCAATAAGCCCGGCACCATCACTTAATCCGCCAACGCGCAAAACTGTCACCAAATTAAGCTACAAACAAAAATATGCTCTGGAGCAATTGCCTCGTGAAATGAGCGAACTTGAAACTGTTATTGCAGATAGCAAAAAGCTTTTATCTGACAGTTCGCTTTTCACGAAAGACCCTGAACTATTCAACAAAACGGCTGCGTTGCTTGATAAGTCTGAAACACGCCTGTCAGAAGCGGAGGCGGAATGGTTGGAGCTTGAAATACTGCGCGAAGAGTTTGAAGGATAAAATTTTCTTGCCGAGGAATTCGGCGCATGTTAACTCGTGACCAGTTTAAAAATGTACAGATTTGGTGCGCGTTATGTTTTCTATTTTGCCGATTGTTATCTTTATTGCCGTCATCATTCTACTGAACATTACTCAGTTCGGTAGCATTGATTAGTAAAATATTTTAGACGGCTTCTTTGTCAGTCTTTTTTTCAGGTTTCTGCATCCACCAGATGATAAGCCCCGCCGGAAATGTCCAAGCCAGTCCGGTTATCAAATAAAATATAAACTCAACAAAGCCGTTAGCAGGCATCCATCCGCTGACAGCGATTGTCATGACAATCATGGCATAAAAGAACAGCACGATAAGCAACAGCAACATGCCGATAAATTTTCTAAGGCGGACAGGTAATCTCATATCAATCTCCTGCAACTGATATAGCAGACAGTTGAGGTTTGACAATTCATCACCTCATGCTGAGCTTGGTTAATTTGTCGCAAGTCTTCATCTTGCCCTGATATAAGCACAGGTTTAAATCCGTATCATGGATGTTATGTATTCAAAAAATTATGTAACGCGAGAGGATCGACACGTCGGTATCTGGCTCCTCAGCGTTGCCGCACTGATAATTCTTATGGTTTTAGTGGGTGGGCTTACTCGACTGACGGACTCTGGGTTGTCCATCACTGAGTGGAGGCCTGTGACAGGCGCTTTGCCGCCTTTATCGCTGGCAGACTGGATGTCTGAATTTGATAAATACAAAGCCATCCCAGAATATCAGCTAATCAATAAAGACTTCAGTCTCGAAGAATTTAAATATATTTATTGGTGGGAGTGGGGACATCGTCAACTTGGCCGTGTTATTGGTCTCGTTTTCTTTTTTCCTTTTATGTTTTTTCTTCTGCGAGGATTTATAGCCAAACAAAATATTTTACCCCTGACAGGCATTTTTTTTCTGGGTGGTCTTCAAGGTTTCATGGGTTGGTATATGGTGCAAAGTGGTTTGACAGACCGCGTAGATGTCAGTCAGTACCGCCTTGCCATGCATTTGGGATTGGCGCTTATCATTTTTTGTTTGGTTTTTTGGCAAGCTTTACGTTTGTTGCAACCCGCACAATTTATCGCACGAACCTCAAAACAAATTTATTTTGGATATTTCCTGATTTTTATGGTTTTCATGCAGTCCTTGCTTGGCGCTTTGGTTGCGGGGCTGAATGCAGGGAAAACCTACACAGATTGGCCTTATATGGATGGTGACCTTATTCCGTCCGGTTTGGTAGAAATGCAACCAACTATGAATAATTTTTTTGAAAACCATCTAACGGTTCAATTTGATCACCGCATCGGTGCCTATCTGCTGTTAATTTTAGTTATCCTGCATTTTTGGTCGCAGTTTAAGCATAATGCACCGACCCGCCTGACAGCCGGGTTATTGTTGCTTGGGGTGGTCGGACAGGCGGTGCTCGGGATTATCACCTTAATGCAAGCCGTTCCGGTGCATTTGGGTGCGCTTCATCAGTTAGGGGCTGTTTTTGTGTTAGCTCTCACTGTTTTTCATGTGTACAAGTTGCGGCATACACCAAACTCATATCAAACTGTTTAAAGCCAATAGCTTAGGTATGGGTAATATATTACCTTCTTAATAAACATTTGATAAACAGTGTAAATTTGACATTTGATGTGTTGACAACAATGGCATGACCGCTTACAAACTCTGAAAATTTGTTTCGATCAAATTCATTGGATTTTAACTTATGAAAACTTATTCTGCAAAACCTGCTGATATTGAAAAGAAATGGGTGCTGATTGATGCCGAGAACTTGGTTGTCGGTCGTTTGGCTTCCATTATTGCTATGCGTTTAAGAGGTAAACATTTGCCGACTTTCACGCCTCATATGGATTGTGGCGATAACATTATTGTTGTCAATGCAGACAAGGTAAAGTTCACCGGCAATAAAACCGGCGACAAGATTTACTACCGCCACACCGGTTATCCGGGCGGTATTAAGGAAACAACACCTGAAAAGATTCTTGAGGGCAAATTTCCTGAAAGAGTTTTGGAATTGGCTGTTAAAAGAATGATGCCCGGTGGTCCGTTGACACGTCAGCAACTCACTAATTTACGAATTTATCAGGGGTCAGAGCATCCGCATGAGGCGCAAAACCCCGAAATTCTGGATGTATTATCCATGAATAATAAAAACCTTCCAAGAAATCTGAGGTCGTCATAATGAGCGAAGAAACAACTCTCGAAAACCTTGATCAAGCTCTCAAAGGTGAGACAGCGTCTCAACCTTCTGATGATGTGGTTGAGGCAGCACCTTCAACACCTGCCGAACCCCAAATTGATGCTCAAGGTCGTTCCTATGCTACCGGTAAACGTAAAAATGCGATTGCACGTGTCTGGATCAAGCCTGGCGCAGGTCGTATCACTGTGAACGGCAAAGGTGAAGAAACCTACTTTGCACGTCCTGTGCTCCGAATGATTTTGCGTCAGCCTCTGGTTGCTGCGGGTCGTCCTGAGTCATATGATGTGATTGCTACAGTGAGTGGTGGTGGACTTTCTGGTCAGGCGGGTGCAGTGCGCCACGGTATCTCAAAAGCGCTTACCTATTATGAGCCTGAATTGCGTGGGGTGCTAAAATCAGGTGGCTTCCTGACGCGTGATAGTAGGGTTGTCGAGCGTAAGAAGTTTGGTCGCGCTAAAGCACGTAGAAGCTTCCAGTTCTCTAAACGCTAGTGAAATATACAAGACTCGTTTAAAAAGGAGCCTTGTGGCTCCTTTTTTTATAGGGTGAAATTTAATTATGACTGATAAAGAAGAAAATAAATTGCGGGTTGAACGCGAGGAAATTTTAGAACTTCTGCCCCATCGTGGAACTTTCCAACTTATTGATGCATTAGAGAATTTAAATGGCGAAGATAGTTGCACAGGTATATTCAAAGTAGCTGAGGATGCGTTTTGGGTACCTGATCATTTTCCATCGCACCCTGTATTGCCGGGTGTTTTGATTATTGAAGCAATTGCTCAAACAGCCGGAGCGCTTGTAGCCCACCACCGGAAAGATGAAATCAACGCCTCTGTAATTTATTTTTTGGGCATTGATAAGGTTAAATTCAGGAAACCTGTTTTTCCGGGTTCTGAGATTAAAATTGATGTGAACCTTGTCCATCGCAGGGGCGCAGTATGGAAATATAGTGGTGTCGCTAAGGTTGATGATGTTGTGTGTACACAAGCCGAGGTGTCTGCCATGAATTATGAACCAAAAGAGTAAAAGTTAGATAAGCTGATGAAACCCGCTGTAAATGTTGTAATAATTGGAGCTTCCGGATATACCGGCGCCGATGCTATTCGGTTGCTGGCTGAGCACCCATTTGCCAATATTATGGCGCTCACAGCGCATCAGCACGCTGGAAAAAACTTATCCGACATTTACCCTCAATTCTCGCAGGTTTCGCCTCAGATTTTACAAACAACTGATGAGGTTGACTGGTCAAAGGTTGATGTTGCGATTTGTGGTTTGCCACATGGCACCTCACAAAAGCTTATTGCCACTATTCCTGATAGTGTGAAAATCATCGACATGTCTGCAGACTTCAGGCTTAAAAATACAACGACCTATCAGGACTGGTATGGTTTATCGCATGACTTTCCTGATTTATTATCTGAGGCAGTTTATGGCTTGAGTGAACATTATGCCGATGCCATCTCTTCGGCGCGTCTTGTGGCATGTCCGGGATGTTATCCAACTGCAGTTTTGACGGCTTTATTGCCTATCATTAAGACCGGTCAGGTAAGTTGTGAGGATTTGATAATTGATGCTAAGTCAGGTGTGACGGGTGCCGGACGGAGTTTAAAAGAAACTAATTTGTTTAGTGAGGTTGCTGAGGGGCTTGCACCTTATGGTATTGCGAGTCATCGCCACGCGCCTGAAATTGAGCAAGAACTTGGCTTCGCATCCGGCTTGGACAGTGTGACGATAAACTTCACACCACATCTGGTGCCAATGAACCGGGGTGAGTTAGTGACTATTTATGCAAAGACTAATGAGGCTAAGGCGAAAGATGTCAGAGCCACGTTGAATGCATTCTACGAAGATAAGCCTTTCGTTCGGATAGTTGGTGAGGACGAAACTCCTGCGACGCGACATGTAAGAGGGTCAAATTATTGCCATGTTGGTGTTTATGATGACCGCGTACCCAATAGGGTTATATTGGTCGCTACGCTTGATAATCTGGTTAAGGGATCCAGCGGACAGGCCATACAAAATATGAATTTGATGTGCGGATTTGAAGAAACAAGCGGTTTAACGCAATTGCCGCTTTACCCATGATTTAGAATTGGACACATGATCAATGAAGATATTCTCAACATATAATTTTTCCTGTTCTCTAAAACTTCCTTTTTTAGCGCTTATTTTGTCGTTCGGGCTTGCTGGGTGTTCGTCGGTAACGAATGCCTTAAACCCTGGAAATATTTACAGTGATATTTTCCAAAATAAGTCATCCAGATCGGATGTTTTGACAGCTGATGTTGAAAATCGCGCCCATTCAGATTTTATTTTACGCGGCGGCTCACTCTCTCGCTTGCCGTCCTTGCAGACCGATGAGGGGATTACCCCACAGCCATCAGAGCCGGTTGAAACAAAACCTCTTGCTGCGCCTCCTTCAAATAGTGAAGAAGCGCCTCCAGCAAACAATCAGACGCAAAAGCAGGAACAACCCCCTGCCTTTCCAGGTTTATCTGGTGTTGTTCAGTAGAATTGCCATAAGCTTGCCGCATTTAAGAGTATAGTAGACATATTATTATCGATAATTAAGAAATTCACATGGTTCAAGATTTTCAAAGAATACAAAGACTCCCACCTTATGTGTTTGAGCAGGTAAATAAGCTCAAATACCAAGCGCGTTCAGATGGGGCAGATATCATTGATTTTGGTATGGGTAATCCGGATCTTCCGACCCCTAAGCATATTGTCGATAAATTGGTTGAGACAGTTAATAATCCTAAAACCCATAGATACTCTGCCTCAAAGGGCATACCAGGGTTACGCCAGTCACAAGCAAGGTATTATGAACGCCGCTTTGGGGTCAAACTTAACCCTGATACAGAAATCATTGCTACACTCGGATCCAAAGAAGGTTTCGCCAATATGGCTCAAGCTATGGTGAACCCCGGAGATGTTATTCTGGTACCAAATCCGACTTATCCAATTCATGCTTTTGGTTTTATTATTTCCGGTGCGACCATACAGCATTTGCCAATTCTGCCTGACACAATGTCCACACCTGACGGTTTCTTTGAGGTCTTGGATCAAAATGTTCGTAATTCAGTACCGCCGCCCAAGGCATTGGTTTTGAATTTCCCGGGTAATCCGACTGCTGAAGTTGTTGATCTTGATTTTTATAAAGAAGTTGTAAGCTATTGTAAAAAGTATGATATTTTGATTCTTTCAGACCTTGCCTATGCTGAAATTTATTATGACTCCAACAACCCGCCGCCTTCAATTTTGCAGGTTGAGGGAGCAAAAGATATTGCTGTTGAATTTACGTCGCTTTCAAAGACTTATTCTATGCCGGGCTGGCGCATGGGCTTTGCTGTAGGCAATGAACGTCTTATTGGCGCGCTTACACGAATTAAGTCTTATCTTGATTATGGGGCTTTTACGCCCATTCAAGTGGCAGCATCTGCGGCGCTTGATAGCCCTGACAGTGTTATTCAAGAAATTCGAGATGTTTATAAACATCGTCGAGACGTTCTCATTGACGCTTTTGAGAGGGTTGGGTGGCATGTTCCGGCGCCGGAGGCAACCATGTTTGCGTGGGCACCAATTCCTGATCCTCTGAAAAAGCTTGGTTCACTTGAATTTTCAAAACTACTATTGCAGGAAGCCGATATTGCCGTATCGCCCGGCATTGGTTTTGGCGAATATGGTGATACACATGTCAGAATTGCGCTGGTAGAAAACGAACAACGAATTCGCCAAGCCGCACGAAACTTGAAAAAGTTTCTTGATAAGCATCAGATTTCAGCCGCTTAATCTTTGGAGAAGATAATGGATTCTTTGAGGATTGGGATTGCCGGTGTTGGAACAGTAGGCGCGTGTGTGGCTGTCAAACTGCTTGCAGAAGCGGTTCAGGGCGCGACCATTAAACGTTTAGCAGTTCGTGATATCAATAAAGATCGAGGATTTTCTGTACCTGAAGCGCAATGGACCCAAAATACCCTTGAATTAGCTGATGCGGATGATGTTGATGTCGTTGTTGAACTTATTGGCGGTGCTGACGGTATTGCCTTAGATCTGGTGCGCACTGCATTGGTTAATAAAAAGCATGTGGTAACAGCCAATAAAGCGCTCTTGGCAAAGCATGGCGTTGAGTTGGCTGAGTTGGCTGAAAATAACAATTGTATTCTAAGCTATGAGGCTGCAGTTGCCGGAGGTATTCCTGTGATAAAGGCCTTATCAGAAGGACTGGCAGCAAATAACATATACCGTATAAACGGTATTTTGAATGGAACATGTAATTTCATCCTTACCGAAATGGAAACAAAAGGGGCGGGTTATGAGGAGACTTTACATATTGCTCAAGAGCTTGGTTATGCCGAAGCTGATCCGACTTTCGATGTTGAAGGTATTGATGCCGCTCAAAAGCTGAGTTTGCTCTCCGCCATTGCCTTTGGTCAAAAACCTAATGAAAACGATGTCACCACACGCGGTATTAGCGATGTTGCTGCAATAGATTTTGAATTCGCAGAGGGATTTGGTGCGGTTATCAGACTTATTGCACGGGCTGAAAAAAAGATAATAGAAGATGCTTCTTCTATCTCGTCTTCTGCCGGTGAGATCGTGCAAGCGGTAGAGCCGTGTCTGGTGCGTAAATCATCAGTTCTCTCAGGTATTAGTGGTGTGACCAATGCAGTGCAGTTTGAAACCGATATGGTCGATGTCATGCTTCAAGGCCCGGGCGCGGGTGGTGAAGCAACTGCCTCAGCTGTGCTGGCAGATATTGCCGACCTCAATCAGTTTATAAAATCAGGCATGCAGATATCACCTTATGTTTTTGGACGCTCTGTATCGGAACTTGTTGCATCTCAAGGCGAGACCGAGGTCATGCCGTCACAATGGTATATCAGGCTTAATCTCAAAGACGCTCCCGGAAGCATGGCGAAGGTCACCTCAATACTTGCTGAACATAATGTATCAATTGAAGAAGCGGTGCAAAGAGGCCCTCAAAATGGTGAAGACCGCCGGCCGGTTGTGTTTATCACCCATAAATGTGAAAAATCGGCTATTAAAAATGCTTTGGAAGCCCTCGAGGCTATTGATGTTATCGCCAAAGACGTAAATTATATGCCTGTAATTTAAGTACGTGGTTCAAGCAGACTCGTCTGGGCCCTTCAGGATAAAGGATTAAGAATGACCTCTGGAATTAATCGTAGTCTCACGCTTGAACTTGTCAGAGTAACTGAAGCTGCTGCAGTTGCATGCGCTCCACTTATTGGGCGAGGTGATGAAAAAGCTGCTGATCAGGCTGCCGTTAACGCAACACGAACAGAATTAAACCGTCTGGATATAGACGGCAAAATTGTTATCGGCGAGGGCGAACGTGACGAAGCGCCCATGTTATATATTGGTGAAGAAGTCGGCACAGGGCAGGGGCCAAAAATTGATATTGCCCTTGATCCACTTGAGGGAACAACGCTGACTGCCAAAGGCATGCCTAATGCGCTCGCAGTGATTGCACTTGCGGAGCATAATAATCTTCTCAACGCGCCGGACACCTATATGCAGAAAATTGCAGTAGGGGGAGGGTTGCCGAATGAAGTGATTGACCTCGATGCCACGCCTCAAGAAAATATTATTGAACTTGCCAAGGCCAAAGGCGTTGGCCCGGAACATATAACTGTTTGTGTGTTAGATCGTCCGCGTCATCAGGATATCTTAGAAGGCATCCGGAGTGCAGGAGCTAAAGTAAGTTTAATCTCTGATGGTGATGTTGCGGGTATCATCCACACCACAGACCCTACAACCGGAATAGATCTCTATATGGGAACAGGCGGCGCCCCAGAGGGGGTTTTGGCAGCCGCTGCCTTGGCTTGCACAGGTGGGCAAATGCAAGGCCGGCTTGTGACAGACAGTGAGCATCAAAAAGAACGCGCCGCGCAAATGGGTGTTTCTGATTTCAATAGAAAATACACTGTTGATGACATGGCCAAGGGGGATATCATACTTTCCCTAACGGGTGTCACGAGTGGATCTCTGGTACAAGGTGTTTCCTATGAACGGAATGCAATCATCACAGATAGCCTTGTCATGCGGCGCTCAATCGGGGAAACCCCGACATCAACAACAAGATGGATTCGTGCTCGTCATCACATCACAAACAAATTTACGCAGGACGAAAAATGATATCTGCGCCGGTGGTTGAAACCCTGTTAGGGGTTGAGCAATCTGCTGCCGGAAGACGATGGGTCATGCGCCCTTATGATGAGCGTCTAGCCCTGACGATTGCTCAAAGGCATGGATTGCCGGATGCTGTTAGTCGGATACTTTCACAACGGGGTATTACAACAGAAATTGTGAGTGATTATCTTAACCCAAATCTTGTCGAAATCATGCCTGACCCTTTTGTTCTGGCTGATCTTGAGAAAGCTGCCGGACGACTTGCAGATGCGATTATCCATGATGAAAAAATTGCCGTGTTTGGAGATTATGACGTTGATGGCGCGACATCGGCAGCGTGTCTTATCAGGTTCTTGCGTCAGCTAGGCATTACCCCTGAGCTTTATGTGCCGAACCGTATGACCGAAGGTTATGGCCCGAGTGTGCCTGCTTTCAAAACTCTCATAGATGAGGGGACCGGTGTGATTGTCACCGTGGATTGTGGAACAATGGCACATGATGCACTTGCCTTTGCTAAAGAGCAGTCTGTCGATGTGATTGTCGCCGACCACCATCAGACGGGAACATCTCTGCCGGATTGCTTTGCATTGGTTAATCCGAGGCGTGGCGATGATTTGAGCGGGCTGGGCAATTTGGCTGCGGTTGGCGTAACATTTATGTTGTTGGTCGGATTGCGGCGTGAGCTTCGTAATCGAGGCTATTTTTCTTTGAAAGAAGAGCCGAATTTAATGGCCTTAACCGACCTCGTCGCACTGGGGACGGTTTGCGACGTTGTGCCATTGGAAGGTCTCAATAGGGCTTTGGTAAGTCAGGGATTACGGGTTATGGCTCGGCGGGAAAATACCGGCATAAAGGCCATGATTGATTTGTGTAAACTGGAAAGTGCACCTGAAGCGTCGGATTGCGGTTTTAAACTGGGGCCGCGAATTAATGCAGGTGGACGGGTTGGTGAAAGTGACCTTGGCACACGTTTACTGATTGCGGATAATCCTGATGAAGCTGCGGGTTTGGCTTTGCGCATGGATGAGTTAAATACGCATCGTCGCAGTTTAGGAGACGAAAATCTGTCTTTGGCTGAAAGGATGATTGAAGACATTATCAGTCACCGAAATGGACTGCCGCCTTACATTCTTTTATCTCATCGTGAATTTCATGCCGGGGTCATTGGTATTGTTGCAGGAAGATTGAAAGATAAATATAACCGCCCAACATTTGTAATAGCCCTCGACGCAGATGGGACAGGAAAGGGTTCGGCGCGCTCCATTAAGTCGGTTGATATTGGACGGATGGTATCAGGGGCTGTTCAGGCAGATGTGCTTCAAGCCGGTGGTGGTCATGCGATGGCAGCTGGGGTGACCACACACATTGATCAATTGGCAGATTTTGAAAACTATCTTTCAAAACAGCTTGGCGACATGAGCTTTTCGGGTCCGCGAGAGATGATGTTTGACTGTGCGGTTAGCCCCTCAGGTGCAGTCAGGGAATTTCATGATCTTTTATCGCGCATAGGACCGTTTGGTGCCGGAAACCCTGAGCCGCGCATGGTGTTGCCGGCCGTTCATGTGCTTCATGCTGAAATTGTCGGTGCAGGGCATGTTCGTTGTCGATTTGGGGATGACCAAGGCGGTAAATTATCGGCAATGGCATTTGCCTCGGTGGATGAACCTGTAAGAAATATGATTTTATCAGGGGCGCGTGTGCTTCATGTAGCGGGTACGCTGAAAGCCGATAATTGGCGTGGAAGAAATGGCGTGCAGTTCATGGTTCAAGACGTCGCATCAATTTAGAAATTCATGCCTTGAAATCATGCAATGACTGAGTTATATCCCTCTCACTCAGTGTAATGCGCCCTTCGTCTATCGGTTAGGACGCCAGGTTTTCAACCTGGAAAGAGGGGTTCGATTCCCCTAGGGCGTGCCATCACTTTTAGCAGCTTATCAAGCAGACAGTTAAACTTTGGTAAGTTCAAACCATCCCCATTAATTTATCTATAAACCTTTGTATCACCCTTCCAGTATTGGTTTATAAAATCGTCCCGACCACATCTTGAGCGGTAAAATTTATACCGAATGGGATTCTTTTTAGAGTAGTTCTGATGATACTCTTCAGCAGGATAAAAAGTCTCAGCGGCTATAATTTTTGTTGCAACAGGTTTTAAAAATTTCCCTGACGCATTTAAGGATGCGCGTGATTTCTCAGACTCTGTTTTTTGATAATCAGAATTATAAAAAATGACACTGCTATATTGTTGACCTCTGTCACAGAATGAGCCGTCAGCGTCAGTAGGGTCAATCATACGCCAAAAAGCTTGGGTGAGACTTTGAAAATCAACTTTTTTGTCGTCAAAAACAACTTTTACGATTTCATAGTGTCCGGTTGTTCCTTTGCTGACATCTTTGTAGTCAGGGTTAGCCACATGCCCGCCCATGTAGCCTGAAACGACATCGCGCACACCTTCAATTTTTGCAAAATCAGCTTCGGTGCACCAAAAGCAACCACCACCAAAATAGGCGGTTCTCTCTGTTGCAAATGTTATTTGGGGAAGCATTAAAAAAACGGCACACAACAGTGTGTAAAAAAAAGAATTTTTCATTATTTTCTCGAGATTGTTTAAAGGAGATATTTTTGATTGTTTAAATTTAAGACCAAATACTTAAAATCATTGTTTGTTATAAACTGGAATCCAGTTTCTTGCCAATTCTTTTCCTAATAACCATTGATTTTTTGTCATGTTATTTTCAAGCTTTTTTAGTTTTTTTTCTTCAATTATTGGTGCGCCAATTTGCAGTCTCAATGGGTTGGTAAGATATAAATGTGCCCACATGGCGCCTTCTACATAACTGTCATGTGTTTTATCAATTGATTGGTCTGTAGATTTTACGTTGGGATTATCAGCAGGCGCAAGGTCATCTGCATATAGAGATACCATGGTCGCTTGTGCCCTAAAGTGCCCGGCATTTGCAGCTCTTAAAATCCATTGAAAGCCTTGCTTAAATTTAACATCCTTCATCAAGTCTTGTGTTTTTTTATGAGCAGGCGTTGAGGATGTTAAGCCGGCGAGACGAAGCATACAAAGACCTGTAGCAAGTTGAGCTTCTTCAAAACCATAACCTTGGTGAGCAATAGGAATTAATTTTTTCAATGCTTCTTCACATTTATCTGCATGTTTTAATTTAAAGCCGTCCCAATAAGGGGCGCTGTAATAACCGTTTTTTTTTGGGCTGCCAGTAGGTTGTTGCATTTGAGCCGTCGCCGAATGAATGTTCGCGACGCAAACCAGGCAAAATAATAATGCGACGCGTAGCCAAAAAACAGGCACTGTAATTTTTTTATGTTTTTGCATGCAATTTCAACAAATAATAATGAACTGAACTGGACTTATACTCCCATTTTATTAGTTCATTTTAAAGTAGAGCATCATAACAAATATTAAGCGGGCTTAAGGGACGTTCATGGAAGAACTGAAGCAACTGATAAACAACTCGGCCTACACGGTCGTATTCACGGGAGCCGGGATCAGCACTGACTCAGGTATTCCGGACTTTCGAAGCCCCGGAGGCTTATGGAGCAGACTTGCACCGATAGATTTTCGGGATTTTATGGCTTCTGATGAGATGCGTGTGGAAACTTGGCGACGAAAGGTTCTGCTTGATCAGGAAATAGGAAAACCCCAGCCTAATACAGCTCATTATGCCATCTCCCAGTTGGTGAATATTGGAAAGGTGAATAAGGTCATAACTCAAAATATTGATAATCTTCACCAAAATTCAGGCCTTTCAGAAGACCAAATTATTGAACTACATGGTAATGGCACTTTTGCTAAATGCTTGAGTTGCGATAAAAAATACCAAATCGACCTCGTTAAAGAGCAATTTAAAAAAGATAATCTTGCGCCTGTATGCACCTGTGGAGGGTATATCAAATCTGCGACGGTCTCTTTTGGTCAATCCATGCCCCCTGAGGCTATGCAGGCCGCTGAAGAGGTGAGCCTCGCCTGTGAGCTGTTTATTGCTGTCGGGTCTTCTTTAAAGGTATTTCCGGCCGCAGGGTTTCCTCTTCTTGCGAGGGAAAATGGCGCAAAATTTGTTATAATTAACCGCGAACCGACCGATTTGGACGGATATGCTGATTTAATCCTGAATGATGAAATTAGTGAGGTTTTTGGTTCTCTTACTGAAAAGAATTAGCATTTTTTAAACCCGATTTTGCTGTATTTGTAGTTCCGGTATTGTTAAGATTGAATCACTAAAATTTTCATCCAATTATCTGAGGGTATGATGCCTAAATTCTTCTATGGACTTCCGGCCATTGTTCTTATGGCTTTTATGTCGTTTCCAGCTATGGCAGCTGAAAACGGGATTCTTAATCTTGAAATGACTACTTCCGCCTATGCGATTTCAGCCATTTTCGTATTTGTTGCTGCTTATGTGCTTGTGATGGTGGAGGAGGTTACCCACCTGAGAAAATCAAAACCTGTTTTGCTGGCAGCCGGTATAATCTGGTTTCTTGTAGGACTTGCGGTCGGTCAAAGTGGATACGATACCCATGTAACACAGGGTGCTTTTAGGCATGTGTTCCTAGAGTTTGCAGAACTCTTTATGTTCCTTTTGGTGGCTATGACCTTCATCAACACAATGACTGAACGGAATGTGTTCGAATATCTTCGAGCTTGGCTTGTTGCGCGTAATTTCAGTTTCCGAAAGGTTTTCTGGATTACCGGCGTTCTATCCTTCTTCATCTCGCCAATCGCGGACAATTTGACTACAGCGTTGCTGATGTGTGCGGTAGTTATGGCTGTGGGCGTTGGACATAAAAAGTTTGTTGCACTTGCGTGTATCAACATTGTTGTTGCGGCTAATGCTGGTGGAGCATTCAGTCCATTTGGTGATATTACGACTCTTATGGTCTGGCAAAAAGGCGTTATTGATTTCTTTGGCTTCTTCCAGATTTTCATACCTTCAGTCGTTAACTATATTGTCCCAGCGGCCATAATGCATTTCGCTATCCCCGATGAGCAACCCGAGGCAATGTCAGACACCGTAACGATTAAAATGGGTGGTATACCTGTCATATTCCTATTTTTGGGAACGATTGCATTTACAGTTTCCGGTCACCAGTTTTTCCACATTCCGCCTACCTTTGGTATGATGACGGGCCTTGGTGTTCTTGGTTTTTATAGTTTTTATCTGAAATATTCAGGTGAGACTTTTACCAACGGCAAGAAATTCGATATTTTTGAAAT
>DJZB01000022.1:174007-214391 GCA_002450335.1 Rhodobiaceae bacterium UBA6963
GTCGGTGGCGCAGAATGGGATACGCTTCTCTTCTTCTATGGTGTTTTGTTGTGCGTCGGTGGCTTGGCTACATTTGGATATCTGACACTTGCTTCAGAGTTCATGTACGGCGATTTGGGGGCGACGACGGCTAATGTGCTTGTTGGTATACTTTCGGCAATTGTCGATAATATTCCGGTCATGTTCGCTGTTTTGACAATGTTCCCGTCTATGGATGAGGGGCAATGGTTACTTGCAACCCTTACAGCGGGTGTAGGTGGCTCAATGCTTTCAATTGGCTCTGCTGCAGGTGTTGCACTAATGGGACAGGCGCGTGGAATATATACATTTTTCTCGCATCTGAAGTGGACATGGGCTATCGCCCTTGGATACGCAGCAAGTATTGTTGTGCATCTATATGTAAACAAACACCTTTTTGACAATGTAGCCCTAACATTGAAGTAAAAATAATCCTTTAATATTACTGGTTTTATTTACTTATTTTAACCGCTGAAGTGAATTAACTATTCCTTCAGCGGTTTTTATTATGCTATACCCAAGAAAGTTGCACGTAGCATAATTCTTGGTACCGCCTCATGGCTTATATAGTGGCCTAATAATAATAAAGTGAAGAAAGTTACATGCCAGATAACGATACAGCAGAAAATAATGAAAGTAATAATGTGAAGGAAAGTCAGGACAGCCTGGTGACCGGTCATACGGAAACAGGTGTTTACCCTCACGCAAGCCACATAGGAATTGCGGAGGCGCCCATGGCTGCTTCACTCACACCTGTTAAAACTTAAGGGTTTATTGTTGAGGGAACCGTCAAATGGTTCGACCCCAAAAAAGGTTTTGGGTTTGTCGTACCGGATGATGGGAGTGCTGATGTTCTTGTGCATCAGACAGCTCTGAAATTTGCAGGACATGACATAATATATCCTGGGGCAACCTTGAAATGTTTGGTTGTTAAGCGCAATCAGGGGCTACAAGCAGAGCAAATTATCGCAGTTGATAATTCGCTGGCTCAAATCCCTAAGCCACCGCCTCGTCCGACATCAATCTTGCCGGACATTGAGGAAATCAGTGAATTACAGCCAGCTCAGGTGAAATGGTTTAACCGCATTAGAGGATATGGTTTTGTGAATGTCGACTCGGGAGAGCCGGATATTTTCATGCATATGGAAACACTCAGAGATGCGGGAATTTTTGAAATCCAGCCGGGTGACAGACTGCTTGTTGCTTATGGCCAAGGGCCTAAAGGTCTAATGGTCACACGGGTTCAAATGATCGAACCAAATCTCTTTGCAGGTCAAAACGAGATTATTTCTGAATGACACTCTAAATTCGCTTGATAATTTTCCGGCGAAAAGGTATGTGAACCAGATGTTGGCGGGGCTTGGCGCAGTCTGGTAGCGCACCTGGTTTGGGACCAGGGGGTCGCAGGTTCGAATCCTGCAGCCCCGACCATTCTTCTCGATATTTCATTCTTTAAAGAACATGCCAAATCATAGGTTTTTGATGGGCTGACGCGTGGTCGCTTGATTTTGGGTAATCAGGGCAATGTGTTAATTCTGATTAGGCTTTTGAGCACTCTGCATCTCCCAATTTTGGTCTACAAACTTTTCACCCACATTTTTCTATAAATAAAGTTGTCAAAGACCTTTTTTATGACAAGGCAACAAAGATGCCTGAGAATTACTGATTTAAGAACAGAATTAGAAAATAGTTTTAAGCCGTAAGTTTGTTTAAGATGTTTCCATGCAAAATAAGATTCGGATCAAACTGGTTTCGAAATATCCAAGAGCCTTCAAGCTTTTGGAATACCCTGAATTCAGCCATGATGATATTGAATGGGTTCTGGACTGGGATGCGACAGATTACGACTGGTTTGTAGTTTGCGATGATTTACCCGGACATGACGGGGAGCGTTTAAGTTTAAGAGTAGAGGATTTGGCCTGCCCCCAGAGCCGGACAATTTTACTGACTTATGAGCCGTCATCAGTGAAGTTTTACGGCAGGGATTACGTTAAACAGTTTGGAACAGTGCTAACGAGTCACGAGCTTGAAATCCTTAAACATCCGAACAGATATTTTGTCCCGCCTGTGGGGGTCTGGTATTACGGCACAATGGATCATGTCAGGGCACATCCGACCCCACCTGATAAAACTTCTGACATTTCTATGTTTATGTCCTTCAAGGCCCAAAAACATACCATGCATCATCTTCGAGCCGGTTTCATGCAAGCGCTGGCTGATAAGCTTGGTAATCAAGTGGACTTATTCGGGCGTGATTTGAAGTTTGTTGAACATAAAGCTGAAGGAACGGATAGCTATCGCTATCAAATCGCGATTGAAAATCACGTCGCGCCGCACCATTGGACAGAAAAGTTATCGGATGCCTATTTAGGATATTGCCTGCCATTTTATTTTGGGTGCCCAAATGCATCAGATTACTTTCCTTCGGAAAGTTTTATTGAACTGGATATCAATGATGTTGAAGCATCGGTTGATATTATTCGGCATGCCATTGCTAATAATGCATACGAAAAAAGATTGGATGCCATTATAGAGGCGAGACGGCGTGTCATAGAGGATTATAATATTCACTCGCTATTAGCATCACATATTCTCGAAAAGCCTGAGGGGAAGGCGCATGGAGGAGATGGAAGGATCTTAAGTCGCCATGCTATGATGCGGCGCGATATTCCGACTTTTCTTAGATATGCATTTGACAAAACAAACCATCGGCGACGAAACAAAAAACGGTTTAAAAAAAACTTTTGATACATTTCTTGAAAATGAAATAGCTCTCGGCATATTTTTTTAACTTGCTATGATATTTACCTAGGTTAAACTTAAAAAAAATTAAGAAGTGAGAGAAATTATGGGATTAATTATTGCCTTGTTTTTCGGCGTTTTGTTTGTAGCCACACAAGTTTGGATGATTGTTAAGATTTCTGATTTAAGTAATCGCGTGAAAAATCTTGAGAAAAACCTAGAGGGGGATAAGTCATGATTATGCCTAGATTATTTGTTGTCATTACCTTTGTTTTTATCGTATTTGGATCAACAGTAGATACATTCGCCAATGAAACGCTTGGAGGTGTCTTAATGTCACCTGATGGGAAACCAAGAGGGGTATTTAAGCTGACACCCACACCCAGCGGGGTGCTTTTAAAAGCCAAGCTTAAAAACATGCCAGCAGGACGGCATGCGTTTCATTTTCATACTAATCCAAGTTGTGCAGACAGTTTTAATGCTGCAGGTGGGCATTTCAATCCAAAGGGAGATCCTCATGGGTATCTCAGCGGAAAAGACTACCATCTCGGCGACATGCCAAATATCTATGTTGGTAAAACTGGCAAGTTAAAAATAGAAAACTTTATTCACGGATTGATTTTGTCATCAAATACGCCACGCCCGGGTACGCTTATTATTCATGCGGATGGCGATGATTATATCAGCCAACCTACAGGTGCTGCGGGTACACGTATTGCGTGCGGTATTGTTGAATGATAATGTTTTCTTATGTCGAAGCCGATTAAAACCTATTCTGAGTTCTGGCCTTATTACCTTCAGGAGCATGCCCAACCTGCTACGCGAGGGTATCATTATCTTGGGGTCATCGCTCTGATAGGTGTAATTCTGGTAGCACTTACAACCGGTAAATTATCCTACCTCTGGTTCATGCCAGTGGTAGGGTATGGTTTTGCTTGGTTCAGTCATCTTACAATTGAGAAAAATAAACCTGCTACTTTCGATTATCCATTCTGGTCGCTAATTAGTGATTTCCGTATGTTCTATTGCTGGTTGACCGGTCAGATGGATAATGAGCTAAAAAAAGCTGGCGTGATTGAAGAAAGCGTTTTTGAATAAACCTTCTTCAGTCTCCGTGTTGGTCATTGATTATCATCATTCTGTAACAAGAATCGTGCTCTGTATATTTCGCGATTATATGAAGGGCAACACAATGATACGTCATGTTTTTATACTTTTAATATTGGTTATGCCTCTGGCGTCTTGTGGTGTGCCATTTGTTGATGTGCCGATTGTTCCCGGTATTTAAAATTTCAGTTGAAAATCTTTGTGACTTTGGCGATATATTGCCAAAGAGGTAATTATGTCTGCAAAAATTTATCAACCCGGCAAAACTGCAATGCAGTCCGGCATGGCGAAAACCAAAAACTGGATACTTGAATTTGATGCCGAAACGGCGCGTTCCAAAGATCCATTAATGGGTTGGAACAGTGTGTCTGAAACAAAAACTCAAGTTAAACTTCGTTTTGAAACACTTGATGAAGCCAAAGCATATGCTGAGACCAACGGCATTGCTTATCGTGTCTTGAAGCCGCACTCACGCAAAAAAGTAAGTAAATCATATGCTGCGAACTTCAGCTATGACCGACAGATTTCCTGGACACATTGACGATTAAATTTTTGGCCCCGTAGCTCAACTGGATAGAGCGACGGACTTCTAATCCGTAGGTTGCAGGTTCAAGTCCTGCCGGGGTCACCATTATCGCGCGAAGACAGCTTCTGCAAACGCCTCATAAAAACACTTGGAAAATTTATTGGTAGCGGGTTCATATTCCGGGTGCCATTGAACCGCGGCGGTAAAGCCTTTGGCGTTTTTAACTATGAAGCCTTCTATTGTGCCGTCTTCAGCGACCGCCTCAACTTCTAATCCATCTCCAAGTTTATCGACACCCTGAAAGTGAAGGCTGTTCACCATAATTTCATTTGTTCCCACCCAGCTTTCAAACAGACCGCCCTCGGTGAGTTTGACACTATGGCGCGGTGCATAACGTATGGCTGCATCATCTGTTTTTATCCGCCTATGATCGAGCCGCCCATCAATTTCGTGAATGGCAGGGTGAAGTGTCCCGCCATAAGCAACATTCAATTCTTGAAACCCACGACATATAGCAATCAATGGAATCTCATGAGCGATGATTTTATCAAGATAAGGGATAGCGGTGCCATCGCGACTTTCATCATAGGGTGGATGTTTTTCCGTTTCATCCTGCCCGTATCGTGAAGGGTGTACATTGGACACATTACCGGTAAGCATTACCCCGTCTAGCCTGTCGAGGAGGGACATAATATTCCCCCCTAATGGAGGAATAAGTATCGGTTGTAGATCAGTTAAATCGGTTATGGCTTGTAGATATCGTTCGCCAGAAAAGAAAACTCGATTTCCGTAAAGGTTTCCTGTATCTGCGATTATGCCGATAATCTTTGTCATGTTTGCATATCCGATTTATTAATCAAAGGCTGGCTTCATCAAATCTTTTAAAACCTTCAGTCAAATCTTCAAGTAAATCTTCAACATCCTCCAGGCCAATATGAAGGCGTAGGAGTGGCCCTCTCTCAGGTCCTAATTGACGTAATAAAATGACCGGTATCATGAGGCTTTCATAGCCGCCCCAACTATACCCCATGCCAAATAAAGACATATCATCCAGCATGGCGGCGATTTGTGTTTCGCTACAGGGGTGAAGTTCTATTGCAAATAATCCACCGGCCCCTGAAAAATCCCGCTTCCAAAAATCATGTTGTGGATGGCTTTCGAGTGCGGGGTGATGCACGTGTTTAACTTGCTCTTGTTTTTCAAGCCATTTGGCAATTTTAAGAGCGCTTTCCTGATGCCTCTTCAATCTGACATCTAAAGTTCTTACGCCGCGCAGCGTCATAGCGACATCATCCGGCCCGACGCAAAGTCCCAAAAGGCCATACATTTTTTTTAAGCGGTTATAGATTTTTTTTCGTGCAGACACATAGCCAAGCAAGCAATCTGCATGACCGGACACATATTTAGTTGCGGATTGGACAGAAACATCAATACCCATATCCAGCGGTTTGCAAAAAAGCGGCGACGCCCAAGTGTTGTCCATTGCTGTCAGAATATTATTCTCCTGCGCAATTTTGATAATCATCTGTAGATCCATAAGTTCAAATGTTTGCGAGCCTGGGCTTTCCAGAAAAATAAGTGCTGTGTTATCGCGAATAAGGGGAGAGATGTCTTTAACAGTTGGATCATAAATTTCTGTTTCAATACCAAAGTCAGGTAGAATTTTCTGGCTAAAAGACCTGGTAGACTCATAGGCATTATCCGGCACAAGCACATGGTCACCTTGTTTGCATAAAGCAAGGAGCGTCAGCGTGCATGCCGCAAGTCCGCTGGGAAGTAGAAGTGTCCCGTCAGCATTTTCAAGACTTGAGATAACTTCCTCAAGTGCTCTGGAGGTTGGGGTACCTCGCCTGCCATAGGTATAGTCGCCCCGATTGTTTATAATATCTGCATAGCTGTCGAACAAAATTGTAGATGCATGATAGACAGGTGGGTTCACAGCACCAAAATGGGCGGCGCCGGCGCGCCCGGTATGGGTCAAAAGGGTAGACGGTTTCTTTTTGTTTTCGTCTTTCAATTTAAAATCCTCTTAAAACTTTTATAAATCTCAATTGAAACCTCAAATACTGGGCTTTGTGGCTATGTTTTGCGTGTTCATTGATGTTAGAATTTATTACTCTACAATTAGCTTCGATTTTGAGAAAGAAGAAGATCATGAATTTTTTAAAGTGGCCAACCATTGAATTTTCGAAAGCAGGATTATTATTTACAATTGTAACATTTTTATTGTTTCCTGCACTGTCAAACGTCATGCCTGCAAAAGCAGAGGGTACACTCGAACTTATTAAAAAACGTAATGTACTTACTTGTGGCGTTACACAAGGTTTGCCCGGCTTTTCTGCACCTGATGACAAAGGCAGATGGCATGGAATTGATGCTGACTTTTGTCGGGCTGTAGCAGTGGCAGTATTGGGTGATGCCGACGCGATAAAATTCGTCCCTCTATCTGCAAAAGTCAGATTTACTGCGCTTCAATCAGGTGAAATTGATTTGCTAGCACGAAACACGACTTGGACTATGCACCGAGATACGGCGCTTGGCATTCAATTTATCGGCGCAAATTATTATGACGGGCAAGGCTTTATTGTGAAAAAAGATATCGGCGTTACAAGTGTCCGCGAACTTGATGGTGCCTCTATTTGTGCCAATGCAGGAACAACAACAGAGCTTAATGTTGCCGATTATTTCCGAAGCAATGGTATGGAGTATGATATCAGTTCATTCGAAAAATCTGAAGAAGCAGTGGCCGCTTATGATGCCGGCCGGTGTGACGCCTACACGACGGATCAATCCGGTCTTTACGCGCAGCGACAACGTCTGGTTGATCCTGATGCTCATATTGTCTTGAATGAAGTCATCTCTAAAGAGCCGCTATCTCCTGCTGTGCGTCAGGGGGATGATGTTTGGGCAGACATTGTACGCTGGGTGCATTACGCCATGCTGAATGCTGAAGAGCTTGGCGTTAATTCACAAAATATCGACAGTATGAAGGCAAGTCCTAACCCGTCAATTCGACGCTTGTTGGGTGTTGAAGGGTCATTTGGAGAAAGCCTTGGTCTAGATAATGACTGGGCGACACGCGTTATCCTTAAAGTTGGAAATTACGGTGAGAGTTTTGACCGTAATCTTGGTGCAGGCTCTGAATTGAAAATTGAACGCGGGTTGAATGCATTATGGACGCAAGGCGGCCTCCAATTCGCACCACCTATCAGATAATATGAAAACAATATCTTCATTATGGTCAAGCCAGAACGGTCGTAACCTAATTGTCCAGATACTGATGGTTTCAGCCTTTATTGGGCTGGTCTGGTGGCTTATTGATAATACTGTCGCCAATCTGGCGCGCCAAAATGTGGCAACAGGTTTTGGCTTTCTTGATAACAATACCGGCTTTGATATCAACCAAAAGCTCATTGCCTATGATGAGACATCAAGTTATCTGCGTCTTTTGCTTGTCGGGCTTTTAAACACAGCGATTGTTTCTGTTTTGGGGATTTTACTCGCTACTGTTATTGGTTTTATGGTTGGTCTTGCGCGCTTATCCGATAACTGGTTGGTCTCTAAACTGGCTTTTATTTATGTTGAGATATTCAGAAACCTGCCTTTATTAATTCAAATTCTTTTCTGGTATGTGTTGCTTATTGAATTACTCCCCCATCCCAAAAAAAGCTTTAGCCTATGGGAAGTTTTTTTCCTCAATAATCGAGGGTTATATCTTCCATGGTTCACCACTCTTCCGGGCGGGGGATATTTACTATGGGTGCTTGGTTTGTTTGGGGCAGGGTGGTTTTATGTAGCTCATAAAGCACGAAAAATGAGAGAACTTACCGGGCACAATAAAGCCTATGCGAGAAATTACATCCTTATCGGTGTGATTTGTCTTGGTGGATATCTAAGCCTATGGGGTGTTCCTTTTGAGGCTGACCTTCCTGCATTGAAAGGTTTCAATTTTCGTGGGGGGTTAAGCTTTACGCCGGAATTCGTTGCCTTACTTGTCGCACTGTCGCTGTATACAGCATCTTTTATCGCCGAGATTGTTAGGGCGGGGGTTTTGTCGGTCTCTAAAGGGCAGTTCGAAGCGGCTAAAGCTCTTGGACTACCCACATCAGTTTCTATGAATAAAGTCATCATTCCCCAGGCCATGCGGGTTATTATTCCGCCTCTGACTAGCCAATATCTAAACCTGACTAAAAACTCCTCTTTGGCGGCTGCAATTGCTTACCCTGAGTTGGTTTCAGTTTTTGCCGGAACGGCCCTTAACCAAACCGGTCAGGCAGTTGAAATTATTTTTATCACGATGAGTATTTATCTCTTCTTGAGTCTGCTCACTTCATTTTTGATGAATACTTACAATGCTCGTGTCGCTCTGGTGGAGAAATAGATGCAGCAGATAATAAAATGGTCACGCAAAAATCTTTTTGCAACGCGCATGAATACTTTACTTAGCTTGGTTAGTCTTTGGCTGATTTATGTCACCATTGATGGTGTGGCGTCGTGGGCATTCATAAATGCAAGTTTCCTTGGCGCTGATAAAGCCAGCTGTATAGCAAATCCCCATGGGGCATGTTGGCCGTTTGTTACCGCAAAACTTAATCAATTTATTTACGGCAATTATCCTGCAGGAGAGCAGTGGCGGGTTAATATTGTTTTTGCACTCGGCGCTCTTGGGTTGGGGTTATTAATGACCGGGTGTATAAGTTTCAAAAAACAACTTGCAGTGCTGATGCTGACTGCTTATCCGGTGCTGACTTTTATTCTCTTATCCGGTGGCCTTTTGGGGTTGAGTTATGTGGAAACAAATCAATGGGGCGGTTTATTGGTGACATTGGTGATTGCGGTTACCGGAATTGTTGTTTCCTTACCTCTTGGAATTTTATTGGCGCTTGGAAGACGCTCAGAACTGCCCATTATTCGTATGATGTCTGTCGTGTTTATTGAATTTTGGCGCGGCGTCCCGCTTATTACTGTTTTGTTTATGGCAAGTGTTATGTTGCCTCTATTTTTGCCTGAGGGAATGAATTTTGATGCCCTGCTGAGATGCCTGATAGGGGTATCCTTGTTTGCTTCAGCTTATATGGCAGAGGTTATTAGAGGTGGACTTCAGGCGATACCAAAAGGGCAATATGAGGCCGGTAAGTCTATTGGCCTGTCATACTGGAAATCCATGCGGTTGATTATATTGCCACAGGCATTGGTGATTTCAATTCCGGGAATCGTTAACACGTTTATCGGTTTGTTTAAGGATACCACGCTTGTGATGATTGTCGGCATTTTCGATTTGCTTGGTATTATAAGTTTTCATTTTACAGACCCGAACTGGACATCCCCTCAAGTTCCAATTACAGGCTTTGTGTTTGCAGGGCTTGTCTTTTGGGTCTTTTGCTTTGCCATGTCATATTATTCTAAATCGGTTGAACGGCGTTTTTCAGTCACAGGAGAAAATAAATGAGTGAAAAACATATAATTGTAATCAACCAACTGGATAAATATTTTGGAGACTTTCATGTTCTCAAAAATATTAACTTATCTGTGGCGGCTGGGGAAAAGATAGTTATTTGCGGTCCTTCCGGCTCGGGTAAATCAACATTAATCAGATGTATTAATCATCTAGAAAGCCATGATGGGGGGGATATTATTGTTGATGGCATACCCTTGGATGATAGGGTCAAAAATATTGACCATATCCGTTCTGAAGTTGGCATGGTATTCCAGCAGTTTAATTTATTCCCACACATGACTGTCTTGGAGAATTGTATACTTGCACCTGTATGGGTGAAGGGTGTACCTCGTCCCGAAGCTGAAGCGCTTGCTTTGCAATATTTGGAGCGTGTTCGCATTCCTGATCAAGCAGATAAATATCCCGGCCAGCTTTCTGGTGGGCAGCAACAGCGCGTAGCAATTGCCAGGTCACTTTGTATGCAACCGCGCATCATGTTGTTTGACGAACCGACCTCTGCGCTAGACCCTGAGATGATTAAAGAAGTGCTTGAGGTGATGGTGGATTTGGCCGAGCAGGGCATGACTATGTTATGCGTCACGCATGAAATGGGGTTTGCTCGGCGGGTTGCTGATCGTGTGATTTTTATGGATGAAGGTGAAATTATTGAAGAAAATACGCCAACATCATTTTTTGATAATCCGCAGAATAATCGGACTAAGCTTTTCCTGAGTCAGATAATTGGTGATTAGATTTCTTGCGCCTTAACGCGTGTTTTTAATCGACACTCTTTTGCGTTTATAAGGTCTAAAACCGATTTTTTGGTATAGCGGCAAAGCGGACGAGTGATCTAATGTATTGGTTTCGATGATCACGCGAGTGGGATTGCGGTGCCATATTTTTTGTAGTGTATGCGACAGCATTGCGCGCCCAAGACCTTTTCCAATTTCAGATGCTACAAGCCCGACAAAAACAATTTCCATTTGTGGAAAATGTCTTGCGTGATATTCGGTAAAGCCGATGCATTCGTCACCTTTCCAAAGTTGGGTGACATAATTTTCAGGATGATAGAGAAGAGCGCTTAACTGCCCATCCGTTAATCGCTTTCTGTTTACCCAAAAATGATGATCCCCCACAGCATGATAGAGAGTGCGATATTGACCTATTTCGGGTTCTGGAATTTCAATGAAGGAAAGACCTTGGATAGGCCAAGATAGGTTTAACCTGGGCGGCGCAAGCATCTCTAACATGGTTACATCTGCAGTAATTCTATCTTCACGCGCCATTTACAAAAGCCACTCTCTAAAACTTAATCACTTACAGCCATTCAGGGCAGGGGAGATTTTTTTCTTTTAAAAATGCAGAATTGAAAAGTTTACTTTGATAACGTGTGCCGTAATCGCACAGGATAGTCACAATCGTATGGCCAGGGCCTAAAATTTCAGCCATTCTCATTGCGCCGGCAATATTAATGCCGCTTGAACCTCCAAGGCATAAGCCCTCATGTTTCAATAAATCAAATACAATTGGTAATGCCTCTTCATCTGAAATTTGATAGGCATCATCAATTGGGGCATCTACAAGGTTTGCTGTTACACGCCCTTGACCGATGCCTTCGGTGATTGAAGTGCCCTCAGATTTTAATTCGCCGTGTTTGTACCAGTGATACATCGCCGCACCCATTGGGTCCGCCGCTGCGATTTGTATATCCCTGTTTTTTTCTTTCAGATACATGCCGGTTCCGGCTAATGTGCCGCCGGTACCTATGGCACAGGTAAAACCATCAACTTTTCCATCGGTTTGAGACCAAACTTCCGGGCCGGTTGTCATGATATGAGCGTCCCGATTGGCAGTATTGTCGAATTGGTTGGCCCATACTGCGCCATTCTCGCTCTCTGAGCCAAGTTTCTCTGCCAGCCGACCGGAATATTTGACGTAATTATTTTCGTCCCTGTAGGGGACGGCAGGGACTTCAATCAGCTCCGCTCCACATAAACGTAGCATATCTTTCTTTTCCTGACTTTGGGTTTCAGGAATAACGATAACGGATTTATATCCTAGTGCATTTGCGACCAGAGCTATACCTATACCGGTATTACCTGCAGTCCCTTCTACAATTGTTCCTCCCGGTTTTAACTGCCCTTTTGCTTCGGCATCGCGGATGATTTGCAAGGCTGCGCGGTCTTTGACGGATTGGCCGGGATTCATAAATTCAGCTTTTCCCAAGATGTTGCATCCCGTAAGTTCTGAAGCTTTTTTAAGTTTAATCAGTGGTGTGTTGCCAATTGCGTCGATCATATTGTCCCGGATGGTCATTTTTTGGTCTCCTTCACCCTTTTTTACTTAATCGGACTGCAATAAACACGCAAGAGGTCATCTTTTAAGTTTGTCTGTGAACCAAAATGAAATATATATCGTATTAATGATAACGAATTGAAACATGTACTTAACCTAGGTTTAATTAATGTCAGCAGACATAGATACATTATTACTTCAATACTCAGCAGGCACGCTGGACACGCCTATGAGTATTCTTGTTGCAAGTTATTTAACACTTGAGCCTGAAGCACGCAAAAAACTTGTGTTTGCGGATAGCTTAAACGCGTCAATTGTAGATAGCGTCGAGCCGGTAGGTATGTCTGAAGACAGTGTGCAAACACTAATGGACGCAATTGACGATGAAACTGTCATCGAATTAATTGCTTTGGAACCTGAACCCGTTAATGACATTCTTCCCTGTTCAGATATGGATTTGCCATTACCACTTCGCCGGGCATTATCTTCTGATGTTGACGGGCTAAAGTGGTCTTTTTCCTATCCGGGTGTAAAATCATCAAAAATTAAAGCTGAAGAAGCCACGAGCGACATTCGTCTCCTAAAAATTCAGCCCGGTAAATCTGCCCCACGTCACGCGCATGAAGGCATAGAGGCCACTCTTGTTCTCAGAGGTGCCTTTATTGATGGCGGTGAGGTTTATAGCCGTGGTGACCTCGCTATAGCCGATGGCAAGGTTGAACACCGTCCTAAGGCCGTAGGTGATGATGTCTGCCTTTGTCTGGCTGTCACAACCGGCTCGTTAAAATTCAAAGACAGGTTTGGCCGTGTTCTTAAGGATTTTATATCCTAGCATCCTTGCTATTGCTTTTACTCAATTCCTCATAACAACACCTGCATATACAGATGGGGTTAATAATAGCTTTGAGTATCCTGCGCAGAATTGGCGATCTGCCGTGCCGCAGGAGGGTACTAAATCATTTCTGATTAAATACAAAGGCCGTGCAGTCGGTTTCCATCATATGGAGTTTTTTCCCGATGGAGACAACCTTGTGGTCAAAACTCATTTTGAAATAATTGTGAAACTTGGCTTTGTGAAAGTTGCCGATTTCCGCCATGATGCAGTTGAATACTGGGAAAATGGACGCTTGGTGGCGTTTATTACAGAGACCAAAGAACAGAATAAAAGACGGTTTGCTAAAGGTATTCTGCGAGACGAGGGGCTTGTTATTGAAGGCAGTAAGTTTAGTGGTGTAATCAATAAAGCTTTAATGCCGGCCACTTTCTGGAATCCCGAGTCGCTTACCAAGAATGAACTCGTCAATCATCAAAATGGTGACCCTATTGAAGTAGAAACTTCTTATTTAGGGCTAAAACAGCTTAATGTTTTAGGAGAGATGAAGGATGTTCTCACCTATAGTTTCGCCAAGGGAGATGCCTATTATACCCGCCAAGGCGCATGGGTTGGTGGCGCCTTCAGAAAAAAGCGCGATGCTATATATGAAATCTGTAGCAGTGAAAAAATTCCACCAAAAAAGAAATGGCATTACGCCTCAGATATTTTGTTGAAGGATAACCCGTTTGAGTAATCGAAAATTATCAGCCATGCGGCCCTCTGACGGTATTGTTTGGATAACAGGTGCAAGTTCAGGGATAGGTGCCGCAGTGGCCCTTGAAATGGCTGACAGGGGGTGGGAAGTCGCTATTTCTGCGCGTAGCAGTAAAAAACTCGACAAGATTGCCGCGCTTCACAGCAACATTAAGGCTTTTGCCTGTGATGTAACTGACAGAGACGGGATGTCAAAAACGGCTCAAGAAATAGAAGCTGAGTTTGGCTCATTGGCTATGATTATTGCCAATGCAGGCATTTATTTGCCGACACGTTTTCCTGAATTTGATGTGTCTGTTTTTGATGATAGCTTTGATGTGAATTTAACCGGCACAGTTAATATGGTTGCAGCAGCATATCCGTTTATGATTGGCCGTGAAAAGGGGCAAATTGTGCTGGTCTCTTCAGTGGCAGGTTATAACGGTCTACCGACTTCTGCCGCTTACGGAGCTACAAAAGCTGCTCTTCTCAATATGGGAGAGGCCATGGCTGTAGATCTTGCAAAGCATGGTTTAAGCGTGAATATGGTTGCTCCGGGCTTTATTGACACGCCCGCGACACAAAAAAACACGTTTCATATGCCAGCTTTGATGGATGTTACAAAGGCTGCTACTGCTATGGTAGACGGGCTTGAAAAAAACCGTACCCGCATAACCTTTCCAAAAAGGTTTACGTTCTGGCTCAGGTTACTTACCTTTTTACCGCGCCAACTTTATGTGCGGCTACTCTCTAGGTAATTAAACTTTATTGAAGGTTTGGAATATTTTTAATACAGGTAAGCCGAATTTGCTGATTGTTGCCATGTTGCTAATGGCATTGTTTTGAAAATGCATCATATCTGTAAAGCGTAACGTAACCGGTACATTTTTAACCGGTAATTTGAGGCGATATGACCAACTAAATAGGTTTTCAATGGGGTGATTTCGTGGCGGCGGGCCGACAAGATCAGTGGTGTAACCTTCATAAGACCCGTCCGGGAGACACAAAATTTGCCAAATCCGGTTATCAACCTCACCATCATCATAGGTGAAGTTTTCGTTGAGAGTCAGCGTCCCTTTTTTGAAACTAGCATGACCTTCGACTTTAAAACGTCTGATTAATTGTCCGTTAGGTTTGGCAATGATGCCATCGGAGACGAAGTCTCCTACGAAAAAATTTTCCAAACGAAAATCGGTATTTAAAGACTCCGCGGTAGACATATACACCTCCTGGAGCCGCAATTGAAATGTGCCGGCTTTGTTGTGTACCTCTTATACGTTGAAGATGTATTAATGGATTAGTTCTGACTTTTATGTAAGTAAAATTGCGAGACGTCAATTGTGCCGGTTTTGAAGCCTGCTTCACAATAGGCTAGATAATACTCCCACATTTGCTTAAAGCGCTCATCAAAGCCCATAGGCTTGATCTCATACCATTGTTCATTAAACCTGTCCCGCCAACGCGCAAGAGTCTCAGCATAATCCAGGCGGAAATCTACAGTTTCATGAAGTTTGAGATGAGCCTTATCAAATTCGTCTTTTAATACGACTTTTGAAGGTAGCATGCCGCCCGGGAAAATGTATTTTTGAATAAAATCAGTGTTTTTTCGGTAGGTATTGAATTTATCATCATCAATTGTAATGATTTGAAGCCCAGCTTTCCCACCGGGTTTAAGAATATTGGAGACTTTATTAAAAAAAGTTGGCCAATATTTCTCGCCCACAGCCTCAAACATCTCAATGGAGGCAATTCTATCAAAATCACCCTGAACATCCCGGTAATCTTGTAATTTTATGGTGACCTTATCCGTTAGACCTTTTTTTTCCATGCGCGCAGAGGCATAGTCATACTGAGCTTGACTAATTGTTAGCCCGGTTACACGACATCCGATATGGGTGGCAGCATATTCTGCAAATCCGCCCCAACCACAACCAATTTCAAGGACATGATGCTCTTTTTTCAAATCTATTGATTGCACCAAAGATTTATATTTTTCAAGTTGCGCAGATTCCAGCGAGTTATTCTTGTTTTTAAATATGGCCGATGAGTATGTCATGCTGGGGTCAAGCCATTTTTCATAAAAATTATTCCCTAAATCATAATGTTCATAGATGTTTTTCTTTGAACCGGATCGAGAGTTCGGCCTCATAATATGGGATAACCGTGTTATGAGTTTTATAAATTTATTTTTACCTATGTGCTTGTTAATTTCATCAAGGTTTAAGGTTAAAACTTCTAACAAGATTGAAATATGAGGTGATGACCAGCGTTTATTTAAATAACCTTCTCCAAAGCCAATAGCTCCGCCGCTTACAACCTGTTTTAATAAAGCCCAATCATGGACAATCAAAACCCCTTTGAGGTGTAAGTTTTCTTTACCCCTATAAGTCTCTGTTTTGCCATCCGGCCAATGCAATTCTATTGTGCCATGACGGATATTTTTTAATAGATAATCTATAAGGTTTGTAAAAACTTTAGTGCTCTTTGAGGGCATTAAGTTCGTGGTATCTGATAAGGGGTGCATAGTTTTTTTCTTTTATGTATATGTAATTCTTGACGACTCTTTCGACGGACGTTTTACATAGATTACACCTTTTAGGATAAGTCTCAAGGCTTCATAATGTATCCCGATGACAATTTTAAGTGTCATCAACGGGTATCTGAAAAAGGCTTTAAGCAGTTCCTTGTCGCTCAAGAATGCGCGGTGACCGATAAAACTTGCCAATAAGAGCGGTGCGCCATTGCTTTTTTCTCTGATAATTACTTTTAGTTCATCATTCGGAATATCTGTTGTGAATGAATATTCCGCATCCATAGATATAAATGGTGAGACGTGCAGTTCCTTCCTGCGGTTATGTTTTGCAGGGAGGTCGCTATCGGTTTGGGGAACGACATAGATGTGATCCTCGCCGAATGTATTGTTGACCTCATAAATCATAACCGAAATTTTATTGTTTTTTAGGCAGTAATAAACCGTGATTGGGTTGAACACATATCCAAAGATGCGTGGGTAGCACATCACCAATATTTGATCAGGTGCCCCAATATTTTCTTTATCTAAAATGTTTTCAATAAAAGGCCTCAAAGGGGAGCCGTCTTTTGCACCATGGTCAGATGTTCGAAAACTAAAAACATTGAAACGGTTTAAAGAGAATAGTTTGAGTTTTTTCGATAATGCCTCTAGCTCATCAATGTCGAGCAGTAATGAGAAAACCTTATATGCAAAACGGTGTTTTTTGGGCGCATAGCGAGCATGTCTTACAATGCCATGGTAAATGGCAGAATTTGAATGGCTGTTTTCGTTTTTATGAAGCATTCGCTATCGTCTCAATATGGTCACGACTTTCAATATCTGTGACAATTTTTTGTGCTGATTGCAAGCCATCTTCATGGAAACCGAAACCGGCCCATGCCCCGCAAAACCAAGTATTATAAGTTCCTTGAATTGATGCAAGGTTAGACTGAGCCTTAAAAGCTATGCTGTCGAACTGAGGATGATCATACTCAAAATATCCAAATGTTAGATCAGATGCAGGAGGTTCAGGTGGATTGAGTGTAACAAAAAGAGGGTATTCTTTATTTATGTTTTGCAGCCGGTTCATCCAGTAACTAATTGTTACTATTATGTTATTTTCTTCATCTTTATTATGTAGATAATTCCATGCCGACCAAACTTTTTCACGCTTTGGCATTAGTCGCCGATCTCGGTGCAAATAAACTTGATTGGGAAGATATTTAATATCTGACAAGATTTGTCTTTCACTGGCATCAGCATCTTCTAACAGCGAGAGAGTTTGGTTGGTGTGAGCTGCAAAAATGACTGCATCAAATGTCTCAAAAGTAGCCTCATGATTGTTGTAAACCTGAACTTTCGAGTCCTGGCGGGTCACTTTGGTCACTTCAGAATTGACTTTGAAATCAGCTGATGTTGCGGCTACGAGCTTTTTCACATATTCCCGGCTACCACCTGTAACAGTTCGCCACTCAGGGCGGTCTTGATGTGTCAGCTTATGATTAATGAAAAAATTCAAAAACCCTTTTGCCGGAAAATCATTCATTGCTTTACTTGGCGTTGACCAGATTGCAGCCCCCATGGGGATGAGATAGTTATTCTTGAAATTTTCAGAAAATTTGTGACGCTTGAGCCAGTTCCCGAGGCTTTCGTTTGCGCTATCACTTAAATCACAATTGTTGGCAATTTTATTAAATCGCAAAATCTCTTTCAGCATCATCCAGAAAGAGGGACGAAGTAAATTCCTTCGCTGGGCAAAAATGGTGTTCATTGAGTTTCCTGACCACTCAAGACCGCCGCTTTTTCTGTCAAAAGCGGAGCTGAAGGCAAAACTCATATTGCTTGAACTGGTTGCCACTGCAAGTTCTGCGAACAGGCTGGTTAGCCCGGGATAATTCAGTTCATTATAGACAATAAAGCCGGTGTCTACGGCTATTTGTTGTCCGTCATAGTCAACATCAACCGTTGCGCTATGCCCACCAAGTCGCTCACGTTTTTCATAAACGGTAACGTCATGATTTTTGGAAAGTTTATAAGCGGCATAATTACCAGATATGCCGGCACCAATGACTGCAATTTTCACTTCGTAACTCTTTCACCCAAATACTTTCAACAGAATCGTATCAATATTCAATCTACCGATACGCGTCTGTTCCTAACGTCGAATTTGCTGAAAGGCATCCAAAGCACGATTGCGAGCATATTCGTGTTCGACGATCGGGTCGGGATAGCCCCCTTCCTGAAAGTCCACTCCTACAGTATCTGATTTTGCTTTCCATGGGGAGAATAAATGTTTTTGTTCTACATGCGCCAGTTCTGGAATGAACCGCTTGGTATATGCCCCTTGCGGGTCAAATTTTTCACCCTGAATAATGGGATTAAAAATTCTGAAGAAAGGCGCGGCATCTGCGCCGCTACCAGCGACCCATTGCCAACCGGCAATATTATTGGCCGGACAGGCATCTAAGAGACGATCCCAGAAGTATTTTTCCCCGGCACGCCAGTCAATCATCAAATGCTTGATCAAGAAACTTGCCGTAATCATACGGACGCGATTGTGCATATAACCCGTTCGGCGTAATTCCCGCATACCGGCATCAACAAGTGGATAACCTGTTTTACCTTCTTTCCATTGTTGAAGTGCCTCCTCATTTCTCTCCCACGGAAAATCATTAAAAGAGGATTGCAAGTTTTGTGTCGCCATTTCAGGTACATGAAAAATAAGATGATATGAAAATTCACGCCATCCGATTTCGGCCAAAAATTTAGTGATTGTTTTTTCTGAAAAACTTTCATGAGACTTCACGAATTGAATTTTTGACCAAATCTGGCGAGGGCTGATTTCTCCCCATCGCAGATAGGGCGACAATCGGGACGTTGCGGGGCGGTCGGGAAAATCTCTAAACTCAGCATAAATCGCAAGACCTTCTTCAATAAATTTTTCTAGTTGTCGATTGGCGCCGGTTTCTCCCGGTGTCCATTCTTCCGTGATTAAATCGGCATCATCGCTTAAAGGCGCTGTGGGTAAGGAAATTTGCAACGGGTCAGTGTCAGAATGTCCACGTAGTTTTGTTGGTCGTGGAAAGGGGGACTCAGGTGCATTTTCAGCCATGCATTGTCGCCAGAATGGGGAGAAGACCTTAAAATGTGACCCGGATTTATTTTTGATTAACCATGGCTCAAACAATAAAGAAGCGTTGAAACTAGAGCATTGAATGCCTTTATCGCTGAGTGTCTGCTTGATTTCTTTGTCTCTGGCTACGCTGTAGCCGTCATATTGTCGATTCCAAACAATTTCATCGGCCCCATAAAAACCGGTTAACTTTTGCAAAATCTCGAGTGGGCGACCCTCATAGAAATTCAAGGTCGCGCCAATTTTTTTAAGAGCTTGTCCAAGTTTGGTGAGGCTCTGCTCACGCCACCATGAAGCCGCCATGCCTATAGGCCTGTCATCTGGGTCAAAAATAAAAATAGGTATCACGCTTTTGCCTGATTGAGCCGCGTGTAAAAGAGCCGGATTATCTTCCAGGCGTAAATCTTGACGAAACCAATAAATGACGGAATTGGACATGTGAAAGTCTCCATATGTTTATGAAACATACGCTTGAGCAGACGGATTGGATGAGAGTTAAAGTGGTGTAAACACTTAAGAATGCACTCCGGTGGCTCCGCCTGCTGGGCTCGAACCAGCGACCCAATGATTAACAGTCATTTGCTCTACCAACTGAGCTAAGGCGGATCAGCCTACCGGATAGGTCGATATATCAAAGCATGGCACTTGCGCCAAGCTAAATTTATCTTTTTTTCCTTTGGAGGCCACGCCCGGACTCGAACCGGGGTACACGGCTTTGCAGGCCGCTGCGTAACCACTCCGCCACGTGGCCATTACACAAAGATGAGGCATGCTATATCAAAGCCGGAAAAACAAAACAATCTTTTCATTGTTTTAATGCTAATTTCTTGTTTTCCATTGCACACAATCGTATAAGCAAAGAATCCCATCTAGAGGTTAAGATGATCGAGCAGATTATAGATTTTGAAGTCGCCAGAGAAGCAATGGTGGAGTGTCAGGTTTTACCCGGCGGCGTTCGTGACACCAAGCTTTGTCGGGTTCTTAAGAACATCCCCCGCGAAGCCTATGTTCCTGAGAAATACAAAAATCTCGCTTATATGGACAAAAACATTCCATTATCTGGTGGGCGTGAAGTTTTAAATCCGCTTGTTTTGTCTATGCTTGTTGAACTTGCAGACATACAGCCGGATGATTTGGTTTTGGATATCGGGTGTGGTCTTGGATATTCGACCGCTGTGTTGGCGTCTCTTGCCGGGACGGTTGTTGCGCTTGAAAATGACCCTGCCTTTGTAGAAAGTGCGAATACAGTTCTACAAAATCAAAATATTGACAATGCAGTTGTTGTTGAAGGCGATCATTCAGCAGGTCAGCCGAAACAAGGGCCATTTAACGTAGTTTTCATTGGTGGTATGGTTGATGAAGTCCCTCACTGTTTACTTGAGCAGCTTGACGAAAATGGTCGTCTTGTTTGTGTTTCTACTTATGAAAATGCCAGCAGAGGGATAATTATCTCACGTCATGGAGACAGTTTTTCCGTAAATGCTGCGTTAGATGTAACTGCACCAAAAATGCTAGGCTTTGAGAAAGAAGAGCAGTTTTCTTTTTGAACGTTCGTAAAGAGCTCAAAAAGTTATACATATGTCATTGATGAAACGACTTCTTACAATATTTGTTCTGACTTTTATCACGGTCGGAGACGGTTTCACCCAGTCTTTTGAGGAAGCCATGTCGCTTGCTTTGGGCAATAACCCTCAATTATTGGCCGCAACTTCAGAGTATAAAGCTATCCGACAAACTCAATTTGTTGCTTTAAGCGCAAGCTTACCTCAATTTGAAGCTTACGCGCGTAGCTCAACAAATGACATGAAAACCAATTGTCTGATTGATTTAAACGGTATTTGCAACGGCGCGGCTGTAGATGATGAAGTCCCACCATTTATGGAAGAGCATGACAGTGAAGGCTGGGGTGTAAATGCCAGTATGGATGTTTTTACCAGTGGTAAGAATTTTAATGAGTTCCGGAAAGCGCGCGCCGATATCGCAGCCCAGAAAATTAGCCTGCAAAATACAGAACAGACAGTGCTGTTGAATGCTGCACAAGCATTTCTTGATGTGTTGCGTGATCAGGCCTTGACCAATCTTCGTCAAAAGAATGTCGAAGTTTTAGAAAGACAATTTCAAGCTGTAAAAGATCAATTTGAGGTCGGCATTGTAACGCGGACCGATGTGGCACAATCCGAGTCACGTCTTAAGCTTGCGCAATCAAATCTGCTTTTACAAAACGCTTCGCTTTCTGCTTCCAGAGCCACTTACCAAGAAGTTATCGGACAGCCACCGGGTAGGCTTATACCTCCGGAAGATTTGCCGGAATTACCTGAATTGCTTGAGCAGGCTTTGATTATTGCAAGATCGAACAGCCCAATTTTACGTTCTGCGCAAGAAGTTGCCCGTGGAGCAAAATATGCGACCTACAGCACGGTAGCGGCAAGCCTGCCTCAAGTGCGTCTGTTCGGGAATTACTCAGTTATGGATGATCCAACACGTATGAAAGTCGGTTTACAAGAAGAGGTTACGAATTTCGGGGTTGAGGTCAAGATGCCCGTTTTTACTGGCGGGCGATCTATTGCGGCAATTAATGCGTCGCGGCATGTTTCCAATAATTCAAAATATAATGTTCACGCAGCGTCCAATCAGGTTCAAAAACTGGTGACTATTGCTTGGTTTGATTTTAATGCTGCTGGTGGCCGTGTTGAGGCATCTAATGGTCAAATATTAGCCTCTAAAATCGCGCTTGAGGGTGTCCAGCAAGAGCGTGAGCTTGGGACACGCACAACTTTGGATGTGTTAAATGCGGAGCAAGAGCTCCTTGATGCCCGTGTTGCGCAGGTTCAGGCCGAGCGCGACCAGATACTTTCAGCCTATAAATTGCTTTCGGCTATTGGCAGATTAACAGGTGATAATCTTGAACTTATTCCTACATCGCTTGCTGACTAATCAATTTACTATGCCTCTAACAATAATTTGATTAAGCTTTAATAAATTTATGTTGCGTTCAATGTCGTATTTCTCAAACGAACAATGGACGACGAAAAGAAAAATTCAGAAGACGAAGCACAGAAGCTCGCAGACTATATTTCATCTGACACAAAAATAGGCTCATCTTCACCTGCACCCTCTATTCCTGGAGACGACAAGCAGTTTGAAGATATTGTAAGAGCTGTTGAAATACTGGTTGGGGATAAGAATAACCGCCACACCTCTACTCAAAAGGATATGGGAGAGGCTGGTAAAGTCATGCAGGCTGTTGAGGATAATATCACAGTAAATAATGAGGCTTGGGCTGTTGACCAAATACTGCAAGATGAAGAAACAGCAAGTCCACAAATGTCTGTTCTTGAAGTTTTGATTCGTGATGCATTGCCTGATTTACTGCAAGACTGGATAGATAAAAACATGGAACCGATTGCCACTGAACTGATAAAGCGTGACGCTTTGCATGATGCGGTTGCACAAGTCTGGTCAAAGAAAATGAAAAACTCATCTTGAGCCCTATAAGCCATTGAAGACTATAAAAGATTGTAGTACCCACGGGAATACGATTATTCTTTGACCGATAATGAGTCCGGTAAATGTCTGATACCTCATCCGCTGATACAGAAAAGCGGTTATACGCTGAATGGGAAGAGCAGGGTTGCTTTGAAGCGGGCCGTGTGGATGGCGATGCTTATACGATTGTTATTCCGCCGCCTAATGTTACCGGCAACTTGCATATGGGGCATGCCCTAAATAATACGCTTCAAGATATTCTTTGTCGTTTTGAACGGATGCGTGGACGCGATGTTCTATGGCAACCCGGAACTGACCATGCAGGCATCGCAACTCAAATGGTGGTGGAGCGTCAACTTGCTGAAGCAGGTGAGCCCTCTCGTCGAGATATGGGGCGAGAGGCTTTTCTTGAACGCGTCTGGCAGTGGAAAGAAGAAAGTGGCTCAACGATTACCCAACAACTTCGTCGCTTGGGTGCTTCATGTGATTGGAGCCGAGAGCGTTTCACAATGGATGAGGGGCTGTCTAAAGCTGTTCTCAAAGTATTTGTTACCTTGCATCAGCAAGGGCTGATTTATAAAGACAAGCGTCTTGTGAATTGGGATCCGAAATTACTGACGGCGATTTCTGATTTGGAGGTTGTTCAAAAAGAGGTGAATTCTCATCTCTGGCATTTTAAGTATCCGCTGGAGGATGGATCAGGTCACATTACGGTCGCAACCACCCGCCCGGAAACCATGTTGGGAGATACAGGCGTTGCCGTTCATCCTGATGACGGGCGGTATGCTGACCTGGTGGGTAAGAATATTACCCTCCCGATTGTTGGGCGGAAAATTCCCATTGTTGCTGATAGCTATGCTGACCCTGAACAGGGATCAGGTGCTGTTAAAATTACCCCGGCACATGATTTTAACGACTTTGAAGTTGGGCGTCGATGTAATCTAAGCTCAATTAATATTCTCGATAAAACAGCCAGCATTGAATTAAATGAAGAAGATTTTTCTGACATGAAAAATCGCGATAGCTGGCAAGGGCTTGATCGATTTGAAGCTCGCAAACGAGTAATTGATGAAATTACAACGCTTGGCTTGCTTGATAAGATTGAAGATAACACGCATATGGTGCCGTTTGGTGACCGCTCAGATGTTTTGATCGAACCATGGTTAACAGACCAGTGGTATGTAGATGCGGCAACGCTCGCTAAACCGGCTATTGAAGCTGTTCAGTCAGGTCAGACAAAGTTTGTCCCTGCAAATTGGGAAAAAACATATTTTGATTGGATGGAGAATATCCAACCTTGGTGTATTTCACGCCAGCTCTGGTGGGGGCATCAAATCCCGGCATGGTATGGCCCAGATGGTGAGATATTTGTTGCTGAAAGTGAGCAAGATGCTCACCAAGCTGCAAAAGCGCATTATGGGCAGGATACAGAATTGACACGGGATGAAGATGTTCTGGACACTTGGTTATCTTCAGCGCTTTGGCCTTTCTCAACATTAGGTTGGCCCGACGAGACTCCCGAACTTCAAAAACATTATAAAACGGATGTGCTGGTCACAGGTTTTGATATCATATTTTTCTGGGTTGCCCGCATGATGATGATGGGACTTCATTTCAAGCAAGAGGTTCCTTTTCATACAGTTTACATTCACGCACTTGTCAGAGACGAGAAGGGCGCAAAAATGTCCAAATCAAAGGGCAATGTGATTGATCCACTTGAACTTGCGGACAAATACACAGCAGATGCCTTGAGGTTTACCCTGTCAGCAATGGCAGCGATGGGACGGGATATTAAACTCTCCGAAAGTCGGGTGGGGGGGTATAGAAATTTCGCCACGAAATTGAGAAACGCAACTCGTTTTTGTGAAATGAATGAATGCTTTACTGTCGGTGCGTTTAATCCTGCCGAGGCAAAGTTACCTCTAACGCAATGGCTTGTGGGTGAGACGTATCGCGCAAAGGAAGCTATTACCGCCTCGCTTGAGGCTTATCGTTTTAATGATGCTTCAAATGCTGTTTATCAATTTATTTGGGATGGGTTTTGTGATTGGTTCATTGAGCTTGCCAAGCCGATCTTGCAGGGTGAGGATGAAGCGGCAAAGATAGAAGTTCAAGCTGCTGCCCAATGGGGATTGCAAAATGCTCTAAAGTTATTGCACCCGTTCATGCCTTATGTGACAGAAGAATTATGGCAGGAAATAAAACCAGCTGATGCAACAGTTAAATTCTTGATGCTTGAGACATGGCCACAAATTCCTGAAGACGTCTTGAACAAAGATGCCGATGCGGAAATTAACTGGGTCATCAAAGCTATCACCATCATTCGTTCAGTGCGCTCAGAAATGAATGTGCCAGCTGGTTCAAAAATCCCCCTTATTGTTTCTGCCAGTAATGACCTCACGCAAGAACGCCTTACTAGACATGAAGATGTTTTAAAAAGACTCGCGCGACTGGATACAGTTTCTGTGCAGAATAATTTTCCAGAGGGCGCAATTCAATCTATTGTTGATGAAGCTGTGTTTGCCATTCACCTCAATGAGGTGATTGATATTGCCGCTGAAGCCGATAGATTAAAAAAAGAGATAGCCAAAGTGGAACAAGAAATTGCAAAAATCTCAGGTAAGCTTGGCAATAAGGGTTTTCTTGAAAAAGCCCCGGACGCGGTTATTGAAGAAAATAAATCCCGTTTGCAAGATGAACAAAGCAAGTTAGAAAAGCTCGAAACCGCATTAAGCCGGTTGAACTGATACGGAGTATCACATGTCAAAATTCGATAAGTCAAAACTTCCAAGTCGCCATGTATCTGTTGGTCCCGAGCGAGCGCCACATAGATCATATTATTATGCAATGGGCATGACCGAGGAAGAAATTGCACAACCTTTTGTTGGTGTAGTGTCGTGTTGGAATGAAGCTGCACCGTGTAACATTGCTTTAATGCGTCAGGCACAAGCCGCCAAAGCGGGTGTGAAAGCCGCAGATGGCACTCCACGTGAGTTCTGCACAATTAGTGTTACGGACGGTATTGCCATGGGGCATGAGGGGATGAAGTCATCCCTCGTATCGCGCGAAGTTATTGCTGACAGTGTCGAGCTAACTATGCGCGGGCATTGTTATGATGCCATGGTTGGTCTTGCTGGCTGTGACAAATCCTTACCGGGTTTGATGATGGCAATGCTCCGTCTGAATGTGCCAAGTGTGTTTATGTATGGCGGTTCAATTATGCCCGGCGAATTTAAAGGCAAGGATGTAACTGTTCTTGATGTTTTTGAGGCGGTTGGTCAGCACGCCGCCGGAAATATGCCGGATGATGAATTACATGCATTGGAGTGTGTTGCTTGCCCAAGTGCTGGTGCATGCGGCGGTCAATTTACGGCCAATACTATGGCATGTGTTTCTGAAGCTATCGGACTGGCGCTTCCTAATTCTGCAGGTGCGCCTGCGCCTTATGAAAGCCGTGATGCCTATGCAGAAGCATCCGGTAAGGCAGTGATGTCGCTGATTGAGCATAACTTACGCCCGCGCGATATTGTTACCCGTAAGGCGCTTGAGAATGCAGCGACTGTTGTTGCTGCAACCGGTGGATCAACCAATGCCGGGCTTCATTTGCCTGCTATGGCTCATGAAGCGGGTATTGATTTCGACTTACTTGAGGTTGCTGAGATTTTCAAGAAAACGCCATACATTGCCGACCTTAAGCCGGGTGGTCAGTACGTTGCTAAAGACATGTATGAAGCTGGCGGTGTGCCTATGCTTCTAAAAACTTTACTTGAGGGTGGATACTTACATGGCGATTGTAAAACCGTTACAGGCAAATCGCTCGGTGATAATCTTGAAGAGATTACATTCAACCCAGACCAAAAAGTTATTTACTCGGTAACCAACCCGCTTTCACCAACCGGGGGTGTCGTTGGATTAACAGGTTCACTCGCGCCAGATGGTGCGATTGTGAAAGTTGCCGGCATGGAAACCCTTCAATTTGAAGGCGCGGCACGTTGTTTTGATTGTGAAGAAGATGCCTTTAAAGCAGTTGAAGTTGGTGACTATAAAGCCGGGGATGTCATTATCATCCGGTATGAAGGCCCTAAAGGTGGCCCCGGCATGCGCGAGATGCTGTCAACGACCGCTGCTATATACGGGCAGGGTAATGGCGATAAAGTCGCGCTTATCACGGATGGAAGATTTTCCGGAGCGACGCGCGGCTTTTGCATCGGTCATGTCGGCCCTGAAGCGGCTGAGGGTGGTCCGATTGCCTTGATTGAAGATGGCGATATCATCCGAATTGATGCCGAAAATGGAACGCTGGATTTACTTGTTGAAGACAGCGTACTTGCTGAAAGACATAAAAATTGGCAGGGCAAGGAAACCGATTTCACATCCGGCACTTTATGGAAATATGCTCAAGGTGTTGGCCCTGCTTGCAAGGGCGCTGTTACGCATCCGGGTGGTGCTAAGGAAAAACGCCAATTTGCTGATGTTTAAGTGACTAAAAGTAACAATAGCCTTGGATGTTAATTTTGTGAATGACATGAAGCCTGTTTGTTTGATAATTGGAGCCGGTGCCGGGATTGGCGGCCATGTTGGTAAACGGTTCGCACGGGAAGGGTATCATGTTGTCCTGTGTCGTCGCAGTGAAGCGACAGGGTTGGATAACCTTGTTAAAGGTATTGTGCAAGACGGGGGTAGCGCGGAAGGGCGGCTTCTGAATATCGTTAATGAAAATGCGATTGAAGAGCTTATTCTTGATATAGAGAAAAATTGCGGTCCAATTGAGGTGGTTGTTCACAATATTGGCGCGCAAATCGGCAATCGTAGTTTAACGGACACATCGTTGAAGACATTTGAACTTGGATGGCGTCTCTCTTGTTTTTCATTGTTTAGATTGGCATATACGGTTCTGCCGCTTATGGCACAGCGAGGGAAGGGAGCGTTATTGGTTACTTCCTCTACTGCAGCTCAGCGCGGCAATGCCGGACAACATTCACATGCAGCCGCTATGGGTGGGCGACGTATGCTCTGCCAATCGCTTAATGCTGAATTTGCTTCTCAAAATATTCATGTGGCGCATATCGTCATTGACGGTGCCGTGGATGCACCGGACACACTCGGGAAAATGCTGGGGCCGGAAGCTTTTGAAAAACTCAGAAAAGATAAGGGTAGTGAGGATGGTCTCATGCTACCCGAACATATTGCAGACACTTATTTCCATATTGCACAGCAACATCGTTCGGTCTGGACACATGAGCTGGATTTAAGAAGTTTTTCTGACGAGGCCTGGTGGAACCATGCTGTCAATATTGAGTTTTAATTGCTAATCAGATGTTGCATGCAATTTACAATTTTTAAGGTTTGAAGCTTCCTCAAGAGCGATTATTCTACCTGTCAAATCAGCAAGTTCTCGTTTTTTGAAATCATCTTCATCACCTAGAAAAAATAGAAACGGCCAAAAAACAATGCCGGCACCAACCTGCCAAAGATCATTTCTGGCCGTATTTTTCATATCATCTGAGATTTTATTAACCCGCATCATCAACCGATTATGGTCATTGGCAATTTGTGTGCAACTTGCTGTTTCATATTGAGCGGCGGAATGCGGATAAGGTTCGATGTCACTTGGGAAGGAAGCACAACCTGACAGAAGGATTATTGTAACGCAGGTTGATAATATGCTTCTTTTCATGCCATATCCAATTCAATCAAGACTGGGACATGATCACTTGGTTTTTCCCAGTCGCGTGTATGCTTATCAATGCGTACATTGACAAGTCTGTCAGCCGCAAGGGGTGATAGTAAGTGGTGGTCAATACGAATGCCCTTGTTTTTAGGCCATGCGCCGCCTTGATAATCCCAAAATGTGTAAGTGTCTGGACCGGTTGTGGTGAGTGTCCCAACGGCTTCAGTGAGGCCGAGATTGACAAGCCGTCTGAAGGCTTCACGTGTTTCCGGGCGGTAGAGAGCATCACCTTCCCATGCATCCGGCGCATGTACATCTTGCGGTGAAGGAATTGCATTATAGTCACCTGCCAATACAAATGCTTCTTCATTTTGCATTAGGGATACGGCGTGTTTTTCAAATGCTGTCATCCATGCCAACTTGTAGGGATATTTTGGAGAGTCAACCGGGTTGCCGTTCGGGAGGTATAACGAGGCAACTCTTAAAGCGCCTGCAGACGTTGAGACAACAGCTTCTATATAACGGCTATGCTCATCTTCAAAACCTGGAATGCCTCGTGTTACATCTTCCAGTCGATACCGGGATAACAGCGCAACCCCATTATAGGTTTTCTGGCCGAAAGTTTCGACATTATAACCAAGCGCTTCAATTTCAGCTCTTGGGAACGCCTCATCAACACATTTGAGTTCTTGTAATCCGACAATATCTGGTTTGGCTTTTTCTAGCCAAGCTAATAGGTTTAGTAACCGTGCTTTAACCGAATTGACGTTCCAGCTGGCAATCAGCATTTTAGACTGAAAAAGAAGTGCCGCAGCCACATGACGACGTGGCAACGGGATTGTTGATTTTAAAGCTGGCACCAATTAAATCGTCGACCCAATCGATTTCAGCTCCATCCATATATTGGAGGGATAATTCATCGACCAAAACAATGATATCATTACGCGTGAACTGCTTGTCATCTAAAGTTGCAGTATCATCAATTGAAAATGAATAAGAAAAGCCGGAGCAGCCCCCGCCTTGAACGGAAATCCTGAGCATTGAGCCCGGTGCTTCTTGTTCCAAAATCTTTTTGATTTGGCCGGCAGCGTTTTCTGTAACAGAGAAATTTTCCATAAGTCTTAAATAGGCAGGTTTACATCGTTTTTCAAGGTGTCATCACATGGCGACACTTGTGAGTGACTCTTTTTACGAACTAGATTAAGAAAACAGAATAATATTTAGGTCTTTAAAAGATGTATAAACTGGCGAATTTTGCCTCACAACCCGATGAAACGCGAGGGCGTCTTTATGATGAGCCTGAGAGTTCTACACGGTCGCCTTTTCAGCGTGATCGTGACCGTGTGTTACATTCCGGTGCCTTTCGCAGACTCATTCATAAGACGCAGGTATTTGTTGCTCATGTCGGCGATTATTACCGTACCCGTCTCACACATTCCCTTGAAGTGGCGCAGATTGCCAGATCAATTTCGCGCGAATTAAATGTAAATGAAGATTTAGCTGAGACGCTGGCCTTATGTCATGATTTGGGGCATACGCCGTTTGGACATGCGGGTGAAGATGCTCTCAATAATGCAATGAAACCTCATGGTGGTTTTGACCATAACGCCCAATCATTAAGAATTGTTACGCATTTAGAGCAACGCTATGCCGATTTTGACGGCCTAAATCTGACATGGGAAACGCTTGAAGGACTTGTAAAGCATAATGGCCCGGTCGTAAGCGCTGACAGCCCAATTTCTGTGGCTCCTTATGCTATCCGGAAATATTCTGAGAAACATGATTTAGAATTATCCGGTCACGCCGGAATAGAAGCACAAATTGCCGCCATATCGGATGATATTGCCTATAATAATCACGATATTGATGATGGATTGCGTGCCGGCCTGTTTACAATAGATGATTTGTTGGCTCTGCCCTTAGTGGGTGACATATTCTCTAATGTCATGTCCGCTTATCCTTCCCTTGAACCGCGTAGGCTCCGACATGAGGTTATTCGTCGTTTAATTTCTGAAATGGTCAGTGATGTCGTTGCTGAAACAGAGAAACGCATTAAGGAAAATAATATCCATAGTGCAGAGGACATTAGAACTTTGAGCCATCCGGTAGCAGAGTTTTCATCTGAAATGCAAAGCAGTCATCTTGCTTTAAAAAAGTTTCTCTACGACAAGATGTATCGCCATTCAGAGGTAAATAGGTCTATGAGCAAGGCGCGCCGAGTTGTTACTGACTTGTTTAACCTCTTTTATGATGAGCCCGATTTATTACCGGAAGAGTGGCAAGGGCTTTGCGACAAACCCGGGAGCGAAACAACTGCGCGTATCATTTGTGATTATATTGCCGGCATGACAGACAGGTTTGCAGTGGAAGAACACAAAAAGCTTTTTAATCTGTCAGAGCATAATTACAGGTAAGATGATGAATATTTTTGCCGACTTTAGAACTCGAATAGAAAACAGCATCCATGAACTTATCAATCAGGGTGTGATTGAAGATGGTGCCGATCTGTCGCGTATTTCAGTTGAGCCGCCTAGGGAAGAATCGCATGGCGATATGGCGACTAATGCGGCTATGGTTCTTGGAAAGTTTTCTGAGTTACAACCGCGTGATCTCGCAAGTAAAATTGCTGAATTGCTCTCTGAAGATGAAGAGATTGCTTCCATTGATATTGCTGGCCCGGGTTTTATAAATTTGTCATTGGCGCCATCTGTATGGCAAGGGCAAGTTGCGCATGTTTTGAAAGCCGGCACGGGCTTCGGAAATAGTGACATTGGCGCAGATAAGAAAGTTAATGTTGAATATGTGTCAGCCAATCCGACTGGCCCGATGCATGTAGGTCATGCGCGTGGTGCTGTTGTTGGTGATGCATTGGCGCGTTTGTTGGAGCGTGCGAATTATAAAGTCACAAGAGAGTACTACATCAATGATGCAGGCAGTCAGATAGATACACTGGCTCGGTCAGCTTTAATCCGTATGCGTGAAGCTCTTGGGGAAGATATTGGCGATATTCCTGAGGGTTTGTATCCCGGTGATTATCTGGTTGGTGTTGGTCAGGCTCTGGCAGAAGAATACGGTGCGTCTTTATTGGAAAAGCCTGAGGCGGAGCAGATTGTTGCTGCTAAGTCCATGTCTCTGCCCATGATGATGGAGATGATTAGAGATGATCTTGATGCGCTGGGCGTGCGTCATGATGTATTTTTGTCTGAACAATCATTACATGATAGCGGTGCCGTGGATAACAGTCTCAATCGGCTTGATGAGATGGGTCTTATTTATGAAGGTGTGCTTGAACCACCCAAGGGCAAAGCTCCGCCTCCTGATTGGGAGCCGTCACCGCAAACACTTTTTAAATCCTCTGAATTTGGAGATGACAGTGATCGGGCACTGAAAAAGTCTGACGGTACCTGGACATATTTTGCCCCTGATATTGCTTGTCACCTAGATAAATTTGAGCGCGGTTATACGCAAATGATTGATGTCTGGGGCGCAGATCATGCTGGCTATATAAAAAGAATGAAGTCAGCAGTGACAGCAGTTACAGCAGAGGCCGGTAATCTGGATGTAAAAATTTGTCAGATGGTCAAGCTTATGAGGAACGGTGAGCCGGTCAAAATGTCAAAACGGGCAGGACAATTTATCACATTAAGAGAAGTTGTGGATGAAGTTGGCAAAGATGTCGTGAGGTTCATGATGTTGACACGTAAGAATGATGCACCCCTCGAATTTGATTTCATGAAAGTTCAAGAGCAAAGTCGCGATAATCCTGTCTTTTACGTTCAATATGCCCATGCGCGTATTTGTTCGGTTATCCGAAATGCGAGTGAGATATTTGGGGCAATAAATGATGAGGATTTGGCTAATGCGGATATGAGCGTGCTGGCTGACCCAGCTGAGATTTCACTGTTAAAGACAATATCTGCTTTTCCACGTGTTCTGGAAAGTGCTGCAGTAAATCATGAGCCACATCGTATTGCTTTTTATCTTCAGGATTTAGCATCAACATTCCATAGCCTTTGGAACCTTGGTAAAGAGCGTTCGGATTTGAAATTTATTATTGAAGATAAAAAAAATGTTACAATGGCGCGTGTTTCCATGATTCGTTGCTGTGCTTTTGTGATTGCTTCCGGTTTAGACATTATGGGGGTACGCCCAGAGGAGGAAATGCGATAAATGTCGCCACCTAAACCACCACTAGGTCCACCAAATGACCCATTTACAGATCCGCTTTCCGGTTCTGAGGCACAAACATTGTCTGCTGGGGATAACTTTACGCCTCTTTCAAACGAGATGACAAATCAGAATGCTGATATCGGAATCGGCAAGCCGCCGCCGGACGCCTCTTATTACGATTATAATGACGGGGGCAGTAACCTACATATTATCCTTATGGGTATTGGCGCTGTATTAATTACAGCCATGATTGCAGGCCTTGTTTACTTGGCTTACATGAAAGGTTTGGAGGATGGTCAAAGTAGCATGCCGCCACTTATAATGGCGGAGGAAGCTCCTGTTAAAACGCCACCACCCGATGAGATTACCTCCGGTCGTCCCGAAGAGGGTGGGTTGAGTATTTATGATGAGCTTGAAGTTGAAGATATTGATGCCTCCACACTGGCTAATGGGCAACCGGATGCTTTATCTAAAGCTGACGAAGATGTTTCTGCGGCCCTGGATGAAGATATCAATGAGGGTGATGGTGGAATTGAAAGCCTAATGGCTGAGGTTATGGAGGTTGAAACACAAACTGTTGATACCTCTTCACCGGATTTGGAGTCCATTGAGACAAAAATTGACACTGAAGATGGGGGTGCATCAGTAGAAGAGACGCAATCTGCAGAGGATTTTATACCTTTAGCCTCACCAAAATCTGAAAATAAGACTGAAATTACATCTGAAGTTTTGTCGCAAAAGCCAACAAATATAAAACCATTAGTGGAAGTGAATAATTATATGGTGCAACTTATTTCAGTACGTACGCCGGCCGAAGCTTCCAAAGAATTTACAAAAATTCTTAATAAAAACAATTCCATAATTGGGAATCGTGAACCATTGGTTAAAGAAGTGGATTTGGGTGATCGTGGAAAGTTTTACAGAGTAAATATTCCTGGATTTGCTTCACTTGAAGCTGCTAATGCCTTTTGTAGTGAGCTAAAGGAGAACGGCCAAGACTGTCTTGTTGTCAAGGTTCAGCAATGACATCACGTCAGGCTGCAATTTATGGCCTTTCCGGACTTGAGTTAACAGCGGAAGAAGCTGATTATATAAATAAAACCAATCCTTTAGGTTTTATCCTTTTTAGCAGGAATATCGAGACTTTAGAGCAAGTTTCTAATCTTGTTTCTCATCTTAAATCCTTTGCAACAGATAGTGAAACCTTGATATTGATAGATCAAGAAGGCGGCCGCGTCGCACGTTTGCGCTCACCGCTTGTAAGGGATTACCCTCCGGCGGAGATTTACGGCAATATTTACGAGACAGACCCTGAAAATGCCCTGCGCGCAGCCTATCTAGGTGCCGTTTTGATGGCTAAAGAACTGCTAGGTTTGGGTATAAATGTAGATTGCACTCCATGCTTAGATTTATCATTACATCAAACCTCAGTTGTTATTGGGAATCGTGCTTTTTCAGCACATCCGGAGGTTGTAGGGGCGCTTGGTAAAGCGGTGGCACAGGGTTTTCTTGATGAAGGCGCATTACCTGTCATTAAACATATTCCCGGGCACGGTCATGCAGCAGTTGACAGCCACGAAGTCCTCCCGGTTGTTGATGTAGCGTTAGACGTGCTGGTCGAAGATTTTGCACCTTTTCGTCATTGCAATACTTTGCCGTTAGCCATGACCGGACATCTGATTTTTAACGCGATTGATGCGGAAAATGTATCCACTCAATCTTCGACACTTATTGAAAAAATTATTCGGGGTCATATTGGCTTTGACGGGTTGTTAATGACGGATGATATTTCCATGAAGGCTCTCTCCCCAGAGATAAGCATCACAAAACATGCCCAAAGAGCGCTTCAGGCTGGTTGTGATGTAATTTTGCATTGCAATGGTAAGCCAAGTGAAATGTTTCCTCTTATGGAGGTACTTCCGAATTTGACGGGGAGGGCGCTTGAGCGAACGGAAAAGGCAATGGCCTTATTGACTGACAAAATATCAAAAACTAATGAGACATCTGCCGAGAAAGAATGGCGGGAATTAATATCTGACCATTTTCCCGAATCTCCGAAAAATGTATAAAGAATTATGACTGAAGAAAATAATAATTTGGCTGCTACAGCTGATGGATTTGTTGAAGGGCCCGCCTATCAAATTCCGTCATCTGTTAAAGGGGCAACCAACGAAGACGACATATTGGAGGTTGATGTTGACGGCTTTGAAGGCCCACTTGATATTCTCTTAAATCTTGCGCGTGTACAAAAAGTTGATTTAAAACAAATATCAATTCTCCAACTTGCCGAGCAATATCTGGATTTTATTGGCAAGGTTCAGTCACTCAAAATTGAAATTGCGGCAGATTATCTTGTTATGGCTTCGTGGTTGGCCTATCTGAAATCACGTCTACTCTTACCAAAAGAAGACGATGATGAAGATGTTTCAGCGGAAGAAATGGCGGCGCGTCTGGTGTTTCAACTGCAAAGACTTGAAGCCATGCGAGATGCCTCTGCAAAGCTAATGACGCGTAATCAACTAGGCAGGGATTTCTTCCCGCGCGGAATGCCGGAAGGCATCAGAGTTAAACGTGAAAGTCATTACGATGCCTCTCTATATGAGTTGCTGACATCTTATTCTACTCAGCGCCTCAGGAACTACTATGCCAGTTGGAAGCCAACTGAACTTCCTGTTCTCAGCATTGAACGGGCACGCATGCGGCTGGAACGTATGCTTGGTAAAATGGATGATTGGGAAGAGTTTGACTTGATTGTCATGAATGAACTGAAAGACCCGGTTAAGCGGCGCACGACTGCTGCGAGCAGTTTTTCTGCAATGCTGGAATTTGCGCGGGACGGTAAACTGGAAATTCAACAAAATAAAAATTTCGGGAAGATTTTGATGCGCCGTGCGCGTCCTAAATCAGCACTTGATAATATATTAACAGGAGAGAGCGGTGAGTGACAGCGCTGAAAAAACTTCTGAAGTGACTTCGGAAATTGGAGAAGAAGTTATTGAAATTTTAATTGATGATTTGTCTGAAGACGAAATTTCTAAGGCCTTACGGATTGTTGAAGCTGTTTTATTTGCAGCTGAAGAGCCGCTTGATGTGAACAGCATAACGCCGCATTTACCAACAGGATATCCTATTGCTGACTTTTTGGTTAAGCTTCAAAGTGATTATGAAGCAAGAGGTGTCAATCTCAAAAAAATTGGTCGCAAATATGCGTTTCGCACAGCTGATGACTTATCGGATGCTTTACAAAAACATATTGTGTCACAAAGAAGATTGTCGCGGGCGGGGTTGGAAACATTGGCAATTATTGCTTATCACCAGCCTGTTACACGCGCAGAAATTGAAGATATTAGAGGCGTAAGTGTTTCAAAGGGGACTCTTGATGTACTGTTGGAAACGGGGTGGGTTAAATTACGTGGGCGTCGTAAAGTGCCCGGCCGCCCGGTGACTTATGGCACTTCTGACGGGTTTTTGTCTCAATTTGGTCTTGAAACATTAATTGATTTGCCCGGTATTGATGAATTGAAAGCAGCAGGTTTGTTGGATAATAGATTGCCGCCAGGTTTCTCCATTCCTGAGCCGAATGCAGACCTTAATCCTGATGAAGATCCACTGGATGCTGATGACAAAGGTACTGAGTTTCTGGATGATGAACCACTTGAGATGGATTTGCCTGATGAGGGGAATGAATGAGATCAGTGTCTCTTTCGGATGTTGCTTGCTCAATCCAAGGTAAAAATGCTGTTAACGGTATTTCCATAAACATTAAAGCAGGAGAAATAATCTGTTTTCTCGGTCCCTCTGGATGTGGCAAAACAACGAGCCTCCGATTGATTGGCGGCCTTGTTACACCTAATGAGGGGCAAATTTCTTTTGATGATGAGATCGTTTCAAGCCCTAAGTTTCAGGTACCTCCAGAAGACCGTCAAATAGGATTTTTATTTCAGGATTTTGCATTATTTCCGCATTTGTCAGTGATGGAAAATGTTCTGTTCGGTTTGAAGATGCAAAAACATGAAGATATTGAGGCAAGGGCAGGTCGTATGCTTGCTTTAACCGGTGTCAGTCATTTAGCTGAACGCTTTCCGGCCACGCTCTCCGGGGGAGAACAACAGCGTGTTGCCTTAGCCCGCGCCCTTGCACCGGAGCCGGGGTTAGTGCTTATGGACGAACCATTTTCAAATTTAGACCCTCCTTTACGCACTGATATGCGCCGTCTTACTGTTTCACTGTTGCGTGGGGAGCATGCTGATATCTCTCCGGCTACAGGGATTATCGTAACTCATGATGTTGCTGATGCTATGTACATGGCCGATAAAATTGCCGTCATGTCTGACGGTCAGATTGTACAATTTGATAATCCTGAACAGATTTATGAAAATCCTGTATCTCCACTTGTTGTTAAATTGATGGGGGCGTCAAATGAGTGGGTGGGTGCTGTCAATAATGGTGTGTTCTCAACACCTATTGGGGACTTTGAATTAAATGCTTCTGTTGCTTCAGCACGTCTGATGGTGCGCCCTTATCATCTTAACTCGGGTGATGGTGAGAGTGGTTTTACTGCGCGATTATCTACAATACGCAAAAACGGCAATACTCAAGCTCTAGACATTGTTTTATCTGATGGCACAATTTGGGAGGTTATCGGGAATGATTTTTCCGATACCCGACTAGAAATAGGTGATGAAGTTAAATTTCAAATAAATCCCGAAGATGTTATGCTATTTACAGATTAAATTATAACCAGACACAGAAAAGGTCGATTAATGTCTCTTGGTGCGCCGCAAATACTTCTTATTATTCTGCTCGTTATTCTGTTATTCGGTCGAGGTCGTATATCATCACTTATGGGCGAGCTTGCCCGTGGTATTAAAAGTTTTCAGTCCGGTCTTCGTGAAGACTCGAATGATAAGCTTGATGAAGATAGCTCCTCCGGCAAGACAGATGTGATAGATGTGAATAAATCCGACGATAAAACAGATAGTTAACGGAAAAACTTAATCCATGTTTGATATCGGGTGGTCTGAGTTTTTGTTTCTGGCCGTGTTGGTGCTGATTGTTGTCGGCCCGCAGGAGTTGCCCGGTCTTATGCGGCGGCTTGGTCAAATATCATCTGCCATAAGAAATGCTGCGCTCCAATTTCAATTGAACCTTAAAGCGCTTGATCGCGAAAACAGTATCTCGGAACTGCAAAAATTCGCCGATGATGTATCACCTAAAAATATGCTTAACCAAATTCAGGATGATATTTCCGAGGCAATGACACCTCCTGAGATTGTTGATCCGGTAGTGTCTGAAAAGCCAAATGAAACCTCTGCTTCAAATGATGAAGGCAAAAAAGATGGCTGATGACCCGCTCATGAAGTCAAGCGAAGCGCCATTAATGGATCACCTTGTTGAGCTTCGGTCCCGCTTACTAAAATCACTTATTGCTCTGGCAATTGCCTTTGCTTTTTGTTTTTATTTTGCTGATTTTATATTTGCTTATTTGCTAAACCCTTATGAGGTGGCGGCAAAGTCGGTATCACCGGATGCTAACCTCCAGTTAATATACACAGCGCCACATGAATTTTTGTTTTCCCAGATAAAGTTGGGTCTGTTTGGGGGCATTTTTATAGCATTCCCTTTTATTGCCTTTCAGATTTATAGTTTTCTTGCACCGGGACTTTATAAAAATGAGCGGGGTGCTTTTCTACCTTATCTTGTGTCGGCGCCTTTATTATTTGCGGCGGGTGCGGCTTTGGTATTTTTCCTAATTATGCCGCTTGCACTTCAATTCTTCATTGGAATGGAACAGGTGTCTCAAGAAGGCGCGGATATCGTCATGATGAACCGCGTTAGTGAATATCTTGGTTTTGTTATGACGCTTATGTTGGCTTTCGGGTTTTGTTTTCAATTGCCAATTGTGTTGTCGCTATTAGGAAGAGTTGGACTTGTTACGGCTGACGGTCTTAGGCGTAAGAGAAAATATGCCATTGTAATCACGTTCATTGTTGCGGCTCTTTTAACACCGCCGGATCTAATTAGTCAGATTGGGTTGGGAGTGCCCACCTTGTTTTTATACGAAATCTCAATATGGTTGGTGGCCATGACGCAGGCTAAGCAAAGCGCCTCACAGGAGGAAGCTTTGGATGAATAGGATTTAGATATGCTCGATATTTCTATCATTCGTGACAATCCAGAAAAATTTGACGATGCGCTTGCGTCCAGGGGTGCAGAGGCGATGTCGAAACAGCTTCTAACGCTTGATGAAGCGCGGCGTATGGCTGTTAGTCAGGCGCAGGAGTTGCAAACCAAACGAAATGAGACATCAAAGCAAATCGGCCGGGCTAAAGCCGCCAAAGACGAAGACCTTGCCACAAAATTAATGGATGAGGTTGCCAAGATGAAAGATCAACTTCAAACAGCAGAGGAGTCAGAACGTGAGGCCTCTCTAGCACTTGAAAATGCGTTGGCCGCAGTCCCGAATATACCTCTTGAAGACATTCCCGTTGGAACAGACGAAAACTTCAATGTTGAAATTAGAAAAGTCGGTGCACCGACGCGGATAGAGAATCCAAAACAACATTTTGATATTGGTGAAGAGCTTGGGCAAATGGACTTCGAGTCAGCCGCCAAAATGTCCGGATCCCGGTTTGTCGTTTTGCAAGGTCAACTCGCCAGGCTTGAACGCGCTTTGGCTAGTTTTATGCTTGATACCCATACAGAGGAGTTTGGGTATACTGAAGTTGTCCCGCCAGCCCTTGTTCGTGATGATGCAGTATTCGGAACGGGGCAATTACCAAAGTTCAAAGAAGACTTATTCCGAACTGAGGAGGGGTTTTGGCTAATTCCAACAGCAGAAGTGCCGTTGAGTAATTTAGTGCGTGAACAAATTCTGGATGCTGAAGACTTACCGCTAAGGTTCACGGCCTACACACCTTGTTTTCGTTCGGAAGCAGGCTCAGCGGGGCGTGATACGCGTGGTATGATCCGTCAGCATCAGTTCTCCAAAGTTGAATTGGTCTCTATTGTCATGCCTGAAGATGGTGCAGATGAGTTGGAGCGAATGACAAATTGCGCAGAAACAATTTTGCAAAAATTGGATTTACCATATCGCGTTATGATGTTGTGTACCGGCGATATGGGATTTTCTGCCCGTAAGACTTATGATTTAGAGGTTTGGTTACCCGGGCAAGATAATTACAGGGAGATATCTTCCTGTTCGTTATGTGGAGACTTTCAGTCTCGGCGCATGAAAACAAGATTTCGACATAAGGGTGATAAGCAAACGCATTTTGCTTATACTCTGAATGGCTCAGGTCTGGCTGTCGGTAGAACTATGGTTGCCTTATTGGAAAATTATCAAGACTCCGATGGACGCGTTTATATACCTTCAGCTTTACAACCTTATATGGGCGGAAAGACTCACATCGAGGTTAGCGCTTAATAGGCATAACAATCAGAGTAGGAATCACGTTAAAAATTCCTACATGAGACCCTTTTATGCCGTGACAGCTTTGCTTTTTCTGCCTTTACTTGCTTGTGCGCCTGTCAGCAGTGAGAGGTGGTATGACAGTGAACGGTCAGACCGCCCGGGGGATGTCTTTTTTAAATCTCGTCAAGCGGCTCAAGCCAGCTCTTCACCGGGCGCTTCGTCAAAGCGTCTATCAACAAACCAAATTCGGGTAAGGGACGGGGATAGTTATTATACAATAGCCAAAAGGAACAGAATTTCTGTTCA
>DJZB01000022.1:214779-225484 GCA_002450335.1 Rhodobiaceae bacterium UBA6963
TTATTACTTTACCTACCCAGCGAGAAATCATCATCAAAAAAGGCGACACGCTCTATAGCATTTCGCGTACCTATGGGGTTGATGTGAACTTATTGGCTCGGCAAAATAATTTGAAGCCACCATATCATCTTAATGTTGACCAAAAGCTTGTCGTAGCGCAGGGGAGCACAAAACGACAGGTTACAAAACGTAGCAAAGCATCTCCGCCGCCACCGATTTTGTCAGGAAGTTTCATGCAGCCGGTTTCAGGTCGTGTGATTTCTGGTTTTGGTGCAAAAAAGAATGGTCTTCATAATGATGGTATAAACTTTTCAGTACCGCTCGGAACGCCTGTGAAAGCCGCTGAAAATGGCGTTGTTGTTTATGCGGGGAATGATTTGCCGGGTTTTGGTAATCTTTTACTGGTTAAACATGCAAATGGCTATGTTTCAGCCTATGCTCATACCCAGTCATTTCTTGTAAAACAGGGGAGCCGTGTGAAGCGGGGGCAGGTGATAGCAAAATCAGGAAAATCAGGGAATGTTTCCGAACCCCAGCTTCATTTTGAAATTAGACAAGGAAGTCGGGCAATTAACCCGCAAAAACTGCTTACATAGTTTCCAAAAACAAATTATACGGATATAGTTTCAATCTGACTAATGAATGAGAGTTTTATGTTTATTACACAAGCCTTTGCCCAATCAGCCCCAGCCTCTGCAGGATCTCTGTTCGATCTGTTCTTTCCATTGGCTATGGTATTTCTGATTGTCTATTTCATGATTATCCGACCGCAAAGTAAACGTCAGAAAGAGCATCAGAGTATGATTGATGGCTTGAGACGAGGTGACACAATAGTCACTCAGGGTGGGCTAATTGGCAAAATTGCCAAAGTTGAAGAAAGTGAACTTCAAATTGATATTGCAAAAGACGTGCGTATTACAATTGTACGTTCTATGATTTTGACAGTGAGATCGAAAACTGAACCAGCAGAAAAAAAATAATTTTAAATGCTTTATTTCTCAAAACCAAAAATCTTTCTGATACTGGCTTGCCTGTTTGCCGGTATTATTTTCTCGTTTCCTAATCTTTATAATGAAGAGTCCGTCAATGACTTGCCGGATTTCTTTCCTAAAAACCAATTGAATCTTGGTCTTGATTTGCAAGGTGGCTCACATTTGTTGCTCGAGGTTGAGGTGGAAGCGATTGTTAAAGAAAGATTGGAAAACCTTCTGTCCGATATGCGTCTTAATTTGCGTGAAGCTCGGATCGGGTATAACCAGATTGGTGTTAAAGATGATTACGCAACCGTTGTTATTCGGGATGCAGCCCAACTTGACTCGGCGCGTGATGTTTTAAATGAGCTGTCAATGCCCATTACTACAAACCTTTTTTCAGGCGCATCTACAAAAGAGCTTGAGGTTGAGGACATTGGTAATGGTCGCTTCAATATCAAACTTACTGAGGCGGCGCTTCAAAACCGTGTCTTAAAATCTGTGGAGCAATCAATTGAGATTGTACGTCGTAGGATTGATGAGCTTGGAACCACCGAGCCTTCTATTCAGCGTCAAGGAACGTCTCGTATTCTGGTACAGGTGCCGGGTCTTGATGATCCTGAGAGATTAAAAGCTCTGCTTGGGCAAACCGCGAAAATGAATTTCCATCTGCTGGACCGGAATGTCTCAGGATATGATGCAGTTGCCGGCGCTCGTGTGCCATCAGGCTCGAAGTTGGTGTTTTCTGAAACATCTCCGGCTGAGCCTTATGTTATCCGTAAGCGTGTCATGGTTAGCGGAGAGCGCCTTGTCGATGCCAGTGTTGGCTTTGACCCACAAACCGGTGAGCCGGAAGTGGACTTCAGATTTGACTCGGCCGGCGGCAGAAAGTTTGGTGATGTAACTAAAGCTAATGTCGGCAATCCGTTTGCTATCGTGCTGGATGATAAAGTGATATCTGCTCCGGTTATCCGTTCACCTATTTTGGGGGGATCAGGTCGCATTACCGGAAGTTTTTCTGTCGAGACTGCAAATGACTTAGCTATTTTACTGCGTGCCGGCGCGCTTCCTGCGCCTTTGAATATCCTTGAAGAGCGGACGGTTGGCCCGGGACTTGGTGCTGACTCGGTGGACGCGGGTACACGTGCTTCCATAATCGGCTTTATTGCGGTGATGGTCTTTATTTTAATCAGTTATGCCATGTTTGGGCTTTTTGCCAATATTGCCCTGATTTTAAATATGGTGCTCATTGTTGGGGTGCTGTCACTCTTACAGGCAACTCTCACCCTGCCGGGCATTGCAGGTATTGTTCTGACAATAGGTATGGCAGTTGACGCCAATGTTCTTATCTTTGAACGGATTCGTGAGGAAATCAGGAATGGTAAGTCGGCTTTGATGGCAATTGACTCAGGTTATAGTCGTGCCCTCGGGACTATCTTGGATGCTAATATCACCACGCTAATTTCAGCCATGATATTGTTCTATTTAGGCTCAGGCCCGGTTCGTGGTTTCGCTGTTACTTTGGGTATAGGGATTATTACGTCAGTATTTACGGCGTTTACGGTCACGCGCTTAATGGTAGCACTAAAATACAGTTCCAAAAATCGCATCGAAAAACTAACAATATAAAGTGGATTTATTATGTGGACATTAAAACTCGTTCCAGCCGAAACCAAAGTCGATTTTATCCGCCTTCATATAGCGAGTTTTATTGTCTCAATCAGTTTGGTTATTGCTTCTTTAGGTTTGTTTTTCACTCAAGGGCTAAATTTCGGTATCGATTTTAAAGGTGGTACGCTTATTGAAATTGGCACGAATGGTCCTGCTGATATTGCCGGTCTTCGAAATGTTATTGGCAACCTAGATTTGGGTGAGGTACAAATCCAAGAATTTGGCAGTCCTGAGGATGTGCTGATACGCGTTGGCGAAAAAGCCAATGCGACTGATAATGCTGAAAATCTCTCTGCGGTTGATCAAATCCGCAATGCACTCCCTCAAGACGTTACGTTCCGCAGGGTTGAGGTTGTTGGACCTCAGATAAGCGGTGAACTTGTTCGCGCCGGTTTTCTGGCGGTGACTGTCGCGATTGGTTTGATGCTATTTTATATCTGGTTACGATTTGAATGGCAATTTTCTGTTGGCGCGGTATTGGCGCTGATACATGATATTATTTTGACCATCGGCGTTTTTTGCCTCATTCAGTTAGAGTTTAATCTTTCTATTATTGCCGCAATTTTGACGATTGTCGGTTATTCAATGAATGACACGGTTGTTGTTTATGACCGCGTGCGTGAAAATCTTCGCCGTTTCAAAAAAATGCCTTTGTCTGACTTGGCCAATCTTTCAATAAACAGCACACTGTCGCGCACGGTTATGACTTCCGTCACCACCTTATTGGCACTTTTCTCGCTTTATATCTTGGGTGGGGAGGTTATTCGCGGCTTTACTCTGGCGATGATTTGGGGCGTTTTTGTCGGAACATACTCATCGATATTTATCGCTTCACCGGTTTTAATGTATCTGGGCGTTAAGCGAGACTGGTCAGAGGCTGCAAAAGACTAGATTAAGGGCGGGAAGTTAGATTTTCCGCTTGTCTCAATACCAAGGCAGCTTTAGGTTTGTCTTATAGATTTTAATGATGGAGGGTTCTATGGCGTCAATTTTAACTTCACTTCGAAACACTGTAATTGCCGGTTTTGTTCTGGCAACTGTTCTGCTGGTTATTTACGGGCAGCTTCATATGGGTGTGTTTGATCATAATTTTGGGGCGTTCGTTCTTCGTTATCTCCATGTCTTGGCCGGTATTATGTGGATTGGTATTCTGTACTATTTCAACTTTGTGCAAATTCCAAATATGCCGAATATTCCTGACGAGCAAAAGCCTGCGATTGGTAAAGTGATCGCGCCGGCCGCCCTTTGGTGGTTTCGCTGGGGCGCGATGATTACAATCGTTTCCGGGCTTCTTTTGGCCGCTGCCAACGGATATCTGGTAGAGGCGGTTACCCTCGGAGCGTCAGAAGGGTTTGCCGTTGAAAAACATACAATGATTGGTATCGGCATGTGGCTGGGTACTATTATGTGGTTCAATGTCTGGTTTGTTATTTGGCCCAATCAGAAAAGAGCGCTTGGTATTGTAGAAGCTGACGCGGATACTAAAGCGGCATCAGCCAGAACAGCAATGTTGTTCTCCCGAACAAACACACTGCTATCTGTCCCCATGCTTTTCTCAATGGTTGCGGCACAAAACCTTTACTAGGACCATTAATCATTAAGGCTGCACGGATCTTAATGATGCGTGTGGCCTTTTTTATGGGCGACTGATAGATGCAAGATATAGCAATTTTCAGAGATGAATTAAGAAGTCTCGATGGGGATTTGTTTCTTTGTCATCTCTTTACGCCTGAACATCAGCGCACAGACATGCTCACTCTTTATAGTATCTATGCAGATAGTGCGCGTATTCCCTTTATTGTGAGTGAGCCCATGCTAGGGGCAATTCGATACCAATGGTGGCGTGAAGTAATTGACGGTAAACATGTCGATACTGCGCCTGTTAGCGGGTTTCTTAATGCGTCCAACCTGCCTCAAAATTTGTTACATAAACTAATAGATGCTCGCGAAGGGTTATTTGATAAAGAGCAACCCAGCCTATCTGATATCGAACTTTCAGCTCGCGACATAGGTGTGCCATTTATGAAAACGGCATTAAGTGTGTTAAGCGAAAACACTAAAGATGACTTACCAGACGGTTTGTTAGACGCAGCCGGGAGTGGGTTTGAATTACTCCGACTGTCCACTGCGTATCCGAATGAAATTCAAGAAGATATAATCGTTGCAGCTAGAACGAAACTTCAGAAAGCGGCTGATTTATTTAATGGCATGTCCCGAAAACAAAGGAAAGCTTTGCTTCCAGTTTTTTTAATTATTGGACTGTCCAAGAGACACGTTCAAAATATTGACAAAGGAAGATCACTTTTCTTCTATCAACTTCAATTATTAAAAATGGCATTCACTGGAAAATTATAAAAAGTTTCCGCTTCTCTCATGCATTAAAGAGCAGGGCGCCATATTTCAAAATCTTGTCTGGCGCGGCTGGTGAAGCCTGTTTGCCGTGCACGTTTTTTGGCATGCATGCGAGCTTTGCCTCGTAATTTTTCACCGGTTTCGGAGTGGGTAAACTTTACTTCGGTTTGGCCAATTTCCGGCATCAAGCCAAAATTAATATTCATGGGTTGGAATGTATCCATATTGGCGTTTTTAGTAATATGCGCCAACAAAGCTCCAAGTGCCGTTGTCATAGGTGGGGGTGACAGCTTTTTGTTTTGAATTTGAGCTGCGGTAAATAACCCTGCAAGCAAGCCAATGGATGTACTTTCAACATACCCTTCAACACCTGTTATTTGTCCTGCAAAACGGATGTTTTGGGCAGTTTTTAGAGATAAATCTTCGCCTAACAAGCTTGGGCTGTTTAAAAAAGTATTACGATGCAAGCCACCTAACCTTGCAAAACGAGCGTCTTCAAGTCCGGGAATAAGGCGTAAGATGTCCGCCTGAGCGCCATATTTCATTTTGGTTTGAAACCCGACGATATTATAAAGTGTTTTCAGTGCATTATCCTGCCGAAGCTGGACCACTGCATAAGGTTTTATGTCCGGATTATGTGCATTTGTAAGCCCACGAGGTTTCATTGGGCCATGCCGAAGGGTTTCACGCCCACGTGACGCCATGACTTCAATAGGCAAGCATCCATTGAAATATGGCGTATCTTCTTCCCATTGCTTGAAATCCGCGGTATCGCCATCAATAAGGGCGTCTATAAATTCGTGATATCGCGCTTCATCCATTGGGCAATTTATATAATCCTTACCATCCCCACCCGGTCCTGATTTATCATAACGAGATTGTTCCCAGCAAATATCCATATTAATACTGTCGCGATAAACAATTGGCGCAATCGCATCAAAAAAGGCAAGTTTATCGCTACCAGTCATTTTTAAGATTTCTTCTGATAATGCGGGTGATGTTAAAGGCCCGGAGGCAATAATCACTTGCTCCCAATCAGGGTTAATATGAGTTACTTCTTCACGTTTAATTGTTACCAGCGGGTGATTTTCAAGTTCTTGTGTCACTGCTTGCGAAAAACCTTCACGGTCAACTGCAAGCGCACCTCCGGCAGGCAATTGATGCTTGTCAGCACAACTCATAATCAGACTATGTGCGTCACGAAGTTCAGCATGCAATAGGCCGACAGCATTGGTTTCAGCATCGTCGGATCGGAATGAGTTTGAACAAACAAGTTCAGCAAGCCCATCCGTAACATGCGCGTCGGTTTTCCGGTGAGGGCGCATTTCGTAGAGCGATACGGTAATACCTGCTTGGGCCAATTGCCATGCAGCCTCAGACCCGGCAAGGCCACCACCAATAATGTGAACTGTATTACTGCCCATATATACACGCTCCTTGGTCACTCATAAATCAAGCAGTAACGAGATGGAAGCTTTATTCGGCAGCTTTCGCAGTCGTTCTTCGTGTTTTGGCTGCAAGTTTGGAAGAGGTTTTAGGTTTCTTTAAAAGCTTTGACAAGAATTGACCGGTAAAGCTTGCTTTAACAGTTGCCACTTCTTCCGGTGTTCCGGACGCAACAATCTCTCCACCGCCATGACCGCCATTAGGACCCAAATCAATTACTTTATCAGCCGTTTTTATCACTTCTAGGTTATGTTCTATCACGGCAATCGTATTTCCGGCATCAACCAGTTCGTGCAAAACATCTAGAAGTTTTGCGACATCATGGAAGTGAAGGCCGGTGGTAGGTTCATCCAGAATGTAAAGTGTCCGGCCTGTGGCACGTTTGGAAAGTTCTTTGGCAAGTTTTACGCGTTGTGCCTCACCACCTGAGAGTGTTGTCGCTTGCTGCCCAACTTTAATATACCCAAGCCCGACACGTTGAAGCGTAACCATTTTATCTCTTATAACAGGAACGGCTTTAAAGAAATCTGCAGCCTCATCAACTGTCATGTCCAGAATATCGGCAATATTTTTGTCTTTAAATTTAACTTCCAGCGTTTCACGGTTATAGCGCTTGCCGTTACAGACATCACATTCAACATAAACATCAGGCAGGAAGTGCATCTCAATTTTGATAACACCGTCCCCCTGACAAGCTTCGCAACGTCCACCTTTCACATTGAATGAAAATCGTCCGGGCTTATAACCACGCACTTTTGACTCCGGTAAACCGGAAAACCATTCCCTGATTGGCGTAAAGGCGCCTGTGTAAGTTGCCGGATTGGAACGAGGTGTTCTCCCGATAGGTGATTGGTCAATATCAATGACCTTGTCGAGATGCTCCAATCCCTCAATAGCTTTATGCGGGGCAGGTAAATCCCGTGCATTGTGAAGTTTTCGCGCGGTTGCTTTATAAAGCGTATCTAGCAAGAGTGTTGACTTACCGCCGCCCGACACACCTGTTACGCATGTAAATGTGCCTAAAGGAATATCAGTTGTTACGTTTTTAAGGTTATTGCCACTGGCCTCGACAACTTTAAGATGTCGTCCAAGATAAGCTTCACGTCTTTTTAAAGGTACCGGAATAGATTTTGTGCCGGAAAGATATTGCCCTGTCAGGCTTTTTTTGGCGCTTTTGATTTTTGCGGGAGTGCCTTCAGCAATAATTTCACCGCCATGCACACCGGCACCGGGTCCAATGTCAACCACATAGTCTGCGGCAAGAATGGCATCTTCATCGTGCTCGACAATAATTACTGTATTACCCAGATCACGAAGTCGTGTCAGTGTCTCCAACAGCCGGGCATTGTCGCGTTGGTGTAAGCCGATTGAGGGTTCATCCAGAACATAGAGCACACCTGTCAGGCCTGACCCGATTTGTGACGCCAGGCGAATACGTTGACTTTCGCCACCTGATAGCGTCCCTGAATTACGAGAAAGAGTGAGGTAATCAAGCCCGACATCATTCAGGAATTTTAACCTCTCTCGAATTTCTTTAAGTATACGCGACGCAATTTCGGCCTGTTTTGAATTGAGATGTTTGTCCAACCCAGCAAACCATTTATCTGCATCAAGAATGGACATCTCAACAACTTCGCCAATATGCAATTTAGCGATTTTAACTGCCAGAGCCTCTGGCTTAAGACGAAAGCCGTCACATACGTCACAATCGGTCTTGGATTGAAATTTTTCAATTTCCTCACGCATCCAAGCACTGTCAGTCTCGCGGTAGCGACGCTCCAGGTTTCCAACAACCCCTTCAAATGGTTTTGTTGTTTTGAAGCTACGCGTTCCATCATCATAAGTGAATTTCACGGGTTCTTTATTGCTTCCGTAAAGAATGCTGTTTTGTGCCGCGGCATCAAGGTCATGCCACGGATCATTCATTGAAAACCCGTAATGCTCTGCAAGGCTTTCAAGAGTTTGGGTGTAATAAGGCGAAGATGTACCGGATTTTGCCCATGGGACAATCGCGCCTTTTCTTAGGGACAATGTCTGGTCAGGCACAATGGCTTCAGGGTCTATAAAAAATTGCGTCCCAAGACCGTCACAGCTAGGGCAGGCGCCAAACGGATTGTTAAAGGAGAATAATCGCGGTTCGATTTCGTCAATTGTAAATCCAGACACTGGGCAAGCGAAACGCGAGGAAAATACAATTTTCTCTGGCTCGGCTTCTTTTTTACCATCTGCCATTTCAGCAACTGCAATCCCATCAGTAAGTTGCAGGGCAATTTCCATACTGTCGGCGAGCCGGTTGCCGAGGTCTGGCTTAACGACAATGCGGTCAACAACCACATCAATGTCGTGTTTAAACTTCTTGTCGAGCGTCGGCACGTCAGAGATTTCATAATACGTTCCATCAATCTTGACGCGTTGAAATCCTCGTTTCTGTAACTCTGCAAAATCTTTGCGGTATTCTCCTTTACGCCCGCGTACAATCGGAGCGAGCAGATAAAGTCTGGTGCCTTCAGGGAGTGCCATGATGCGGTCAACCATCTGGCTGACAGTCTGACTTTCAATCGGCAGTCCTGTCGCCGGTGAATAAGGAATACCAACTCGGGCAAATAATAGACGTAAATAGTCATAAATCTCTGTAACTGTGCCAACAGTTGAACGTGGATTTTTTGAGGTTGTTTTTTGTTCAATCGAAATAGCCGGGGATAAACCATCAATCTGGTCTACATCCGGCTTTTGCATCATTTCCAAAAACTGCCGAGCATAGGCTGAAAGGCTTTCGACGTAACGCCGTTGACCTTCTGCATAGATTGTATCAAAAGCCAGTGAGCTTTTACCGGAACCCGAGAGACCCGTAATCACAATCATCTTATCACGTGGCAGGACGATAGAAATATCTTTGAGATTATGTTCGCGTGCACCGACAATGTTGATGTTTTTGGCCTGTATTGGGGCAGGAATAGAGGCTGATTTACGTTTTGCGGGCATTTGGGTGTTTGACCTATCTTTATATAACTCAGGAGTTAGTTCACATCCTAACACGAGCAATATTTTATTATGTCGCCACTGACCATTGTTTAACGATTTTAGTTGAAAATTAAAATAAGTTTTCCACAGGAATGCAATGTTTGAGGTGATACTTTGAGCCGAGTCATCACTAAATTCAAAATGTAATAATGATCGGAGAAAAAATGGCTGGTAGCATTAATAAAGTTATTCTCGTCGGTAATCTGGGCGCTGACCCGGAGATTCGTCAAACCAAAGACGGCAGACCTATTGCCAATCTCAGTATTGCGACGGGCGAAAGCTGGAAAGATAAAAATACCGGCGAAAGAAGAGAAAAAACAGAATGGCACCGTGTTGTAATTTTCAGCGAAGGGCTTGCAAAAATTGCTGAGCAATACCTTCGTAAAGGCTCTAAAGTTTATATTGAAGGCCAACTTCAGACACGAAAATGGCAGGATCAAAACGGTCAAGATAAATACACAACCGAAGTTGTGTTGCAGGGGTACAGCAGTAATTTGACTATGCTCGACAGTCGTCAGAGTGGCGGCGATTTTGCCGGAAGCTCAACTGGAAATGTTAGCTCCGGTGGTGGGGGTGATAGTTTACCTGCCTCTTCTTCCGGTGGTGATATGGATGGCGACATTCCATTTTAACCTATTGATTTACAGATAAGTTTTCTGTTTTCTATCGCAGGGAATTATTGCGACTCATAGCTATAAAATGCTATAAAAAACCATAGGATTTTTCCTAATAATTTAACGTGGGTAAAGCAAAAAAATTGAACGAAGACTCTGACAATTCCCCTGATGATGAGGTTGAAACTGATACCCTTCCTGAAGATGAAATAGCATCTGATGAAGCCGGTAGCGGTGGTGATGACGACAGAGAGGATCCTCCGGTAACGGCAAGTGGAGGTGAAGTACCTCCCGATTTTGACGTCAGCCCCATCAACATTGAAGATGAGATGCGTACATCTTATCTAGATTATGCAATGAGTGTGATTGTCAGTCGTGCTTTACCTGACGTTAGGGACGGTTTGAAGCCTGTTCACCGTCGCATCCTGTTTTCGATGAATGAAAACGGCTATGATTTCAATAAACCTTATCGTAAATCGGCGCGCGTTGTCGGTGATGTCATTGGTAAATATCACCCTCATGGTGACCAATCAATTTATGACGCACTGGTTCGGATGGCACAGAGCTTTTCGATGCGTTTGCCTCTTTTGGACGGGCAGGGCAATTTTGGATCGATAGACGGGGATCCTG
>DJZB01000022.1:225689-230348 GCA_002450335.1 Rhodobiaceae bacterium UBA6963
TAAATATCACCCACATGGTGACCAGTCGATTTATGATGCTCTGGTTAGAATGGCTCAGAGCTTCTCTATGCGCTTGCCTCTTTTGGACGGGCAGGGCAATTTTGGATCGATAGACGGGGATCCTGCCGCGGCTATGCGTTATACCGAGGTCAGAATGGCCAAGCCGGCCCATTCGTTGCTTGAAGACATTGACCGCAATACAGTTGATTTTCAGGATAATTATGACAACTCAGAGCGTGAACCGGTTGTTTTACCGGCGCGTTTCCCAAATCTGCTTGTTAACGGGGCGAATGGTATTGCCGTGGGTATGGCGACAAACATTCCCCCGCATAATCTTGGGGAAGTGATTAACGCTACCTTAGCTCTGATAGCAAACCCTGAACTTGAAGACGGTGAATTAAATTCAATTGTACCTGGCCCCGACTTTCCGACAGGCGGACAGATTTTAGGACGCAGAGGCGCACTTTCTGCCATTTTAACCGGGCGCGGCTCTATCGTCATGAGGGGCAAGGCTGAGGTCGAGGAAATCCGTAAAGGACGTCTTGCAATTATCGTCACGGAAATTCCTTACCAAGTCAATAAAACCACCATGATTGAAAAAATTGCTGAACTGGTGCGTGAGAAAACTCTCGAAGGCATTGCTGATATTCGCGACGAGTCCGATCGCGACGGCATGAGGGTTGTTGTGGAATTGAAAAGGGAGGCTGTTCCGGAGGTTGTGCTGAACCAGCTTTACCGTTTCTCCAGTCTACAAACCAGTTTCGGGGCGAATATGCTTGCACTCAATAGTGGTAAGCCGGAACTGCTAAATCTGCGTTCTATTTTGAAGGCTTTCATAGCATTTCGCGAAGTAGTTGTTACGCGCCGCAGTAAGTTTGAGCTTGATAAGGCACGCGACAGAGCTCATGTGTTGGTTGGTTTGGCGATTGCCGTGGCCAATATTGACGAGGTAATTGCTGTTATTCGCAAAGCTGCCTCTCCTCAAATCGCTCGTGAACAACTTATGACGCGCGCTTGGGACGCCGAAGATGTTGCGGATCTTATTCGTCTTATTGATGACCCACGCCATCGCATTGACGACAAAGGAAAATACGTTCTCAGTGAAGCACAGGCCCGCGCTATACTAGAGCTTCGTCTCCAACGACTGACGGCTATGGGCCGAGACGAGATTGGTGATGAACTGAGTGAGCTTGGCGGGAAAATAACAGATTATCTTGATATTCTTGGTAGCCGTGAACGTGTTCTTTCAATTATCAGTGATGAGTTAACCTCTGTACGTGATGAATTCGCAACGCCGCGGCGCACCGAAATAATTGAAGATGAATTTGAGGTTGATGATGAAGACCTTATTCCTTCAGAAGAAATGGTCGTGACTGTCAGCCACTCTGGTTACATCAAGCGTGTTCCACTATCAACATACCGGGCGCAAAAAAGAGGCGGTAAAGGCCGGTCTGGTATGTCCACAAAGGACGAAGATTTCGTTACCCGTATTTTCGCGGCTAATACACATCAGCCTGTGTTGTTCTTCTCTACAACCGGCATGGTCTACAAAATGAAAGTCTGGCGTTTGCCTGTCGGTAATCCACAATCTCGTGGTAAGGCGCTTGTTAATCTTCTGCCCCTTCAAGAAGATGAGACCATTGCAGCAATTATGGCGCTTCCACAAGATGAAGACAGCTGGAGTGATTATCACGTTATGTTCGCCACAGGCTTTGGTAATGTGAGGCGCAATGACTTATCGGATTTTGTGAATATTAACAAAAGCGGCAAAATTGCTATGAAGCCTGAGGAGGGTGAGTTTATTGTCGGCGTTGAACTGTGCACTGAGAATGATGATGTGCTGCTTACCAATGATGCAGGGCGTTGCATTCGTTTCCCTGTGACCGATGTTCGAGTTTTCCGCAGTCGAAATTCAACAGGTGTACGCGGTATCAAACTGGGTAAAGATGAGAAGGTCATTTCTCTCTCAATCTTGATGCACAGCGACGCTTCTCCGGCAGAACGTAACAGCTATCTGAAACAAGCGGCAATGCTTCGGCGCGCAACCGATGGAACTGACGAGGATATACAGGATGCCGAGCTTGAAGAAACCACTGAGGAGGCTGTTCTCAGCCCTGAGCGTTACGCCGCTATGGGCGCACAAGAGCAATTCCTTTTGACCGTTAGTGAGAACGGCTATGGCAAACGCTCATCGGCTTATGAGTACCGCGTTTCCGGTCGTGGTGGTAAGGGTATTATTGCAATGACTGTCACCGACCGTAACGGGCCTTTAATTGCGTCTTTCCCGGTCAAGGAAACAGATCAAATTATGCTGGTAACTGATAGTGGGACTTTGATAAGATGTCCGGTGAATGATGTGCGTGTTGCAGGACGGAATACACAAGGTGTCACTATCTTCAAGACAGATGAGGACGCTCATGTGGTTTCCGTGATTTGTCTAAGCGAGACTTCTGAAGAAGCTATTCCTGACGGCGAGGAATTAGGTGATGAGGAAACTTCTGAACCCACAGATGACATGCCAGACGACACATCTGATTCAGGGGATGCGTAATGCTTAAAGGTTTTTATCCGGGAAGTTTTGATCCATTAACATTCGGTCATCTGGATATCATTACACGTGGCTTAAGTCTTGTAGGCAGTCTTGTTATTGGTGTTGGTGTGAGTGCAACCAAAAAACCGATATTCTCAATTGATGAGCGACTTGAGATGATAAGCTTGGAGATCTCAAAAAGTTTGCCTGATCATGCTGATAACGTTCAGGTCGTTGCTTTTGACGGGTTGATGGTTACTGCTGCTGAGCAACATGGGGCGAATGTTATCTTACGCGGTCTTCGTAATACCGGTGATTTTAATTATGAAGCCCAGATGGCTAATATTAACCGTCAAACATCGTCGCCGGTAGAAACGGTTTTTCTTGCGGCTTCACCTGAAATTTCGCATATTTCATCAACTCAAGTTCGTCAGATAGCTCAGCTAAAAGGTGATGTGAGTATGTTTTGCCCAACATCAATATGTGAAAAGCTAATAACCAAGTTAAATTAATCTATTAGGAGTGTTATTTGATGCGTAACATTATATGTTTATTTACATTTTTCAGTATCATCCTACCTCTTTCCCCAAACCCTGCATTCGCGTCAGAAAAGGAGTCTGTCATGATATTGGAACTTAGCACCGGTGTTGTCAAAATTCGTCTCAGAGATGACTTGGCACCAAAACATGTTGAGAGAATGAAACAACTCGCCGAGCAAAAATTTTATGATAATATTATTTTTCACCGGGTAATTGACGGATTTATGGCTCAAACCGGAGATCCAACAGGGACAGGCATGGGTGGCTCAGACTACCCTGATTTACGTGCCGAGTTTTCGCCTGAGCCGTTTTTGCGCGGGACAATTGGTATGGCGCGATCTCAACATCCCGACAGTGCAAATAGCCAATTCTTTATTTGCTTGGAAGATGCAGAATTTCTCAATCGTCAATACACGGTTTTTGCTGAAGTCGTAGAGGGCATGGAACATGTTGATGCTATAGCTAAAGGTGAACCACCTGAAGAGCCGGATTATATAGTTACCATGCGTCTTGCGGATTCTGATGACGAATAGTAAAGCGTATGCAGGTTGAAGCATTTGACTTTGACTTGCCCGACGAGCTCATTGCGCTACGTCCGGCATCACCCAGAGACTCCGCTAAACTCCTACATGTTGCCCCGAAAGGTCATTTAACCGATAAATTTATCCGTGATTTGTCATCCTACTTTGTAAAGGGTGACGTGTTGCTGGTTAATGACACGCGTGTGATACCAGCGAAACTTTCAGGAACACGTTTACGCGAGTCTGTTGCAGGCGACACTCAACAGTCAGGCGCTCATGTAGAATTAAACCTTATTGAACGACAAGGCACGAGCACTTGGAAATGCTTGCTCAAACCAGCAAAAAAAGTAAAGCCGGGCGATATCATCCGTTTTCAGGATAAAGAGGGGGTGGTATATCCCGCAACCGTTTTGGAAAAAGATCAAGGAGAAGCCTTAATTGATTTTAAGTTATCACTAGACAAAATGGATGCGCTTCTGGGGCTTATCGGGTCTATGCCATTACCCCCCTACATTGCAGGCAAACGCAGGCCGGATGAAAAAGACAATCAGGATTATCAAACATTATTCGCTGAACATGACGGAGCAGTTGCGGCTCCGACTGCGGGGCTTCATTTTACGCCCAATTTGCAGGCAGAACTTGAGGCAATGGGTGTTGAGATATGCCGTGTGACATTACATGTAGGCGCAGGGACGTTCTTGCCCGTTAAGGTTGAGAACACTGCAAATCACAAAATGCATGCAGAGTGGGGTGAGGTTAAGCCGGAAATAGCTGATAAGTTAAACAATGCGAAGCAAAATGGGCACAGGATTTGCTGTGTGGGTACAACGTCTTTGAGATTATTGGAATCAGCGACAAAAAAGGATGGGATAATTGAACCATTTGCAGATGCGACTGATATTTTTATTAAGCCCGGTTATTGTTTTAGGGCAGCTGATATGCTTTTGACCAATTTTCATCTGCCCAAATCAACCTTATTTATGCTTGTTTCAGCCTTTTCAGGGCTGGACACAATGAAAAAAGCTTATGAACATGCTGTTCAAAATAATTACAGGTTTTATTCCTATGG
>DJZB01000011.1 GCA_002450335.1 Rhodobiaceae bacterium UBA6963
CTTTCTGGGTTAATTGTTATATCCCCTAAAATATGGCTCGGGATTGTGATGACTATGTCATCAATGTTCAATGTCCGTGAACCACTCCTGTCATCAAAGATTATTTGATTACACACTAATTCTAATAGAGGGTCTTCATCACTAAGCAGATGAGACATATCAATAGCGTCTATGTCATCTTGAAGTTGCTTTAACTTCTTTTCAGCTTGTTGTTTGAGATATTGTTTATAATGCCAACTTGATTGGGCGGTTGGAGCGGTATACGGGGAAGATGGTGAAATTGATGTCCCTGTGCCAATTAACGGGTTATAAACGTAGGTTGGTACGGTCGCTGTAACAATAATTTCATCTATGTCTGACATGGAAATTTTTACCTTATTATTAATTAATGGTAAATTTTACATGCTTATTGTCAATTCATATATGTGTTTGCAAGAATTACGCGAGCTTAAGCTGAGCTTTGTTGAACTTTAACTTTACTGGCTTTCTAAAGGGTCGAGGCCGGCGGCGAGGTCTTGGGCGAGGCGAGTCAGGTTCTGGCGCACCCTGTCGAATTCGACTTTTTCTTCTTCTTCAAGTTTGGTCAAAATCGGCATCTCGATTGTCAGCGGGTTCACGGTTCTGTCGTCATAGGTGATTTCATAATGCAGGTGTGGGCCGGTTGCCAGTCCCGTCGCGCCGACATAGCCAATCACCTGACCCTGTGTTACGGGCGATCCGGTTTTGAGCCCACGGGCATAGCCATTAAGATGCGCGTAAAGCGTCTTGTAATTATTTTCATGATTAATTCTGATGCGTTTGCCGTGATTGCCTTCCACACCAAGGGCGGAAATAACGCCATCACCGGCCGCGAAAACGGGTGTCCCGCGACGGGCGGCAAAATCCACCCCGCGATGCAGGCGCGTAAAGCCGAGTATCGGGTGTTTACGCAGGCCGTAACGGGAGGATAGCCGCGCACCGTCCAGCGGGGTTTTCATGAGCAGGCGCGAAATACTATTGCCGTTCTCATCAAGATAATATGTCTTGTCCTCATCGCGGGTTTTATAATGCCAATAGGCTTGCCGCTTGCCTTTGATGGTCAGGCCGGTATAGAGAATTTTACCCGTGGCGGCTTGCTTGCCATCCGGGTCAAACAGGCGGGTGTAGAGTACCTCCAGCCGGTCGCCTTCACGAATTTCACGCTGGAAATCAACCGTAAAGGAATACATGCGGATAAGCTCAATCACTTGTGACGGCGCCATGCCAGCATTTCTTGCGGATTGATAGAGGCTAGAAGTGATTTCAGTGTCAATGAGAAAGTGCTTCTCCGTCAATGGACGACTGGCAGATACGGCTTGGAAACTGCCGTCTTTTAACTTGCGGACAATGATGCGTTTTGTCGGGGCAGGAATCAGGTCAAAACCGGCAAATGATGCAGTTTCCTCAGAAGCGTTGACGTCCCATTCATAAAAAAGTCTCAGCTCCTGACCTTCTCTCAGGGTTCTAGGGTTCAGCATCGTTTTCAGGGCGTCAAGCGCTCTATCAGCCGTAATAATATCAATCCCGTTATTGGTCAGCAATTCAGCGAGCGTCCCGCCTTTGCCAAGAGATGCGGTCTCGCTGGTGCGCATCATGGGTTTTTTGTCCAGCCAGGTGGGGTCAATAAAGGGCGCAGCAGGAACCGGGCGCGCGGAAATGCGTGTTTGATTGGCATCTGCCTCCACATAGTTTCTGAAGGCCCAGAAACTCAGAACCAAAGCAAGGACAACCGTGAGGTAGAACAGATTGCGGCTTGGGCGCGTTTTTATGCGAATTTCTTCAGAATCTAGCATTTTTCCACAAAAAAATTTTCAGAAAGAATCATATCTTATTGAGTCATCATTGACCATAGGTGGAATGAAACAGTCATGGTGTTCGCCACAAACCGGCTTTATTTGAACCGGTCGTGTTGAAGGCACGCCTACAAAAACCCTTCATCAGGCGGGATAATCTCCTGATTTTATGTGATTTCCGTATGTAGTGTGTATATAAAAAAAAGCCCTCTATATGTAGGGGGTATTTGCAGAAAAATTTTTTTAAAAAAAACTTAAAAAAGGCTTTGACAGTATCTCAGTGCCCGCATATAAGTGCGCTTCCACATGAGGTCTATCAGTAACCTCTTGTGCATGAAGTTTTGGTCCCCGGCATGTCCGGGGTTTTCTTCGGAAGGCTTGACCATCATAGATTTTCATGGAATCAATACTGATCCTTACGAGGCTGCTATCGAATTTTTCATCTGTTCCCATTGTGGATTCCGGTGAAAGCATTTCTTGCGCTTGGTTTCAATTTCGTAAGGGGCTTTATGTTTATTTAGATAATCAAAAAGTCAGCTATTTGACATTGTAAATACAGAAAGAGAAACGTGGACGGCGGTGTCCTGGCGGTCACTTCAGCTTGCTTGCAAACTGATAGTGACACAAGAAATCGCAATCATCATGATATGTTCGCGTTTCTTCCACTCCACATATCTTAGGATATGTGTATGAGTGGGAACTCGTCGAAGATTTTTTTAAATCTTCAATTGAGCGTAGAACAAGTGACGATTGCCGGATTCAAACTTAAGAGTTTGATCCTGGCTC